>JADCGK010000117.1 GCA_020249045.1 Azospirillum sp. | reverse complement strand
CGTCGTGATAGTCGAAGACGTATTGATGCGTCATCGACGCGTAGACGAGATAGCCGCCCGAGGCGTGCAGCACGCCCTTCGGCTTGCCGGTCGAACCCGAGGTGTAGAGGATGAAGAGCGGATCCTCCGCCCCCATCTCCACCGGCGGGCAATCGGCCGAAACGCTCGCCGCTTCGTCGTGCCACCAAAGATCCCGCGACGCGTCCCAGGCGACGTTGCCGCCGGTGCGCTTGACCACGAGCATTTTCTTGACCGACGGGCAGGATTTGACCGCCGCGTCCGCGTTGGCCTTCAGCGGCACCTTGCGGCCGCCGCGCAGGCCTTCGTCGGCGGTGATGACGAAATTCGAATCGCAGTCCTGGATGCGGCCGACCAGCGAGTCGGGCGAGAAGCCGCCGAACACGATCGAATGCACGGCGCCGATGCGCGCGCACGCCAGCATCGCGTAGGCCGCCTCCGGGATCATCGGCAGATAGATCGTGACGCGATCGCCCTTTTTGACGCCGTGCTTCTTCAGCACGTTGGCCATGCGGCAGGTCTGCTCGTGCGCTTCCTTATAGGTGATGTGCTTGGACTCGCCCGGGTCGTCGCCCTCCCACACGATCGCGGTCTGATCGCCGCGCTTGGCCAAATGGCGGTCCAGGCAGTTGGCCGACACGTTGAGCGTGCCGTCGTGGAACCATTTGATGTGCACGTCGCCGGTGTAGGAGACGTCCTTCACCTTCGTGAAGGGCTTGATCCAATCGACGCGCTTTCCGTGCTCGGCCCAGAAACCCTCCGGATCCTTCACCGAACGCTCGTACATCGCCTTGTACTTGGCTTCGTCGACCCACGCCTTTTTGGCGAAGTCGGCGGGCACGGGAAACAATTCGTCGGACATCGGCGGGCTCCCTGGGTGTTCTTTGCGTAGGCGTCGAACGGCCGGGGTATCCCCGATCCGCTGCCGAGGTTTTATCCCGCGCCCCACCGCGCGGCAAGCCGATCCGGTACCCGAAAACCGCCCTTCGCGCTGCGACATCTCGGCGCGTGGCAGCGCTAACCGTCCGTGTCCCACACCACGGCTGGGCATTCGAGCGTGCTTTCGACGACGCGCACCGAAAGCGGGGTCAGCGATTTGCCTTTGCAGGGGCCGGCGACGCACAGCCCGTCTTCGATGCCGAATAAGGCGCCATGCGTGGCGCATTGGATCAGCGTCTTGGACGGGTCGAGGAATTGGTCGGGCTGCCAATCGAGCGGAATGCCCGCGTGCGGGCAGCGATTCGCGTAGCCCCAAACCTGGCCGCCTTTGCGCATCACGAAAATCTCGCGCCGCGCTTTGCCCTCGCCGAACACGAACCCCTTGCCGCCGGGATCGGAAATCTCGTCGAGGCGGCAGAGAACGGTCACGCCTTCACGCCGATCCGCTTGCAGACGATCTTCCATTCGGTCGGGGTGACGGGCTGTACCGAGAGGCGCGAATACTTCAGCAGCGCCATTTGGGCGAGTTCGGGCATCGCCTTCACATCCGCAAGGCCGAGCGGCGGGTCGGCGGGGGCGAGCGCCTTGACCGAGACCTGAACCCACGGACCTTCCTCGGCGGTCGGGTCGGGATGGGCTTCGCCCACGATCTCCATCACGCCGACGATCTCCTTGCCGATGTTCGAATGGTAGAAGAAGGCGCGGTCGCCTTTGCGCATCGCCATCAGATTGAGTTTGGCCGTGTGGTTGCGCACGCCGTCCCAATGGCCGATGCCGTCGGCCACCAACTTCGACCACGGATAGACGTCGGGCTCGGATTTCATCAGCCAGTACTTCATGCGCGTTCTTCCTTCAGCGGCCGGGCGAGCAGGGCGGCCATGATCGGATCGATCTCGGCGTAGTGATGCAGGATCGCGTCGACGGCGTTGCAGATCGGCATGTCGACGCCCAGACGCTGGGCGAGATCGGAGACGGATTCGGCCCCGTCGATTCCCTCGACCGCCGCCCGCGCGAGCCCCAAATCCGGATGCGCCAGCGCTTGGTCCTTCGTCAGGCCTTCGCCGAGCGCGATGCCGAAGCGCATGTTCCGCGATTGGTCGTTGTTGCAGGTCAGCGACAGATCGCCGAGGCCCGAGAGCCCCATCAGCGTTTCGGGTTTCCCGCCTTTGGCGAGACCCAGGCGCACCATCTCCGCGAGCCCGCGCGTCATCAACGCCGCGCGCGCGTTGTCGCCCAATCCCTTGCCCTCGACGATGCCGCAGGCGACGGCCAGCACGTTTTTGACCGCCCCGCCGATCTGCGTGCCGACGACGTCGCCCGACAGATAGACGCGGAAGCTGGGGGTGGCGATCGCGGCGGCGAGTCGCGCGCCCAATTCGGCGTCCGCGCAAGCGAGCGTCACGGCCGTCGGTTTGCCGGTCGCCACTTCGCGCGCGAAGCTGGGCCCGGACAAAATCGCGATCTTGTGCGCGGGCGCGAGTTCGGCGGCGATTTCGCTCATCAACAGGCCCGAGCCCGTTTCGATGCCCTTGGTCGCCAGCACGAGCGGTGCGGCCGGCGGCAAATGTGCCGCCGCCTTGGCAAGCGTGGCGCGCAAGTGCTGCGCGGGCGTCACCCACATGATCAGATCTTTGTCCGCCATGGCCGCGGCAATGTCGCTCGTCGCCGAAATCGCCGGGTCCAGCGCCACGTCCGTGAGGAAATCGGCGTTCGTGCGGGTTTCGGCGATGTTGCGCGCGGTGTCGGGTTCGTGCGCCCACAAGGCGGGCGCGAGGCCCGCGCGCGCCAGCGTCTGGGCGAGTGCCGTCCCCCAGGCGCCGGCCCCGATCACGGCGGCGGTTTTCATGCGGCCCTCGCATCGAGCGGCCAACGCGGCCGGCACGGATAATCCAGCGGCTCGCGCGCGCCGCGCACGAAGCGTTCGAGCCCCGCCCAGGCGATCATCGCCGCATTGTCGGTGCACAAAGCGGGCGGCGGGGCGGCCAGGGTCAGGCCCGCGCGCGCCGCGACGTCCGACAGCCGCGCCCTCAACGCCGAATTGGCGGCCACGCCGCCCGCGACGACCAGATGCTTGCCGTGCGGATGGCGGTCGAGGAACAGACGGATCGCGTTGCGCGTCCGGTCGGCCAGGCTGTCGGCGACGGCCGCTTGGAACGATGCGGCGATATCGGCGACGCGCGCGTCGGGCGCTTTGGCGCACAAGTGCCGCACGGCGGTTTTCAGCCCCGCGAACGAGAAATCGCATCCCGGCCGGCCCTTCAACGGGCGCGGCAGATCGAAAAGATCGCCGTCGCCCTCGCGCGCCAGCGCTTCGATCGCCGGCCCGCCCGGGTAGGGAAGGCCCAGCAGCTTGGCGACCTTGTCGAAGGCTTCGCCGACCGCATCGTCGAGCGTGGTGCCCAGGCGCGTATAGCGTCCGACATCCTCCACGATCAGCAATTGGCAATGCCCGCCGGAAACCAGCAGCAGCAGGTAGGGAAAGGGAAGATCGCCGACCAAGCGCGGGGACAGCGCGTGGCCCTCCAAATGGTTGACGGCGACGAAGGGCAGATCGCGCGCCAACGCGGCGGCCTTGGCGAAAGTGGCGCCGACGATGACCCCGCCGATCAAGCCGGGCCCGGTCGTGGCGGCGATGGCGTCGACCTCCTCCCAGCCCGCACCCGCGCGGGCGAAGGTCTCGCGCACGAGGTCCTCGAGGACGCTCAGATGCGCGCGCGCCGCGACCTCGGGCACGATCCCGCCATAAGGCGCGTGCGCGCGCACTTGGCTGGCCAGCGCCTGGGCGCGGATCCGCCGGTCCGAATCGACCAGCGCCGCGGCGGTTTCGTCGCAACTCGTCTCGATGCCCAGCACCAAAGTCATGGCGCTTGTGTAGCCGACCGTTCCCTTGCGATAAAGCTTCTCGGGATATACGGGGAAACATGACGGGGATTTTGCGGATCGGCACGCGCGGCTCGCCGCTTGCGTTATGGCAGGCGAACGAAACCGCGCGTTTGTTGAAGGCGGCGTTTCCGGGCCTCGAAACCGCGATCGTCACGATCAAAACGACCGGCGACCGGATTCAGGACCGCAACCTGTCCGAGGCGGGCGGCAAGGGCCTGTTCACGAAGGAGATCGAGGAGGCGTTGCTCGACCGTTCGGTCGATCTCGCCGTCCATTCGATGAAGGACGTGCCGACCTGGCTGCCCGACGGGCTCGGGATCGTGACCGTGCTGCCGCGCGAGGACCCGCGCGACGCGCTGATCGCGCGCGGCGGGGCGGCGTCCCTCGCCGCGTTGCCCCGGGGGGCGAAGATCGGCACCTCGTCGTTGCGCCGTGCGGCACAGCTCAAGGCCAAGCGCCCGGACCTCGCGGTCGTCGAGTTCCGCGGCAACGTGGAAACGCGGCTGGCGAAGCTCGAACAGGGCGTGGCCGACGCGACCTTCCTCGCCTATGCGGGGTTGAAGCGGCTCGGCAAAACCGACGCGGTCAGCGCCGTGCTCGAACCTTCCGAAATGCTGCCCGCGGTCGCCCAAGGGGCGATCGGCATCGAAGCCCGCTTGGACGACACGCGCACGCGCGGCTTCCTTGCGGCGCTCGACCATGCGCCGACGCACGACGCCGTGCGCGCCGAACGCGGGTTGCTCGAAAAGCTCGACGGGTCGTGCCGCACGCCCATCGGCGCGCTCGCCACGATCGACGCGGCCGGCCGGCTGCGGTTGGACGGGCTCGTCGTCCGGCCCGACGGCACGGATCTGCTGACCACGTTCCGCGAAGGGCCGGTCGCCGACGCCGAACGCATGGGGCGCGACGCGGGCGAGGAGCTGAAGCGCCGCGCCGGCCCCGGATATTTCGCATGACCCGGGCGGGCCGTAAGACCGTCCTCGTCACCCGGCCGCGCGGCGAAGCCGAAGCCTTCGCGACGACGCTCGAACGGCGCGGCTATGCGGCGATCGCCGCACCGCTGCTGGAAATCGTGCTCGACGAATCCGCGCGCGTGGATCTGGGCGGGGTGCGCGCGGTGCTGTTCACCTCGGCCAACGGTGTGCGCGCGTGGGCGCGGGTCGGCGCGCCGCACGAGAGCGAGGCGTTCTGCGTGGGCGATGCCACGGCCCAGGCCGCGCGCGAAGCGGGGTTTCAAAGCGTGCACAGCGCGGGCGGCGACGTCGCCGCGCTGGCCGATCTGGTGCGCGCCAAGCTTTCGCCCGCCGAAGGGGCTTTGCTGCATGCGGCCGGATCGGCCGTGGCGGGCGATCTTGCGGGCGATCTCGGCAAGGACGGATACGAGGTCCGACGCGTCCAGCTTTACCGGCAGGATGTCGCGACCTCGCTGCCCTTCGCCGCCGTGCAAGCCTTGCGCGACGGCACGATCGATGCCGTCACGTTTTTCTCCCCGCGTACGGCGGAAACCTTCGTGCGTCTGGTCAAGCGCGCCGATCTGCTCGACGCGCTGCGTGCCACGCGCGCGGTCGGCTTGTCCCAAGCCGCCCTCGACGTTGCCGCCGAGGAAGGCGCACGCTGGAAATCCGCCGTCGCGGCGGCCGAGCCCACCGAAGCCGCGCTGCTCGATGCCCTCGACGAGACCCTCCGCATGCCCGACCCTGCGCCGACCGCCGCCGATCCCAAACCGTCCCCGCCAAAGCCGCCGGCCGCGCCCGCCAAACGGTCGGGCTCGCTCGGCGCCTTCGCGACCGCGCTTGTCGTCGCCGTGCTGGCGGCACTTGGCTGGACCTATTGGCAATCGGCACTGACCGGCGGTGCCGCGACCGATCCTGGCGTGCGCGCGCTCGAGGCGCGCCTGGCGCAACTCGACCGGCGCTTGGCGAGCGTGGAGTCCCGGCCCGCACCGTCCCTGGCCCCGCCGCCTGGGGCCCCGCCGCCTGGGGCCCCGTCGCCCGGGGCCGATACGACGGCGTTGGAAGCGCGGCTCGCCGCTCTCGAAGCGCGGCCCGCACCCGCCGATATCGCGGGCCTCGCCGCCGAGATTGCCCGCCTGACCGACGAGAACCGACGCTTGGCCGACACGCTCGCGTCCTTGCGCGGCGAAGCGCAGACCATCCGCGAAGGCGGCGAACGCGACCGCGCGGAAACCCGGCGCGCCGAATTCCTGCTCGCGGTCGGCCAGTTGCGCGAGGCCGCTTTGGCCGGGCGCGGGTTCGCCGAGGAGTTGCGCGTCGCGCGCGCGCTCGCCCCGGACACGGCCGCGGCGCTCTTCGCCCAGCTCGCGGGCCAGCAAGCGGGCGTGGAGACGCGCGCGAGTTTGGCCCGCCGCTTCGGCCCCGTCGCCAACGACGTGGTCGGCGCCGCGCGGCTCGAAGCCGCAGCCGACACGCCCTGGCTCGCCGAAGCGCTGGAACGCGCGCAGCGTTATCTGTCGATCCGCCGCGTGGGCGAGGTCCAAGGCGATTCCGCCGCCGCGCGCGTGGCGCGGGCCGAAGCGCGGTTGGCGGTCGACGATCTCGCCGGCGCGCTCGCCGCCCTCGATCCGCCCGGCCCGGCATGGCTCGCGCCCGCCCAGGAATGGATGACCGCCGCGCGCGGCCGCTTGGCGCTCGAAGCCGCGCTCGCGCGGCTCGCCGCGGGCGGGTGAGGGCGGGCATGCGCCGGGTTCTGCTGCTTCTGGCGCTGACGCTGGCCGCCATGCTGCTGGCCGTGTGGCTCGGCTCGACGCCGGGCCGCGCGATCGTGGAATTCGCGGGCTGGCGGCTCGAATCCTCGTTCGGCGCGCTCGCGCTGCTGGCCGGTTTGGGCGCCGTCGCGATCGTGCTGATCGACCGGACCTGGCGCTGGATCGCGGGCGCGCCGCGCCGCTTCGCGTTGTGGCGCCGCGCCCGGCGCGAGCGACACGGCTACGCGGCGCTGACGCGCGGGCTGGTGGCCGTCGCCGCGGGCGATCCCACGCGCGCGTTGCGCGAGGCTGCACTCGCGGACCGGTTGCTGGGCGCGCCCCCCGCTTCGCTTCTGCTGTCCGCCCAGGCGGCACAACTCGCCGGCGACGAAGCCGGCGCGCGCAAGCATCTCGAAGCGATGCGCGCCTCCCCGGAAACCGAATTCGCGGCGTTGCGCGGGCTGGTGGCGCTGGCCATGCGCGAAGGGCGCGATGCGGACGCGCTCGATCTCGCCCGGCGCGCGCGCGAAATCCGGCCCGACGCCACGTGGGTCGCCGGCGCGTTGATCGACCTCGAAACCAAAGGCGCACATTGGCTCGACGCCGAACGCACCATCGACGTCGCGCGCCGCGCCAAGCTGCTGCCCGCGGCGGAAGCCGACGTCAAACGCGCGGCCGTGCTGCACGAGGCGGCGCGTCTGCACGAATCGAAGGGCGACAGAAACGCCGCGATCCGCGCCGCCGAGCGCGCCTTCAAACTGGCCCCGGACCGGCCGGAGATCGCGGTCGAACTCGCGCTGCTTTACGCGCGCGACGGCCGGGCGCGGGCCGCGGGCGCGTTGGTCGAGAAGGAATGGGCGCGCCGGCCGCACCCCGCGCTGATCGATGCCTATCGCCGCGCGCGGCCGGTCGCCGGGGCGCTGCAATGGGTCAAGCAGGCCGAGCGGCTGGCCAAGCTCGCGCCGACCCACGCCTATTCGTACTTCGCTTTGGCCGAGGCGGCGCTGGCCGCGGAATTGTGGGGCGAGGCCAAGCGCCACGCCGAGGCGGCCATCCTCGCCGAAGGCGGGGAACCGCGCGCGGGCTTGTGCCGCCTGATGGCGCGCATCGCCGAGGCGTCGGGCGAGGACGCGGCGGTGGCTAAATCGTGGCTCGCTCGCGCGGCCGACGCGCCCGCCGATCCCGCGTGGACTTGCGGGTCGTGCGGACATCCGCACGCCGAATGGCGCGCGCTATGCGGCCGTTGCGGGGCGTTCGACAAGCTCGCTTGGGCGCCGCCCGCGCGGCTTGCGCCGGCACTTCAGGTCATCGAGGGCGACAAGGCCTAGGCCCGTCACTCCTTCGTCGTTTCGTCGATCAGGTTCAGGCCCTCGACCAGCGTTTTTTCGGCCTTGTCGGCGCCGGAGACGAGTTCGAGCATGCGCACGCTCGAATAAAGCTCCGCCTCCGCTCCCCCGCGATCCTCCGGGGTCAACCCGCGCATGCGCAAATCGGTGAAGAAACGGCCCGTATGGCCGTCGATCTGGGTTTCGACGCGCTTGAGTTCGTCCTTCAATTCCTTGTCGAGGCCCAGATCGCCCGCGTATTTGGCGGCCAGCTGCAACGCGAGCAGACGATCCTCGACCATCTGCATTTCGGCGATGTCCCCTTCGCCGGTTGCCTTGCTCGACAGGCGTCCGATGTCGCCCAGGACCTTGGCGATGTCCTTGCTGGCGTTCTCGATGATGTTGGCGTTGACGACGTCCTTGAGTTTGACGCGCACGCGGTCGAGCCGGCGCGCCGCGGCCGCGCCCGCCTGGCCCTTGAGCTGCTCGCGGCCCTGCGCGATGCCCTTGAGATGGTGGTCGATCTCCTTGGCCAGATCCTCGCGCGCCGTGACTTTGCCTTCGTTGCCGCCGCCGGCGATCGCGCGGCGCACTTCCTCGAAGCGCTGCTCCATGTCGGTCACCATCACCTCGGTGGTGATGGAGGCGAGTTCGCCCGTCGAGCCGGCCATGCCCTTTTCGGCGACGCGCACGAAGATCGACAGGATCTCGGTGGGCTGGTCCAGACGCGCGACCAGCGCGTAGACGACGACCGGCGCGCGCGCGCGCACGCGCTGATCGACCGCCATCACCGTGTTGCCGATGGCCTGGATGTCGTCGTCGGTCAGCGCGACGATGGGTTTGGGCGGCAGGCCCTCGCGCATGGTTTGGATCTCGACCGCGATCTCCATCACGTCGGCGATGTCCTGGAAGTCGAGATACATCTCCGGTCCGCCCAACTTGGGCGTGATTTCGGCGCGGTAGGCGACGTTCTTTTCCGCGCGCGTCACGATATCGCGCATCTCGCGCGCGCATTGCGGCCACAGCCGTTGGCCCAGCGGCAGCCACGACGCCGGCGCCTTGCCCAGCGCGCGGATCTCGGCCTCGATCTGGTCGATCTCCGTGCGGCCGATCTTGTCGACCAGCAGATCCCACGCGGGATCGATCACCGCGCGCGCGATCTTGCCGATGATCTTCGATTGGGCCTTGGGCGCGTTGGTCAGCATGTCCTCGAAAGGCATGCAGAACAGGCGCTTGGCGCTCATGCGCCGCGCCGGCCGGACGACCTGAAGACGCGGGCGGAACTGGCCCAGCAAGCCCAGCGCGGTCTGGTCCGCGTGATTGCCCACGCGCTTGCCTTCCAGCGCCCAGACCATCTCGACCAACGTCGATTCCGGGATCTGGGAAAGCCGCTGCGACAGCTCGTCCAACGATTTGTTGACGTCCGTCATGCGGCCTTCGCCTTGTATTTTTCGAGGCGCGTGCGCAGATCCGCGTCGATCGTGCCGGTGACCCAATCCTCCATCGGCTTCACGAGTTTGCGCCGCTGCACGCCGATCGAACGGATCTTCTCGCGCCGCGGCCCCGTGACTTCCTCTTCGGGGATGATCGGCAGGATGCGCGCGAGCTCCTGCACCACGGCCTGCTGCTCGTGCGGCGCCTTGATGACCGCTTCTTCCCACATGGCGATCAGCAGATCCCAACCGTCGAGCATCCACGAAATGCGCTCGACCGCCGCCGAAATGCTCGCCAGCGACTTGTCCCACTTGCCGAACGTGGCGTCCAATTTCTCGAGATACGCATCGGCGTCGGCGAAGGATTCGGCCGCGAGCGCCGAGGTTTCGCGCGCCACGAGACTGGCGAGACCGCCGAGCGGCGCGTGTTCGGATTTGTCCACCTCCGACCAGCCGCCGATCGAGTTCGCGAATTCCTCGATGCGTTGGCGCATTTTGCGCAAGCGCGGGGGCCGGGCAAGCTTGGGCGTGCCGATCGCGCCGACGGCGTCGGACCACGCTTCGATCCGCGCGTAAAGCTCGTTGCCTTCGATCTGAACCTTATGCGCGACGCGCGCGAGGATGAGCTTGGCCTGCTGGCGGCCCGCCTCGCTCTGCACGTGCGCGAGCGTGATTTTGAGCTGGCCTTGCGACAATTGCGAAACGGTTTCGGACAACAGCGAGAATTGGATCAGGAGTTTGGCGTCCTCCTGTTCCTTCAAAAGCGTCTTGGCCTGCTTTGCCGCCGCGGGGCCCGCGAGGCCCGTCGCGGCCGTGCGCAGCGTGGACGCGCGGACGGCCTCCGGCGTCGAGGCGCCTGCCTCGTCCAGCGCACGATGCAGGACCCGATCGTGGACCGTCAGGGAAAACACTTCCGGCAGGCTCTTCCATCCCAGGATGTAGTTGCCCTTGGCGCCCGAAGGGTTGGGCACCACGAGTTCCAATCGGTCTTGCCGCCCGCGAATTCGGCTGCCCACGATGATCGGCGTCGTGAACGGCACGGACGCGCCGCGTTCGGCGAATGTCGGCGGCGCCCAGAACGATTTCGATACGGCTCCGTCCATCGCTCTTGCGTGCCCACGCCACCCGAACGCGAAAAATCACGCCGAACCCGCAACCCTTTGCTTGGCCGACGTTTCCTTTGAAAACTGTAACAGAACCTCCGGCGGGAGGCCAGGGATCGAACGGTCGCCCGCGCGACGTCGCCGTAAATTTTGCGTCCGTAGCGGGGCTATACGCATTGTATGCCGCGCTCAGCGCCGACCGAACGCCGCGAGGAACACCAACGTCCATCCGGCGAGGAACGCCATACCGCCCGCCGGTACGACCGGGCCCATGTCGAGGCCGAGGAACGCGCGCGCGTAAAGTCCGCCCGAAAAAGCGACCCCGCCGGCGAAGAAGGCAAGACCCGCGAAAGCCAAGCGCAGCGTCGCGCGCCGTTCCGCCGACGCGGCGATCGCGAGCAAGGCGAGCGCGTGAATCGCCTGATAAAGCGCCCCCGTGCGCACCCAGCCTTGCGCCGCCTCGTCGAGCCCAGGCGCGTGCGCGCCCAGTGCGCCCGCCCCGACCGCGACGAACCCGTGCACCGCCCCCAATGCGAGCCATAATCGCATTGTTTCACTATGCCATTTCCCGCGCGGCGCGAAACGCACTATCGTGCGCGCCGTCCTGGCCAGGGGAGTGCGGACGGATGGATCTCGAAATCGGCGGCAAAACCGCGTTGGTGACCGGCGCGTCGCGCGGCATCGGTTTGGCGATCGCCGAAAAATTGGCGCAAGCGGGAGTCAACACGTTGCTGGTGGCGCGTTCGGCGGACGAGATCGATGCGCACGCCAAACGTCTGTCGCGTCAGACGAAGTCCTACGCGCATGCGGCCGATCTGCGTGCGCCCGACGCGGCCGAGAAGGCCGTCGCCGCCGCGCTCGCGCGGTTCGGGCGGCTCGATTTTCTCGTCAACAACGCGGGCGCCACCAAGCGCGGCGCGTTCGCGGCGCTGACCGACGACGATTTTCTCGACGGCTTCGCGCTCAAGTTCCACGGCTATGTCCGCATGACCCGCGCCGCGTGGCCCGCGCTCAAGACGGCGGGCGGGGCGATCGTCAATATCGTCGGCGCGGGCGGGCGCACGGCGGCCGGCGACTTCACGATCGGCGGCTCGGTCAACGCGGCGCTCTACAACTTCACCAAAGCGATCGCCCAGCCCGCGACCGCGGACGGCATCCGCGTCAACGCGATCAATCCGGGCTGGATCGAAACGGACCGCCTCAAGGGCCGGCTCGCCCAGTCGGCGAAGGATAAAGGCGTATCGGAGGCCGAGGCGCGCCAGGCAGCACTTGCCGACCTCAAAGTCGCGCGTTTCGGCCGGCCGGAGGAGATCGGCGAACTGGTCTGCCTGCTGCTCAGCCCGCGCATGGCCTATGTCCACGGCGCGCTGATCGATTGCGACGGGGGCATGACGCGCGCGCTATGACGAACGATCCGGTTCCCGATGCGAACGTCATGGCCGATGCGGCGCGCGTGCGCGTGCTGGTGGCCGAGGACATCGAAACCAACCGCGCGGTCCTGCTGTCCATGCTCGACCGGTTGGGGGTCGCGTGCGACATCGCGGAGAACGGGGTCGAGGCGCTGGCCGCCGCCGCGCGCGCGGATTACGACCTGATCCTGATGGATCTGAACATGCCCGAGCTCGACGGTTACGGCGCCACCCAGGCGATCCGCGCGCTGCCCGGCGCCCGCGGCAAGGTGCCGATCGTGGCCTGCACCGCCAACGCCTTTCCCGACGACATCGTCCGGTGCCGGGAGGCCGGGATGGATGGGCATATCGCCAAGCCGGTCCGGCTGCGCCAATTGGCCGACGAATTGAAGAAACACGCGGCCGACCGGGGGCCGGGGGCGGTTTCGGGGACAGTTGCATCCGGCCCCGCCCTCCTGTAGGTTCCGCGCCGTTTCGACCACCCCGTCGATGTGCCGCAGTAGCTCAGGGGTAGAGCAGCGCATTCGTAATGCGCGGGTCGGGGGTTCAATTCCCTCCTGCGGCACCATTCCAGATCAATAGGTTAGATCGGTTTCCGTGCGGTTGGCGGGCCGGAGATTTTCCGCCCAGGCCATCAGCAGGCCATCGGCCCCTAAGCCAAACAGTAAACTGGTCTGCACGCCGATGGCGTTTCATTGCGGCGACTCGCGCGGCAAAGCCTCGCCCGCTCGTCAGTCTCAAACGTTTATGCCGACGAACGCATGTCGTCGCCCCTTGCCTGCTGTCAGCGCTCGTCTCGACAAAAAAGCCGACGCGGCCTAAAGACGACTATGACCAAAATTCAGAACCCCGAACATGTTGCCACCGAAAGCCCGGACCAACGGCTAGAACTCTTACAACGCTTAAAAGCGGCGGCACCGGAGTCGTTCGTTGAGGGTCGGTTCGATCTCGACACGCTGAAGTCGCTGCTGGGCGAGGCAGCGGAAACTGGACAGGAACGCTTTACTTTCAACTGGGCCGGAAAGCGCGACGCTATTGCTATGCTTCAGGCGCCTACACGCGCAACCCTTGTTCCTGATACTGATACAAGTATCAACTTTGACGCTGCGCAGCACGTTTTTATCGAAGGCGAGAACCTTGAAGTACTGAAGGTGCTTTACCGCTCGTATTTTGGGCGAGTGAAGTTGATCTACATAGATCCCCCTTATAACAAGCAAGAAGACTTTATTTATCCGGACAATTTCGCTGATCCCTTAGACCACTATCTTCGGATTACTGGTCAGAAGGATGGGGATGGCAACTACGCTTCGACACAAACCGAACGCTCAGGGCGCATACATTCTGCTTGGCTCTCCATGATGTTCCCGAGGCTAAGCCTCGCGCGGCAGCTCATGCGGGAGGACGCCTTCATCGTGGTGAGCATCGATGATAGTGAATGCGCTAACCTTCAACGATTGATGGATGATGTTTTTGGAGAAGAGAATAGGGTTGCAATTCTAGTCTACGATAGAAATAGGAAGAACGATGCTAAAATGTTTTCTGTCGGCCACGAGTACATGGTGGTTTACGCCAGAAATCTCGCATATTTGAAAGAACACGAGACTGTCCTTCGCGCTCCAAAGGAAGGTGTTGAGGAGGTACGTGCAGAATTCGAGCGCCTCCGAAAAGAATATGACGACGATTGGGTCAAGGTTCGAGAGGGCATTCTTGCCTTCTACAAAACCTACAAAGAAGATGATCCGCGCCAACCTTTGGCGAGGTACAGAAAGGTAGACGCACTTGGTCCCTACCGTGACGACGGCAATATAAACTGGCCAGGTGGCGGTGGACCTCGATACAGGATTTCTCATCCGAAAACACGAAAAGCGGTGAAGCTGCCGATTAGCGGGTGGAGATATCCGACTCGCAGAAGATTTTTAGAGGTATGCCGAGAGGGCAGGATTGTGTTCGGCCCCGACGAAACAACGGTCCCAGCGGTACGGTCAAATTTGTTCGACTCTGACAGCCAAGTAATGCACAGCGTGACGTTCAGTTACGCTCAGACCGCTTCGCAGCAGTTTGCAGACATATTTGACAAGAAGAAGGTCTTCGACAATCCGAAGAGCTATACCGATCTTGAACGGCTTGTCAGCTATCTTTCTGAGCCAGGGGATACAGTGCTGGACTTTTTCGCCGGAACGAACACCACATTTCATGGAGTTATGAGGGCAAATAGGGCTGGTGGAGAACCGCGCCGAATGGTCGCAGTTCAGATGGCAGAGAGAATCGCTCCAGGCTCAGAGGCCAGCGATAACTCACTGGCTATGGGTATGAAGACAATTGCCGACATTTCCCGTGAGCGGGCACGTCGAGTTCTGGCCAATGCCGAGCATAAGAACGACAAAGCGGGCCTAAGGTGCTTTAAAATGGCTCCCTCGCACATCGCCCCTTGGAAAGGTCTGGACGAAAAGACGGCGGAAGGACTGGCTAAGCAGCTTGAGGTTTTCCAAGACACGCTGGTTCAAGGCTGGAAGCCTGAAGGTGTAGTTTGGGAAGCGGCGCTTCGTGAGGGCTATAGCCTTACTGCCAAGCTGGATCCCTTTAAGGGTAGCAAAGGTGGAAATTTCTGGCGGGTGACGGACACCGAGAAGAGCCAGAGCTTCACCATCAATCTTGACGACGCACTTACACTTGAAGCCGTGCTCGCCTTAGGCCTGAAGAAGAACGATCTGTTCATCTGTCGGGCTACGGCGCTCACCGATACACTCGCCGCCAACCTAGCCCTGCAATGCCGACTGAAGGTGCTGTAGGCAATGAAGTTCAAGTTCGACGCTAACGAGACCTACCAAATCGAGGCCATCGACGCTGCAACGGCGATTTTTGATGGCCAACCGGCGCTGCCGAGCCAGCTCACCATTCCTTCGGGCGCGACCTTCCAAGTCGTCCCGAACCGGCTTGACCTTTCCGAAGAGCAACTTCTCGAAAACCTCAAGAAGGTTCAGACCGAGCAGGAAATACCGGTCGATGATGCCCTACACTTCATCGTGGGCAAGACCGAAGCAGTAGGTGGCGAGATCGCCGTCCGGTTCCCAAATCTCTCCGTAGAAATGGAGACAGGCACGGGCAAAACCTACGTCTATTTGCGCACCGCACACCGCCTCTACCAGCGCTATGGCTTTCGTAAGTTTGTCGTCGTGGTGCCTTCTGTGGCGATCCGCGAAGGCGTAGTCAAGACTCTGAAAGATACGGAGGCCCATTTCCGCGAACTGTTTGGTAGCCCACCTTACCGCTTCAGCGTTTATGACTCGGGCGACGTGCGGCAGATCAGAACGTTTGCCCTGTCCGATGGTCTTGAAGTCATGGTGATGACCATTGATGCTTTTAAAAGCGCTGCGACTGTCATTCGCCAATCGAAGGAGGGGCTGGACCCGCCGATTTTTCAACTTCAAGCAGCGCGACCCATTCTGATCCTGGACGAGCCGCAGCGAATGGAAAGCGAGCTTTCAATTGCAGCTCTTTCGAGCCTCAATCCACTGGTCGCGCTTCGCTACAGCGCTACGCATAAAAACCCCTACAACGTCATCTATCGGCTGACACCTTTCGATGCCTATCGGCAGGGATTGGTTAAGCGGATAGAAGTGGACTCTGTTGTCGAAACCGACAATGCAAGCCTGCCCTTTCTTCGCCTAGATGAGATCACGGTAAAGAAGAAGACATTTGTCGCCAAGATCGCCGTTCAGAAACTCATGCGGACGGGCAAGATCGAGGAGCAGGTTCTCACCATAAAGGCCGTGGCTGACAAGGATAACGCACACAATCTTGAGAAGTTGACTGGGCGACCTGAGTATGAGGGCTTCGTAATAGATCACATGACGCAGGAAAGCGTCATCTTCACCAACGGCCACGAACTCAAGCAGGGCCAGACTACTGGCGTTGATCGCGAGGCGATCTTTGAAGCCCAGATCGCTGCAACGGTCGAAGAACACTTTCGCAAGCAGACTCGTCTGAGGGACAAGGGCATCAAGGTGCTCTCGCTATTCTTTATCGACAAGGTTGACAGCTTCCGAAGTGATGACGGGATCATCCGTAAGCTGTTCATCAAAAAGTTCAACGAGATTAAAAAAAGGTACGCAGATTGGGAGGACGTGGAACCGCTTGAAGTTCAGGCCTCCTATTTCGCGTCTTATAGGAAGAAGGGGCAAACCCTTGTGGTAGAAAAGGACGCCCCGACGACCAAGGAAGAGCGTGATGCGCAGCGCGAAGCTTTCCACCTCATTATGCAGGGCAAGGAAGACCTGCTTTCTTTTGGTGACAAGCCATCTAATAAAGTGGCATTTATTTTTTCGCATTCGGCGCTGCGCGAAGGCTGGGACAATCCCAACGTTTTTCAGATTTGCACCATGCGGGAAGTGGGTACCGATACCGAGCGGCGGCAGCAAGTTGGACGCGGAGTTCGTTTGCCAGTAACGCAAGACGGAGAGCGCGTCAGGGACGAACAAGTCAACGTCCTCACAGTAGTTGCCAGCGAAACGTACAGGCGTTTCGCTGATGGCCTACAGAAAGAAATTGAGGATGCCTACGGTAAAGGCAGCGCTCCGCCGAGGCCCGCCAACAAAAAGAAACGAGCGAGCATCACCCTTCGCAAAGCCTATCTAGCAAAGCCAGAATTCAAGGAGCTATGGGACAAAATCAAGGACCGTACGCGTTATGCTGTGGAGATTGATAGCGCCAAGCTCATCTCTGAAGTAGTGCCGGAACTAAATGAGGCTTCGATCCGTAAGCCTCGGATCACGGTCCAGCGAGTGAAGCTGCAAGCCAACAAAACAGAGGACCTATTCGAGCCCATCATTGCCAGCGGGGCGCGCACCGCAATTGATCTGGCGGGCCGTTATCCGGTGCCAAATGTTATTGCCCTAATGGAGGGTCTCCTTGAAAACACCACTCCGCCTATGCGGCTCTCCCGGAAGACGCTCCTCAGCATCTATCAACAGACAACAAACCAGCAAGCTGCACTCGACAATCCGCACGAGTTTGCTGCCGCGACAGTAAGCATTATCAAAGAGAAGCTTGCTGACCAGCTCGTGAACGGCATCAAGTACGAAAAGGACGGGACTTGGTATGAGCAGACCCAGTTCAAAGACGAGATCGAAAGTTGGGAAGACTATATCGTCCGAAGCACCGAGGATCGTGGCGTTGGCGGAACCTCCCTTTACGATGGTATCGAGTTCGACTCGGAGATTGAGAGGGACTTTGCCCTGAAGCTTGAGAAGCGCTCAGACGTCAAACTCTACATCAAGCTGCCGAAATGGTTCTCGGTAGATACCCCAGTGGGCAAGTACGAGCCTGACTGGGCCGTCGTGATGCACGAACGAGGAGACGGTTCCCCGATTCTCTATCTCGTCCGTGAAACGAAGAGCACCCTTGACCCAGGCAAGTACCGCCCCGACGAGAGGCGAAAGATCACGAGTGGGCGCAGTCATTTTCAGGCGTTGGGCGTGAATTTTCAGGTCGTCACATCAGCCGAACAACTTCCAAACGACGGCGCGTGACATCCAGCTTTGCATTTCGGGCGGTTTAACGCCCGCATCGTTTGAAACCCTAACTGCCAAAGCTATGTATACCGCCCTACTACTGAAGGGGTTTAGGGTGTCGGGCGCTCGCGGAGAACAGACTGAACTCGACTATGTGACTCTGCCCATTCAGCAGTTCTGTTGCAAACCCAGGATGTAGTCTTTATCGATTTTGTATGAAGGAGAGAAAGATCGTACTCAATTATCGGCTCATGATGAGCCACGCGATTTCTTAGCTCAGCCAAGTCAGAAACAGATTTTTGCACGCCTTTCCTTGATATGGATTTTGGCAAGTTCGGGAAGGCAACGCGTATCCGCTCTCGCCAAATACAATCATGATAACGGCCTTCTAGGAGATGGACCCATATGCCCATCGGCAGCGCGGCTATGAACTGATCCCCTGAGTATCCAGGGCCGTATTTTGTCTTTAGGCGGCTTCGGGCTCTTTCTAAAGTTGGAAGCCTACTTTCATCTAAAATACTCAGAAACTCCGGCGATGTATCCCAAGACACTCCGAACCGGTCAATCACACTCCGGCTGACGGCATTTCTCAGCGTGACCTCTACGACATGGAGGGGGAACTGGAATGCCTCAGAAACTCGGGCGTTCCAGACGTAAAGTGCAAGAGCTTGTGGCTTTCTGTAGCCACCAGCTACCAGATACACTCCTAATCTTGGGCTCGATAGCGTGGTGGCCTGAGCCCGTGAACTCACCCGTTTGGAACTAGAGTCCGTTCGTCATTTGAACCCATCGATTTGGTTGGTGCAGCGGAGCCAAACGCGAAGTCGAGTGGAAAACGCGCGATCGCCGCCCGAGCCTTGCGTCGCGCCGTCGCGCGTACCCACTTCCAACACTAGACCTTTAGGAAAGCCATATTTTTCCGGCTTGCTGTCAACCCTCAACGATAATCTGAGGTAACGCCTGGAGTGCCGAATCCCTACCTGCGGCACCATTTTTTCGCAACTACGAAGATCCGACCGCCTCGCCGCCCCTCGGCGTGCGCTCCGCCGCGAGTTTTGCGACAAAGCCGCGATCCGGGTTAAGCTCCACGCGGTCATTCCTCGAGGGGCCCCATGTCCGCACCATCCCGCCGCCGGATGCTCGCGCTGCTCGCTGCTTGCGCGGCCGCCCCCATCCCCGCGCGCGCGCAAGCCCGGCCGTTGCAGGTGGGCGTCGTGCCCAACGTCAATGCGCGCCTTATCCTGACCAATTACCAGCCGTTCCGCGACCAGTTGCAGCGCGCGTTGAACCGCCCCGTCGAAATCGCGACCGCGACGGATTTCCGCGCGTTCTACGAGCGTATGATCGTCGGCGCCTACGATCTTTCGATCGCGCCGGCCAACCTCACCCGGCTGGCCGAGCTCGATCACGGACTCGCCCCGTTCGCGATCTATGAGCCGGGGATCCCCGGCTGCCTCGTGATGTGGAAGGACCGCCGCGTGGGCGACGTCGCCGAGCTGCGCGGCAAGACGCTGGCGCTGTCCAACCCCCAGTCGCTCGTGGCACTCAAGGGCGTGGCGTGGCTGGAGGCGCGCGGGCTCGTCCGCGATCGCGACTACCGCACCATCCACGCGCGCAACGACGAAAGCCTCGCCCAGTTGCTCAGCACCGGCGAAGCCCCGCTGGCAATGATGAGCCGCGGCGAATTGATGGCCGTGCATCCCGATTTGCGCGCGCGGCTCGAGGAACTCGTCGAGTTCGCCCGCGTGCCGGGTTTCGTGCTGTCGACCGCCCGCGCGTTGCCCGACGCCGACGTACGCGATTTGCGCACCGCCGTCCTCGCCCTGCCGCAAAGCGAGGATGGCCGCGAGTTCCTGCGCCGCGCGGGCGTGCAGGCCGTGCGCCCCCTGGCGCTCGCCGAAATGACCGCCTTGGACGATACCGTCGCCGCCACGCGCGGTTTCATGACAGCGCGCTAGGCCGGAAGGGAACCGGCCCCGCCATGCTCGCGCGGACCTCGTTCCGGTTCCGGATTTTCGCGGCTGGCATTCTCGCGATCGTCGCCACGGCCGCCGCGTTGACCTTCGCGCACGCCATCCAGGTGCGCGAGGCGCTGCTGAACCAGCTCGCGGCGCGCGCGGCGAGCGACCGGCCCTTCCTCAACGCCACTTTCGCCGCCCCGCTGGCCGAACGCGATTACGCCACCGCCGCGCAGATCGTGCGCGAATCGGTGGCGGCCGGCAGCTTCGCGCATCTGGTGCTGTGCGACGCGCAAGACCGGCTGGTGGCCGCCGCGGGCTGGACGATCGAGCGCGACGGGTTGCCGTCGGTCGCCGAAGGCAAGTCCGGGGGGCGTTTGTCGGACGGGCGGCTCGCCAATGGGGCGGTCGGCGCGCGGTTGCTGTTCGAGATGCCCATCGAGTTCGCCGATCAGCGTTTGGGCTATCTGTTCTTCGGCTTCTCCGCTGCGGCGATCGACGAGGCGTTCGCCGCGTTGCTTTGGCGTTCGTTGTGGGTGTCGCTGGCCGCGATTCTGGCCGGCGGGCTTCTGCTGGGGCTCGCGCACCGCTCGACGACCCGGCCGCTCGTCGAACTCGCGCGCGCGTCCGACGCGCTGCGCCGGGGCGACTATCGCGTGCGCCCCAGCGCGCCCGGCGACGACGAGATCGCGGCACTCGCGCAGAGTTTTTCGACCATGGCCGCCGAGATCGAGCGGCGCGTGGCCGAACTCGGCCTCGCGCGCGATCAGGCCGACGCGGCCAACCGCGCCAAGTCGCAATTCTTGGCGATGATGAGCCACGAAATCCGTACCCCGATGAACGGCGTTATCGGTTCGGCGTCGCTGCTGCTCGAAACCGATCTCGTACCCGGCCAGCGCAAGATCGCCGCCACGATCCGGGATTCGGCCGACCATCTCACCCGCGTGCTGGGCGATCTTCTCGATTTCTCCAAGCTCGAAGCGGGCCATCTGGATCTCGAATGCCGGCCGTTCGATCCGCGCGCGCTGTTCGAAAGCGCGGCGGGCGGCTTCGCGGGGGCCGCCGCCGCCAAGGGCTTGCGCTTCGAAGCCGCGGCCGACGCAAATCTGCCGGCCTTCGTTGCGGGCGACGAGGCGCGCGTACGGCAGGCATTGATCAATTTCCTGTCGAACGCGATCAAGTTCACCGCCCGGGGCACGGTGCGCGCGGCCTTGGACGTCGTGTCGCGCGGCGCGGGCCGGGCGGTCTTGCGCTTTCGCGTGGTCGATACCGGCATCGGCATCGCACCTGCGGCGTTGCCGGAATTGTTCCGCGAGTTCCGCCAGGCGGACGCCACGATCACGCGCCGGTACGGCGGCACGGGGCTGGGCCTGGCCATCGCCAAACGCCTGATCGACCGCATGGGCGGAACGATCACGGTGGACAGCGCGCCGGGCGAGGGCAGCGTCTTCGCGTTCGAACTCGACATGCCCGAGGTCCAAGAAGCGCCCGTCGCGCAAGCCGCGCGCAAGGTCGAGGCGTTGGCGCCCGGCGCGGGCGGGCGGCGCGCGCGCGTGCTGGTCGCCGAGGACAACGAGACCAACCGTGCCGTCGTTCTGTCGATGCTCGATCGGCTCGGCGTCGAGTATGCCGTGGCCGAGGACGGGCGGCAGGCGCTGGAGATCGCCGCGCGCGAGGATTTCGATCTGATTTTGATGGATCTGCACATGCCCGAGCTCGACGGCTATGGTGCGGCGGCCGCCATCCGCGCCCTGCCCGGTGCGCGCGGCAAGCTGCCGATCGTCGCGTGCACGGCCAACGCCTTCGCCGACGACGTCGCGCGCTGCCGGTCCGCGGGCATGGACGGGCATCTGGCCAAGCCGTTCCGCTTGCGCCAATTGGCCGAGGAATTGCGCAAGCACCTGCCCGATTTCGCCTTGGTCGTGCCGGATCTGCGGCCGGCACCCGACGTCGCGCGTGCGGCGGTGCCCTGAGCGGTCCCGGTCAGATTGCCGCGCGGGCGGGTCGCAGTCCCCGCCACAGCATCAAGCCCCATGTCGTCAGCGTCAGCGCCCCCAGCAGGCCCGCGATCGGCCGTTGGAAGAACACCAGGAATTCGCCGTCCGACTTGATCATCGAGGTCATGAAGCTGTGCTCGAGCAATTCGCCGAGCACCAGGCCGAGGATCAGCGGGGCGACGGGAATTCCGTTCTCCTCCATCAACCAGCCGACGACGCCGAAAATGAGCATCAGCACGATGCCGTAGGGGCTGTTGGTCATCGCGAAGGATCCCACGACGCAGAACAGCAGGATGATCGGCAGCAGAACGTTCTTCGGGATCGCCAGCAAATGCCGCGCGCCGCGGATGGCGGCGTAGCCCAGCGGCAGCATCAGCAGATTGGCCAGGATGAAGATGATGAACACCGCGTAGATCAGCTGCGGGTTCTCCAGAAACACCGTCGGACCCGGGTTCATGCCCTTCATGTAGAGGACGCCGATGACGATCGCCGTGATCGAATCGCCGGGAATGCCGAAGACCAGCGCCGGGATCCAAGCGCCCCCGATCGCCGAATTGTTGGCCGAGGTCGATTCGACGATGCCTTCGATGTGTCCGGTCCCGAACTTCTCCGGCTCCTTCGAAAAGCGCTTCGCCATCGCGTAGGACACCCACGCCGCGATGTCGGCGCCCGCGCCGGGCAGCGCGCCGATCAGCGTACCGACGGCCGACCCGCGCAGGAAATTCGTCCAGTATTTGCGCGTGACCTCGCCCAGCCCGCGGAACAGCGCGCCGACCTTTTCCTGAACGGGCCGGCCGGCCTGGTCGACGGTCATCACGCCGCGCATCAGTTCGGACACGGCGAACACCCCGATCATCGTCGGGATGAAATTGATGCCCGACATCAGATCGACGTTGCCGAAGGTGAAGCGCGGATATCCCGCGGCCGGATCGATGCCGATGCAACCGATCGCGAGGCCGACGAACAAGGACAGGAAGCCTTTCACCGGATCGCCGGTCGAGATGAAGATCGCGCAAGTCAGGCCGAGACAGGCGAGCCAGAAATACTCGAACGAGGAGAAATTGATCGCGAGTTCGGCGAGGCTCGGCGCCGCCAGAATCAGCACCAGGACGCCGATCAACCCCCCGAGAACCGAGAAGACGAGGTTGACGCCCAGGTTCAGCTCCAGCTGGCCCTTGCGCGACATCGCATAGCTCTCGTCCGTGTAGGCGGCCGAAGCGGGCGTTCCGGGCATGCGCAGCATGGCCGCGGGAATGTCGCCCGCGAAGATCGCCATCGCCGTCGCCGTCACGATGGCGCCCAGGGCGGGAACCGGGCTCATGAAGAAGGTGACCGGCACCAGCAGCGCCGTCGCCATCGTCGCGGTCAATCCGGGCATCGCGCCGACGAACAGCCCGAAGATCGCCGACAGAAGGATCACGGTCAGCACGTAAGGATCGAAGACCAATCCGAACGCGGCGAGGATCGCGGACGACATCGCCTCAGCCCCCGTGGATCAGTTGCATGAACAAGCCGCGCGGCAGCGGCACGCGCATCAACGTGCCGAAGAACCATTGCATCAGGCCAGTCGTCAGTGCCGCGATCGCCAGCGCGGGAAGCGGCCGCACGCGGAACCACAAGAACAGTCCCGCCAGCAGCGCGAAGGCCGTGGGGATGAAGCCGAGCCGATCGGCGGCCAGCAGATAGAACCCGACGCCCGCGGGCACCAACAGAAAGGACGCAAGCTTGCCCGGATCGGCGAACGCGGCGTCCACGGCGACGATTCGGCGTCCGCCCGTGCGGCGGGACTCGCGCCAGCCGCGCCATGCGATCACGACGGCGCAGACCAGGATGCCCACGCCGAGGATCCGCGGAAACAACGAAGGACCGTATTTCTGTCCCGGGAACGAAGGGAAATCGGCCGTCAGAATCAGGATCGCCACGGCGAGCGCGGCGAAGAAGAGTCCGAGCAGCGTGTCGTGCACGCGCATGGGCACTCCGGAAGGTTCGAAATGGAATGACGGCGGCCCGCGATGGAGTCTCTCGGGCCGCCGCCCGTTCGATCGTTCCGGTTCAGGCGCGCTTGGCGAGGCCCGCGGCCGTCATCGCCGCACCCATCGCACGGTCGCCTTCGGCCATATAGGCTGCGAAGCCCGCCGGATCGGCCCAGGTCGTGCCGAACCCGCGATTGGCCATGAACTCCTGGAATTCCTTGGAGTCGTAGGCCTTCTTGAGCGCGGCGACGAGGGTGTTGTTGATGTCCGCCGAGATTCCCTTGGGCGCCGCGATGCCGCGCCACGCCCCGACGGAATAGTTGATCCCCAACGCTTCGTTCAATGTCGGCACGTCGCGGAACTGCGGGTTGCGTTGCGGGGCCATCACGGCGAGGCTGCGCGCGCGGCCGGCGTCGATCATCGCTTTCGCCTCGGGCACCGAGCAGGTGACGATGTCCACGCCCCCCGCCGCCAGATCCTGCATGGCGGGTGCTGCGCCGTTCGACGGCACCCAGGCGACATGGTCGGGCCGCAGACCCATCGCCTGCAGCCAGCCGATCAACGCCAGGTGCCAGATGCCGCCCTGGCCGGTGCCGGAGGCCTTCATGCGGCCCGGCGGAGCCGCCTTGACGGCGTCGGCCAGTTCCTTGATCGTCTTGTGCGGGGAGTTGGCGTTCACCTGCACGCCCGGCGGATCGACGTTCATCAGCGCGAGCGGCGTGTAGCTGTCGGGCTTCAGCTCGGTCAGACCCTGATGATGCATCATCGTGATCTCGACGGTGATCATGCCGATCGTGTAGCCGTCGGGTGCGGCGGTGGCGATCGCCGAGTGGCCGACGACGCCCGAGCCGCCGGTGCGATTGACGACGTTGAACGGTTGGCCGAGATCCTTTTCGAGGATCGCGGCGACGATGCGGGCGGTGGCATCGGTCCCGCCGCCGGCGCCCCAAGGACAAACGAGCGTGACCGGTCGGTTGGGATAACGCGCCTGCCCGATCGCGGGCAGCGAAAGGCCCGACGCCAGACCGGCGGCGGAAATCCCGGAAAGCATGTGACGGCGATTGATGCGCATGGGTTCCTCCTGTGGCGGGCGCGTGACTTTTGTCCGCACGCTGACCGCTGATTTGGACCCGGGAATTCGTCCCCCCCGTGGCCCCCTGGGACACATCAGACCGCAGGCTTTCCGGGCTGGCAAGCGAATTGGCGCCGTCCGTCCGCGCGGGTGCTGGATCAGCCCAACCCGTCGCGGTTCGAAAAATCGAGCTGGACGGAGGAGACGTTCGGGCCCCACTCCTCGACCAATGCCTGCTGGCGCTCGCTCAAGCGCTGTTTTTCGCGCGTTTCCTCGACGCGCGCGATGTGCCGCGTGATCATGGGCACGCCGAAATAAAGCGCGGCTCCCAATGCCGCGCCCGCGTAGGGCCAGAAATAGGCCGCCGCCGTCCAGAGCGGCGGCTGACGCAGATAGCCGATCGACCCCAGCAGCACGAACGGCAACGTGCCCGCGAGGTTGAGCGCACCGACGGAAAAAACGCCGCGCTGTTCGGGGTCATCGTCGATCATGAAGATCGCGGCCGTCGGCAGACCTGCGATCAGCATGTAGATCGCCAAGGTCGGCTGGAAGATCACCAGCGACACGAACACGAGTCCGGCGGCCGACCACGCGGCCGGCAGGAGCTTGACGAGCGAGGTGCGCGGGATCGCCATCGATCACCCGAGATGCATGGCGAGCACGATGAAGAACAGCGCCAACGCGACCGATCCCGAGGCCAGGACGGCGGTTTCGCGACCGCGATACGTCGCCTGCCGCGCGCGGTCGAGCATCACGATATCCGACTTCGACAGTTTTTCCGACGCGGCCGTGTACTCGGTCTTGGCGGAGTTGAAGCCCTTCTGGTCGGCCTCCAGCGCCAGTTTGTCGTCGACCAGGCGCACGAGTTCGCGCAGTTCGCCCTGGGCGATCGCCGCCTCGGCCCGGGTCCGGATGTATTCCTTGGTGGAAATGCGCTGATAGCGTTCGAGCGTCGGGCGCACGAGCGAGGCGCATTGGCGGGCGAGATTGGGCAAGGCGCCGACCAGATAGGTCTCCTGCAGTTCGGCCAGCAGCCGCAAGGCGGCAAGCCGCGTCTCCTCGTCCGCGACGCCGCCCGAAAGCCCGCGCAGCGACGCCTCGTCGGCCGCCACGCGCGCGGCCAAAAAGGCCGGTACATGGCGGTCGAAACCTTCCTTGGCCGCCGCCTCCTCGCCCAGCGCGCGGTCGATTTCCGGCAACAGGTCGCCCGCGGTCTCCACCCAGCCGTCGATGCACAGCGGCGACAGGCACGGCATGCGCGGATCGAGTTCGTAAAGACACCGTTCAAGTCCCGAACCCACGCTGCCCTCGTTCGCCCAGCGCCCCAAGCGCTCGAAGGCGGTCATGCGCCGGGCGGCGCGCTGGTTGGGCAGGGCGGCCTTCTGCGCCTCGCCCCAATCCATGTGCAGGCCCGCGCGGATGGCGGCATCGAGCGCCGGCAAGTTGGCCCTGTCGGCCATGAAGGCGCGCGCCAGCGCGCTCGCATAGCCGTCCGGCCGTACCGCGACGCTGCCGACCCGGATCGGTCCCAGCGGATCCAGCGCCATGCACGCGCGCGCCACCAACGGGCCGTCGCCGTCGCGCCCGGCCTGACTGCCCGGACCGGACATCGCGTCGATTTTGCGCGCGGCCACGTCGTCGGGCAACGACCGCCGCGCCCAGTCGCGCAGCAAGCCCGTGCGCATGATCGTCGCGGCCGGTTGGGGATTCTTTCCCATCGCGATGGCGATCTCGCGCCCGGTGCGCAGCAGCTTGCCTTCGAACATGAACGGCTCGCGCGCCCGCCCGGGCATGGTGAAGCGCGGCAATTGCGGGCGCGTTCCGTCGACCCATTTCGTGACCGTGGCCAGCGACCAGCGCTCGGCCGGATCGTCGCACAGCAGGCCGCGCAGCAGATCGTAGAGCTCGGTGGGTGGGTTGTATTTCTCCGCCAGCGCGTCCCAGCTGCCGAGTTCCAGCCGCTTGTCGAGGATCGCTTCGTCCGAAAGCTCGGCGAGCGGCCAATCCCCGCGCAGCAGCGCCAGCACCGTCACGCCCAGCGAAAAGAGGTCGTCCCCGGCCGTCCCGGCGCCTTTGCCGTACGGGTCGCACATCGCCATTTCCATGGACTCGCAGACCACCGGCTGCAACGCGCCCGGCGGACCCACGGTGGCGGGACCCAGCATCAGCCGGGTCTTGCCGAAATCGTACCAAAACACGTTGTCGGGACGGATCGCGCGGTGCGTCACGCCGCGGCGGCTCATTTCGGCCAACGCTTGGGTGACCGGCGCCACGAACGATCGCGACAAGGTGCGCGGATCGATGGGCTCGATCGGTTTGCCCTTGCGCAAGACCGGCGGCCCCGCGGGCGTTTCGTAGACCATCGCGAAACGCTGGGTGCCGTCGGTCCAGGCCACCGGGCCCGCATCGATCAGTTTCGCAACGCCCACGTGTTCGAGCCCGCGAAGCTGCATGCACGCGCCCACGCGCGGCAGTTGCTCGGGCCGCGCCACCAGTGCCACGCACGGGTTGTCGGGCATGTTGGAATCGCTTGCGGCGAACGCCTCGGCCAGCCGCCCGGCCATGTCGAGCACGGTTTGCGAGGGATGGATCCGGATGCGTTCGCCCAGGGCGACGCTTTCGCGGCCGCCGATGACGACCCGCGCCTCCGATTCCGTCTCGATTTCGCCGTCCTCGGCCATCGCTCCGCTTTCCCGCGGCGCGGCAATTGCCGCCCCGCGTCGCCCCATGGAGTTTCACGGGTTACGGGCCGTGGTCAAGGAGACTTTGGGCCCGCCCGCGGTGCCGCCCTTCAGTCCGGCTTGGCCGGCGTCAATTCCAGCAAAGCGGGCGCTTTATCGATGATTTCGCGCAGGATTTTCTCGGCGAGTTCGACGTCGGGCGCCGTCTCGGCGCCCAGTTGGCTCGCGTAAGGCTCCTGCGACAAAGCGTTCTTCAGGGCGTAAAGCGAACGCAATTCCCGCAAGAATATCTCTTTGGCCCCCAACGGAAATTCCTTGTGCGAGGCGAGCCCCCCGATCAGTTCGATCGACGCCGCGAGCATGCGCGACATGGCGTGCGTTCGCGCGGTCAAAAGCCGGGCTTCGAGCGAGGCGCGCGCGGGGCCGGGCGGAGCCTTCTTGATCCGGTATTCGATCAGGATGCAAAACCCGTCGAAATCGGCGATCGCGTCGGAGAATTTTTTATAGGCGGCGAAGGCCGACTGCGCGATCCCCGCGCGGGCCCCGGCGATCGCCGAATCGACCGCCGCCGATTTCTCGTCCAGTGCCGCCATGAAGCGCTCGGCCTCGGCGAGGGGATCGGCGGTTCGGGCCATGTCTCGGACCTTTTCGGACGTGTGCTATCGGCCGGAAAAACGCGGTAGAGTATCGGGCTTATACCACGAGCCCAATTCGTCCATGCCCGCATTTTCCCGCCCCGATCGCTACACCGCCGCGCGGCCGCACCCGACGATCCCGCGCACATGTCAGAAAAAGGACCACGCATGACCCGGGAATTGTTCCGCGAAGACGCCTATCTGCAAGCCTGCCCGGCGACGGTCGTGGCCGTGGGGCCGGAGGGCGTCGTGCTCGACGCCACCGTCTTTTACCCGATGGGCGGCGGACAGCCGGGCGACACCGGCGCCCTCGTGCTGGCCGATGGCGCGCG
Source organism: Azospirillum sp. (assembly GCA_020249045.1). Classification (GTDB taxonomy): domain Bacteria; phylum Pseudomonadota; class Alphaproteobacteria; order CACIAM-22H2; family CACIAM-22H2; genus Tagaea. The sequence continues at coordinate 9,005 of JADCGK010000117.1, read as the reverse complement.
GTTGACGGTCGTCGATACGCGCAAGGGCGAGGCGGGCATCCTGCATGTTCTGGCCCCCGACGCGCCGCCGCCGCAGGTGGGCGCCGCCGTAACGGCGGAGATCGATTGGGCGCGCCGTCACCGGCATATGCGCATGCACACGTGCCTGCATTTGCTCTGCGCGACGATCCCGGCCGGCGTGACGGGCGGGCAGGTGGGGGCCGAGCGTTCGCGCCTGGATTTCGACCCCGGCGAGGTGGTCTTCGACAAAGAGAAGATCGAAGCCGAACTCAACCGCCTGATCGCGGCCGATCATCCGGTCGCGCCGCGCTGGATCGAAGAAGCCGAGCTCGACGCGAAGCCCGATCTCGTTCGCACGATGTCGGTCAAGCCGCCGCGCGGGGGCGGAAAAATCCGCCTGCTCGACATCGCGGGCGTCGATTTGCAGCCTTGCGGCGGCACGCATGTGGCGAAGACCGGCGAGATCGGTCCCGTAAAGGTCGAGAAAATCGAAAGCAAAGGCAAACGCAACCGTCGGGTCGTCGTGGCGTTGGCCTGACCGGTTCTGCGCGCGCGGTATACGCTTGCGCGACGGATGTCCGACTGCAATTGTATATCAATGGTTCCGCCCGACGTCCTCAAGACCATCCTTGTGGGTCACTCGGCTTTCCTGTTCGGAAAGCAGGGCGGCAAACGCGCGGATTTTCGCGGTCTCGACCTGGCCGAATTGAAGCTCAACGGCATCAACCTGTCCGCCTCGTTGATGGGCGACGCCGTGCTGCGCGGCAGCGAACTCGTCGGCTGCGATCTTTCCGACGTGGACGCGTTTTGCGCCGATTTCGTGGCGGCAACGCTGGTCGGTTGCGACCTGCGCCGGATGGATGGCCGCGGTTCCAATTTCGAGCGCGCCAAAATCAACGCGTGCGACCTGCGCAACGCCGATTTCCGGCCCGGCAAGTCGATCAAGGTGAATTCGGAATCGCGCGCCTCGTCCTTCAGCGGCGCGACGTTCGACGGCGTCGACATGAGCAAAGCCAAGCTCGACAACGCCGATTTCGCCGGCGCACAGCTCGGCGGCAGCAGCTTCGCGGAAGCGGAGATGAACGGCGCCTCCTTCGCCGGCGCCGATTTGACCGGATGCGACCTGTCCGGCGCGCGGCTCGCCAACGCGAACTTCAAGGGTGCCGCGCTGTGCGGCACGCGGATGGTCGGCTGCGACCTGCGCGGCGCCAATTTCTCCGACGCCAACATCGCGGGTGCTGCGTTCGACGGCGCCAATATGGAGGCGGCCAAACTGCCGGCCCCCAGCGAAGACGCGATGTCGCCCGAAAAGCTCAAAGTCATGCTGCGCAATCACGCCGATTGGATGCGCACCGGCGGACGCGTGGGGGCGCGCGCGAATTTCGCCGGGCTAGGGCTCCAGGGCGCGTCGCTGGACGGGGCGGATCTCGCCGGCGCTGCGTTCGACGGCGCCGATCTGTCGGGCGCGACGTTGATCGGCGCGCGCCTCGTGCTCGCCACGATGGTGAAGGCGCGGCTCGACGGCGCGATTTTGGACGGGGCCGATCTTTCCGGCGTCGTGCTGATGGGCGCTTCGTTGCGCGGGTGCAAGCTGCGCAAAGCCAGTCTGTTTCCCGCCGACATCGTGGGGCCGGACGGCAAGCCGTCGGGGCGGAAGATCGCCGCCAACTTGACCGATTGCGATCTGCGCGCGGCGGATTTTTCGGGGGCGGATCTGCGCTTCGCGCGCTTGCTGGGCGCTCGCACCACGGTCACGAAATTCGCCGGGGCGAAGCTCGAACAAGCCGAGTTGCCGCCGGGCACGAAAACCTAAACCGCGTCGGAACGAGAACTGGCGGACAGGGTGGGATTCGAACCCACGATACCGTTGCCGGTATATCAGTTTTCGAGACTGACGCCTTCAGCCACTCGGCCACCTGTCCGCGCGCGGGAAACGTGTCCCCGATCTCGAAGGGCCGGGAAACTAACCCCGAACCGCGCCCGGGGCAAGTGCCGCTATTCGTCGATCCGGCGGGTCAGGATGCGCGGGTCCAATCCGTTGCGGAACACCCATGCGAATGCCACCGCGAAGCACGCAAGGAAGGTCAGCGCGTGCGTCAGCAGCGCATAGGCGAGCGCGGCCTCGGCCGGCACGCCGAACACCGCCAAGGCGAAGACGGCCGCCGCGTGGAAGACGCCCACGCCGCCCGGCGCGGCCGGCACGAGGAAGGCGAGTGCCACGCTGCCCAGCAGGAACATCGCCATGACCGGCGTCGTCGCGTCCCACACCGCGCGCACGCCGAAGAAGAACGAGACCGACGCGAGGCCCCAGATCGCCGCCGTCCACAAGACCGCTTGCGCCAGCACCCGCGGACGGCCCAATACGCCGAGCCCGTCGAGCAAATGGCCCAAAGGGGCGATGAGCTTGGACGGCAGGAACCTCGCCGCGACGCCGACCAGCCGCGCGCGCAACGTCACGACCACCCCCAGCGCGCCCAAGCCCGCGATCAACGCGCCGACGAACACCGGCAAGCCGCGTTCGATCGTCGCCGGCGGGTCGGGCATATTGGCCAGCGCCAGCGTCAACACGCCCAGCGCGCCGAGCAAATCGCAGAACCGGTCGAGCACGACGGCCGACGCGCCGCTGCCCGCCGGCACGCCCGCCCGACGGCGCAGAATCCAAATCATCGCCACTTCGCCTGCGCGCATCGGCAGCAGATTGTTGACCGCCATGCCCACCGCATGCGCGCCGAACGCATCGTTGCGCGTCAGCCCGTCGCCCTGGCCGGTCGCGCGCACCAGTGTGCGCATGCGCAGCGGCCGCACGGCGAGCCAAACCAGCCAAACGCCCATCATCAGGGCAACATCGGCCGGATCGGCTGCCGCCAATTCCCGACCGACCGACCGCCAATCCACGAGCCATGCAAGCCCGCCGATCGCAACGAGCGTGACCGGAATCCAAGCCCAACGCAGCAAGCGTCTGGGCGGCGGGGCGACGGGATCGGCCATGGAAGGCGGGGTGTAGCAAGCCCCGAAGGCGCTGTCCCCAGTTAATTTTAGAAGTCATATCAGCGGGTTGTATCGGAAACCGCCGGCGTGCGCCGGGCGCTTGACAGGTTCGGGAACGCGCGTATATTCCGCGCCCTCACGCCGCGTGGGTTTTCGGGCCCTCGCGGCCGGTTTTTTGCGCGGTTTCGTCGTCCCGCCAACGGGTTGGGATACGCGAGACCTGGAGAACGGTCATGTACGCAGTCATCCGCACGGGCGGCAAGCAATACAAAGTCGCCAAGAACGACGTCCTCGTCGTCGAAAAGCTCGAGGCCGAAGCCGGCAAGACGGTCGAGCTCGGCGACGTGCTGATGGTCGTGGACGGCGCCACCGCCAAGGTCGGCGCGCCGACGCTGGCTGGCGCCAAGGTCACCGCCACCGTGCTCGAGCAGGGCAAGGGCGAGAAGGTGATCGTCTTCAAGAAGCGTCGGCGCAAGAACTCGCGCCGCAAGAACGGCCATCGCCAGTTCGAAACGACGCTGCGTATCGTCGACATCAAGGTCGCTTAAGGGAGTATCGGGCCATGGCGCATAAAAAAGCGGGCGGCTCTTCGCGCAACGGGCGCGACACCGCGGGCCGTCGTCTGGGCGTCAAGCGCTCGGGCGGTCAAACTGTTCTGGCCGGCAACATCCTGATCCGCCAGCGCGGCACGGTCTATGTCGCGGGCAAGGAAGTGGGCATGGGCCGCGATCACACTCTGTTCGCGCTGAAGCCGGGCAAGGTGAAGTTCCACAAGGCCGGTGGCAAGACCATCGTTTCGATCGACGTGGCTCCGGTGCCGGCCGCCGCCGAGTAGGCCGCGCCGCCCTTCGCCATCGGGATCAGTTGAAGGGGAGCGGCCGGCACGGCCGCTCCCCTTTTTCGTTTCCGGTTCTCCCGTTTGCGGCCTTTCTCGTTTCGGAACCTCGCGGATGAAATTCCTCGACCAGTGCAAAATCTTCGTGAAGTCCGGCGACGGCGGGGCCGGTGCCGTCAGCTTCCGGCGCGAGAAGTTCATCGAGTACGGCGGGCCCGACGGCGGCGACGGCGGGCGCGGCGGCTCGGTCTATGTCGAGGCCGTCGCCAACCTCAACACGCTGATCGATTTCCGCTACACGCAGCATTTCAAGGCCGAGAAGGGCCATCACGGCGAAGGGCGCCAGCGTTCCGGCCTGTCGGGCAAGGACCTGACGATCAAGGTGCCGGTCGGCACGACGATCCTCGAAGACGATCAGGAAACCGTGATCGTCGACATGGTCGAGGCGGGCCAGCGCATCCAACTGTGCAAAGGCGGGGATGGCGGCTTCGGCAACACGCATTTCAAAAGCTCGACCAACCAGGCCCCGCGCAAGGCGCTGCCCGGCTGGCCGGGCGAGGAACGCTGGATCTGGCTGCGCTTGAAGCTGATCGCCGACGTGGGCCTCGTGGGATTGCCCAACGCGGGCAAGTCGACGTTCCTGGCCGCCACGACGTCCGCCAAGCCCAAGATCGCCGACTATCCCTTCACGACGCTGAAGCCGCAGCTCGGCGTCGTGCGCGTGGACGAGGACGAACTCGTCGTCGCCGATCTGCCCGGCTTGATCGCGGGCGCCGCCGAAGGCAAGGGCCTGGGACATCGCTTCCTCGGCCACGTCGAACGCTGCGGCGCCATCCTGCATCTGATCGACGGCACCCAGGAAAAAGTCGGCGCCGCCTACAACCAAATCCGCGACGAACTCGAAGCCTACGGTGCGGGCATCGAAACGAAGCCCGAGATCGTCGGTCTCAACAAGATCGACGCGCTCGATCCCGAGGACGCGAAGAAGAAGCTCGCCGCGTTGAAGCGCGCGGCCAAGAAGCGCGGCGGCGGGCAGGCAGTGCTCGCGTTGTCCGGTGCTGCGGGCAAGGGCGTGATCGAGGTGTTGCGCGCTCTGGCGCCGCCGGTGCGCGAACGCCGCGAAACCGACAAGGTCGCGCGCGCCGCCATGCGCGCCAACGACGCGCTATGACCGCCCGCGGTTCCGCCCCCTTCGCGGATGTCCGGCGCCTGGTCGTCAAAACAGGCTCGGCGTTGATCGTCGACGATTCGGGGGCGATCCGCGCCGAATGGCTCGCCGGGCTCGCGGCCGACCTGGCCGCGCTCAAATCCCGCGGTCTGGAACTCGCCGTCGTCACCTCCGGCGCGGTCGCCATCGGCCGGTGGAAGCTCGGTTTCGGCAAGCGGGTTCTTCGCATCGAGGAGAAGCAGGCGGCCGCGGCGGCGGGGCAGGTGTGGCTCGCGCACGCTTGGGCCGAAGCGCTCGGCGCGCGCGGCGTCGTGGCCGCCCAAGTTCTGCTGACGCCCGAAGACACCGAAGCGCGTCGTCGGCATCTCAACGCGCGCGCGACGATCGCCAAGCTCCTGGAAGCGGGCGCCGTCCCCGTGATCAACGAGAACGACACCGTCGCGACCGAGGAGATCCGCTTCGGCGACAACGACCGATTGGCCGCGCGCGTGGCGCAGATGGCGTCGGCCGACGCGCTCGTGCTGCTGTCGGATATCGACGGGCTCTACACCGCCGATCCGCACAAGGACCCGAGCGCGACGCATATCGCCGAAGTGCGCGAGTTGACCGCCGAAATCGAAGCGATGGCCGGCGAAGCGCGGCCCGGCTACTCGTCGGGCGGCATGGTCACCAAGCTGGGTGCCGCGCGCATCGCGCTGGGCGCGGGTTGCCGCATGGCGATCGCGCTCGGCAAACGCGCCAATCCGCTGCTGGCGTTGGAGAAGGATGCGCGCGCGACCTGGTTCGTGCCGCAAGCTTCGCCCGCCTCCGCACGCAAGCGCTGGATCGCGAGCACGGTGGCACCCGCAGGTGCGGTCACGGTCGACGCGGGCGCCGCCGCCGCGCTCGCCAAAGGCAAAAGCCTTTTGCCCGCCGGGGTGACCGCCGTTTCGGGCGAGTTCGACCGCGGCGATGCGATCCGCGTGCTCGACGCCGCGGGCCGCGAACTCGCGCGGGGGCTCAGCGCCTATTCGGCGGCCGATGCGCGCGCGATCAAGGGACGCAAATCGGCCGAGATCGAGGAGTTGCTCGGCTATCGCGGGCGCGACGAACTCATCCACCGCGACGACCTCGCGATGGGAGCGTGATCGCGATGCGCGCGGGCGTCATTCGATCTTCGCGGGCGATACGGTGGCGAAGTGCCGCGGCAAGCCTCGCGCGCGGCCTCGATCCGAGAGTCGATCCCGTCGCCGGGCCCAAGACCCAGCGCCGCGTGCACCGCCGCGGGCGGCACGGTCCGGCTTTTCGTCGGAACGCAAGAATAGCTTGCTTCTGCCCCTCCGGCCGGCATGGCATGTTGCTCCCGACGATCCGTATCGCCGGCCCGAACCGACCGGACCCGAAATGACCCCAGCCGCCCCCGCCCCCGTTCCCGCCGCCGACGCGCCCGATTTGAAGGCCGCGATTCTCGATATGGGCAAGCGCGCCCGCGCGGCCGCGGGAGAACTCGCGCAAGCGCCGACCAAGACCAAGAACGCCGCCTTGCGCGCCGCGGCCGACAAGCTGCGCGCGGCGACCGACGACATCCTCGCCGCCAACGCGCGCGACGTCGCCTTCGCCGTCGAGCAAGGCAACTCGGCCGCGATGGTCGATCGCTCGCGCCTGGATCCCAAGCGGGTCGAGGCGATCGCCAAGGGCCTCGAAGACATCGCCGCGTTGCCCGATCCGGTGGGCTCCATCCAGGCCGGTTGGACGCGGCCCAACGGCCTGCTGATCAGCCGCGTGGCGGTCCCCATCGGCACGATCGGCATCGTCTACGAAGCCCGGCCCAACGTGACCGCCGACGCGGGCGGGTTGTGCCTGAAATCGGGCAACGCATGCATCCTGCGCGGCGGCCAGGAAAGCTTCGAATCCTCGTCCGCGATCGTCGCGGCGATGCGCGCGGCCCTGGCGGCGAGCGAATTGCCCGAAGACGCGATCCAACTGATCCCGACGCGCGACCGCGCGGCCGTGGGCCATCTGCTGAAACTCGACGGCTACGTCGACACGATCGTCCCGCGCGGCGGAAAGTCGCTGATCGAGCGGGTGATGAAGGAAACGCGCATCCCGGTCATCGCGCATCTCGAAGGGCTTTGCGCGACCTATATCCACGAATCGGCCGACATCGACATGGCGCGCAAGATCGTCATGAACGCCAAGATGCGCCGCGTGTCGGTATGCGGGGCGACCGAAACCCTGCTGATCGACCGCGCGGCGTTGCCCACGCATGGGCCGGCGATCGTCGACGATCTTCTGGCGGCGGGCTGCGAAATCCGCGGCGACGCTGACGTCCGCAAGCTCGACAAGCGCATCGTCGCGGCCAAGGAAGCGGATTGGTCGACCGAATATCTCGATGCGATCCTGGCGGTCAAAGCCGTCGACGGCATCGAAGCGGCGATCGCGCACATCAACCGCTACGGCTCGCACCATACCGATGCGATCGTCGCGGGCGACAAGGACGCGGCCGATCTGTTCCTCAAGCGCGTCGATTCGGCGATCGTGCTGCACAACGCCTCCACGCAGTTCGCCGACGGCGGGGAATTCGGTTTCGGCGCGGAGATCGGCATTTCGACCGGCCGGTTGCCGCCGCGCGGGCCGGTCGGCGCCGAGCAGCTGACGACCTACAAATATGTGCTGCGCGGATCCGGCCAGACCCGCCCGTGAACGCGATCCTGCCGCTTCGCGCGCTCGGCCGGGCTCCTCGCCGGCGCGTCGGTCTGTTCGGCGGATCGTTCAATCCCGCGCATGACGGGCACGTCTATATCGCCCGCGAAGCGTTGAAGCGTCTCGCGCTCGACGAAATCTGGTTTCTGGTCAGCCCGCAAAATCCGCTCAAAAGCGGCCGGGACATGGCGCCGTTGGCGGCGCGCCTCGCGCGCGCGTGCGCGGTGTGCGCGGGCGACCGGCGGCTGCGCGCGCTGGCGCTCGAATCCGAATTGGGCACGCGCTACACGGCCGATTCGCTGGCGGCGTTGCGCGCGCGGTTTCCCAAAACCCGCTTCGTCTGGCTGATGGGGGCCGACAATCTCGGCCAGATCGATCGCTGGCGCGGTTGGCGGCGGATATTTCACACGATGGTCATTGCCGTTTTCGCGCGCCCCGCGTATGATGGCAAAGCATTGGCCGGAAAGGCGGCGCGGGCGTTATCCACAGCCCGGGTCGCGCCCCGACGGGCGCGACGCTTGGCGACGTTCGCTCCACCCGGCTGGACGTTCTTCCCCGTCCGGCATCACCCGGCCTCCGCCACCGAATTGCGCGCCCGAAACGCGCGGTCGCGGCGGGGCTAGGGGTTCTGGATCAGGGGCGGCGCGGCCGGCGGCGGTCGAGGCGCAAGAGCATTCCTCGTCACTTCGAACCCCGGAGAGCGAAGATCGCCACTGCCAAGCGCAAGACCGTCGGCGCCCCAAAGACGGTTCTCAAGCTCGTCGAAAAATCCTTGGACGACGACAAAGCGGCCGATCCGGTCGTCATCGAACTCGCCGGCCGCACGGCGATCGCCGACTACATGGTCGTCGCCAGCGGCACCTCGGCCCGTCACATCCAGGCGATGGCAGAACACCTCGTCGAAAAACTCGAATCCAAAGGTCTGAAGGGCATCCGCATCGAGGGCGCCGATCAGGGCGATTGGGTCTTGATCGACGGCGGCGACATCATCGTGCATTTGTTCCGTCCCGAAGCGCGGATCCATTACGGCCTCGAAAAGATGTGGGGCGCCGATTGGTCGGCGCCCGAGGCGGCGCGCGCCTGACGGAACGGGGGCGGCCCGCTCGGCCGCCCGCAACGCATGCGACTTGTTCTCTGCGCGGCCGGCAAGGCCCGCGGCGCGCCGGAAGACGCGCTCGTGGCCGAATACGCCAAGCGTCTGAAACCCGCGCCGGCGGGGCTGGGCCCGCTCGACATCCGCGAAATCGAAACGAAGGAACGCGACCCCGCGCGCCGCAAGGCCGACGAGGGCGTGCGCCTGCTCGGCGTTTTGCCGCCCGAGGCGCCGCTCGT
>JADCGK010000116.1 GCA_020249045.1 Azospirillum sp. | reverse complement strand
GCGGAATTCGTGGATCAGGATCAATCGGGCACGCAAGCACCGTTCGGGGTCGCGCGGACCCGGCCAGGCGGGCGCGAGACGCCGGGCGAGATCCGACCAAGCCCCTCTTTGTAGATCTTCATGTCGGGCGTCACGTTGTCGAACAGGCAGCCGCCCATGAAATAGCCGTTCTCGTAGCCCTGCAGCTTGAGCCCGCGGCCGTCGACGACGAGCTTCGCCCCCTCCTTCACGCCCGTATCGACGTAGCTCTTCACCTTGGCCAGGTGTTCCTTGGTCACCAAGGGGCCCATTTCGCTGTCGGGATCGAGGCCCGGACCGACCTTCAGCTTGGCCACGCGCGGCGCCAAACGGTCGACCAGCGCGTCGGCGACGTTGCCGACCGCCACGGCGATCGAAATCGCCATGCAGCGCTCCCCGGCCGATCCGTAACCCGCCCCCATCAGCGCGTCGCTGGCAAGGTCGAGATCGGCGTCGGGCATGACGACCATGTGGTTCTTGGCGCCGCACAGCGCCTGCACGCGTTTGCCGTGGTGCGTGCCGGTCCGATAGACGTATTCGCCGACCGGCGTGGAGCCCACGAAGCTGACGGCGGAAATTCCGGGATGGGCCAGGATCGCGTCGACCGCTTCCTTGTCGCCCTGCACGACGTTGAGCACGCCCGGCGGCAAGCCCGCCTCCATCGCCAATTCGGCGATGCGCAAGGCGGTCGAGGGGTCCTTCTCGGACGGCTTCCAGACGAAGGCGTTGCCGCAGGCGATCGCCATCGGCGCCATCCACAATCCGATCATCGCCGGGAAATTGAACGGCGTGATGCCCGCGACGACGCCCAAAGGCTGGCGCATCGAATAGGTATCGATGCCCCGGCCGACATCGGGCGTGAAATCGCCGCGCAGGAGATGCGGAATGCCGCAGGCGAACTCCACCACCTCGATGCCGCGCACCATCTCGCCTTTGGCGTCCTCGTGGGTCTTGCCGTGTTCGAGGGTGATGCCCTTGGCGATCTCGTCGCGGTGCTTCTCCAGCAGTTCCTTCCACTTGAACATCACGCGCGCGCGGGTCAGCGGCGGGGTGGCCGCCCAGCCGGCTTGGGCGCGCGAAGCGTCGGCGACCGCAGCATCGAGTTCGGCCGCCGAGGCGAGCGCCACGTCGGCGGCCTGTTCGCCCGTCGCCGGGTTGAAGACAGGGGCCGTGCGCGCGCCGCCCGAAACCGGCTTGCCGCCGACGAAATGCCCGATGCGCTTCATGATGCGTTCTCCCCTCGAATAAGGCGGCGCATCATACAGAGGCGGCGCCAAAGGGGAAGAGGCCGGCGGCTGCACCGACGGTCTTCGATTGATCCTGCGCAAGGCGCAATGGCACCTTGGCGGGGTAAGCGGGGGCCATGGAACACGCCGCACATTTGCCGTTGTTGCGCGAGGCGCTGGTTTTCCTGTTCGCCGCCGGCGTTCTGGTGCCGGCGGCGCGGGCGCTGGGCGTGCCCGGCACGCTCGGCTTCCTCGCCGCGGGCGTGGCCGCCGGGCCGTTCGGCGTCGCGCGCCTGAGCGAGACCTTCCCCGCCCTCGCCTTCGTGACCATCGGCGATCCCGCCGACGTGCGCATGATCGGCGAACTCGGCGTCGTGTTCCTGATGTTCGCGATCGGTCTCGAATTGCCGTTGCGCAAGCTCTGGACGCTGCGCGCGTCGGTCGCCGGCTACGGCGGGACGCAGATCGCGCTGTGCGGGGCGGCGATCGGGGCGATCGCGGCGATCCACGGCCATACGCCCGCGGCCGTGCTGGCGATCGGCGTCGCCCTCGCCTTCTCGTCGACCGCGATGGTGATGCACACCTTGGCCGAGCGCGGCCAGACCGGCGCGCCGTTGGGCCGCTTCTGCTTTGCGATCCTGTTGGCCCAGGATCTCGCCGTCGTGCCGATGCTCGTGGGCCTCGAACTCGCCGCCGGCGGTGCCGGCGACCCCGCGCTGAAAATCGCCGTCGCGATCGCCGCGACGGCGGGCGTGCTCGCGGCCGGACGCTGGCTGCTGCGGCCGCTTTTCGCGCGCGCGGCCGCCACGCGCGCGCGCGAAGCGTTCCTTGCCATCACGTTGCTGACGGCCGTGGGGGCGGCGGCGGCCACCGGTGCGGCCGGTCTGTCGCCGGCACTCGGCGCCTTCCTGGCCGGCGTGATGCTGGGCGAAAGCGAATACCGGCACGAGGTCGAGATCGACATCGAGCCGATCCGGGGTCTGCTGATGGGCTTGTTCTTCCTGTCGGTCGGCATGGGCATCGATTTCGCGCTGTTGGCGCAATGGCCGGTCGCGATCCCGCTATCGGTCGTCGGGTTGATCGCGATCAAGGCGGCCGTCGTCTACGCGCTCGCGCGCCGCGCGGGCTTGCCGGCGCCGCGCGCGGCGCATGCGGGCTTGCTGCTGGGGCCGGCGGGCGAGTTCGCCTTCGTCGTGCTGGGGGCGGCGACGCTGGCGGGGGCGATCGACGCGCAAGCGGGCGGGGTTATGCTGCTGATCGCGTCGTTGACGATGGCGGTGCTGCCCGGGCTCGATGCGATCGGCCGGCGCTTGCGATTGGGTGCAGCGCGCGAGGCCGATGCCCCGGTCGCCGCCGAGGGCCATGCGATCGTGCTCGGCTTCGGGCGCATCGGCCGGGTGATCGGCCGCGCGCTCGACGCCCAGGAAATTCCCTGGATCGCGATCGACGCCGATCCGACGGCCGCGGCGCGCGACCCCAAGGGCCGCGTCCTGTTCGGCAACGCCGCGCGCGCGGGTCTGCTGCGCCGCGCCGGCGCCGACAAGGCCGCCCTCGTGATCGTGACGATCGACGATCCCGAGGCGGCGGTGCGCGCGGCCGCGGCGGTCGGCCGGCACTGGCCGCAACTGCCGATCCTGGCGCGCGCGCGCGATCGGGACCACGCGCATCGCCTGCGCGCGGTCGCCGTGGCCGCCCCCGTGCCCGAGGCGATCGAGGCGGGTCTGGCACTCGCGCGCCAAACCTTCGATGCGCTCGGCCTGCCGCGCGAAACCGCGCTCCACCGCATCGAAACCCGCCGCGCCGAGGAATTCGCGCGCGCCGAAACGACGGGCGATTGACACGCGCGGCGCACCCATGCCCCACTCGGGGCAGGGGGAAACGCGCGTGCCCGGAAACGAACTCAACGGGGCGGAAGCCTTCGTCAAACTTTTGGCGGCGCACGAGGTCGATACGGTGTTCGGCCTGTGCGGGGACACATCGCTGCCGCTTTACGACGCGCTCGCGCGTCTGGGCGGACCCGGCGGCCACGGCATTCGCCACATCCTGACGCGCGACGAAAGGTCGGCCGGTTACATGGCCGATGCCTATGCGCGCGTGACCGGCAAAATCGGCGTCTGCGAGGGCCCGTCGGGGGGCGGAGCGACCTACATGCTGCCCGCGGTCGCCGAAGCGAACGAAAGCTCGATCGGTCTGCTCGCCGTGACGACGGATATCTCGGTGTCGAGCCGGGGCAAATACACGCTGACCGAACTCGACCAGGCGGCTTTGTTCCGACCGGTGGCGAAATGGAACAAAGTCATCGATCGCGCCGCCGACATTCCGGCGAGCGTGCGCCGCGCCTTTCGCGAAGCGTCGAGCGGCCGGCCGGGGGCGGTGCATCTGGGCCTGCCCTACGACGTGCAACGCGACCCGGTCGACGAAGCCGACGTGTGGGCCGAACCGTGGCACGGCCATTATCCCAGCCATCGCGTCGCCCCGGATCCGGCGGATGTGCGCCGCGTGGCGCTGGCGCTGCTGCGCGCGGTGCGGCCCGTCATCGTCGTGGGCGGCGGGGCGGTGATCGCGGGCGCGCACGCCGAACTCGCCCGGCTGGCCGACCGTTTGGGCATTCCCGTGCTGACCTCGATTTCGGGTCAGGGCGCCCTGCCCGACGCCCATCCGCTGCACGCGGGCGTGGTCGGCTCGAACGGCGGGACGGCACCGACGCGCGCGATGGTCGAGGCGGCCGATCTCGTCTTTTTCATCGGCGTGCGCGCGGGCTCCGTCACGACCGAACGCTGGCGCTATCCCGCGAAAGGCACGCCGGTCGTGTATCTGGACGTCGATCCGGCCGTCATCGGCGCCATTTAT
>JADCGK010000115.1 GCA_020249045.1 Azospirillum sp. | reverse complement strand
TGAGAAGTCGAGTTCGATCTTGTTCAGATACGCCCACTGGTCGAGCATTGCGCATGTCGCGAGAGCCCCTCTCTTATGACAGTCGACAATCGTTAGGATTCGAAACGGCCGCCCGTCGAACAACCGGTCGGAGACAAAGTTCATCGCCCAGGTATCATTGGCGCCAGCGATCGCCGGCATGCAAGCCGGCCTCGCGGCGAACGCCGCGGGCAAGCAGGAAGCGCCCGGCGCGTTGCCGCTGCCCGCGCCGCGCGCCGTGCTTGGTTACGACGCCTACGACGCCGAAGCCAAGCCCTACCGTTTGCCGGATTGAAACCTAGCGCTCGCCTTGTCGAGCCATTCGATCAGCGTGTGCGTGACTTCATCGGGCCGCTCCATCGGCGCGAAATGGCCGCAAGTCTCGATCGGGGCGAACCGCGCGCCCGGGATCGCGGCGGCGAGGGCGCGTTGGATTTCGACCGGTACCCAAGGATCCTGACGGCCGGCGATCACGAGCGTCGGACATGCGATGCCCGGCAAAGAGGTTGATGTGTCGGGGCGCGCCAGCAGGGCGTCCGAATGGCACGCGAGCTGTGCCGTACTGGCGCGCTCGATCATCGCGCGCAAAGGTTCGATCAGCGCCCGATCAGCACGACGCCCGGGATGAACCGCGGCGGCGGCCCACTCGCGCGCGAGGGCGGCGATGCCTTCTCGACGGACATGATCGAGCGCCGCGCTCCGGTCCCGCCTTTCGACGTCGGAGGCCGCCGCGAAGCCCGTTCCCATCAGGCAGAGCCGGGCGACGCGCCGCGGCGCCAAGCGCGCGGCTTCCATCGCCGCGCGTCCGCCCATGGAAAACCCGATCAGCGTCAGCGGGCCTTCGAACGAAGCGAGCGCCATCTTCGCCATGTCTTCGATGGTCCCGGCCGCCGCGAAATCCGCGATCGCAATCTCGGCGCGGCCCGCGAGGGCGGCCGTCTGTGCTGCGAACACAGTGCTGTCGCAGAGCAAGCCTGGCAGGAAAACGATCCGCAAGGCTGGCGCTTCAGCGCCGCAGGACTTCGCGCATGCGCGCGAGCGCGTCGACCCCCATCTGCCCCAGCAGATGGAGCATGTCGAGCGGGACCCAGTTCTCGCGGATAAGACCCTCGTGATGGAGATAGAAATCCATCACTCGCATGAAGACCGGGCGGCCCGAGGGCGGCAGGCCGCAGAATCCGCCGCCGCCGTGCATTGCATAGACCGACGGCCAGCCGCCGGTGACCGAATAAGGGCCGTCGCCGATGCGGATATAGTGCCCGGCGCCGTGCCGCGCGCGTTCCGCCTGCACTTCTTCCATGGTGCCTTGCGGGCGCTGGAAGGCGATGCGGAACGGGAGCTGGTGCCCGTCGACGAAACCGTCGAGGCCGCGCGTCGAACCGATCCCCGCTGGCCCGTACCACATCATCTTCGGATGCCAATGCGCCTTCTGCGGCATGGCGATCAGGTTTTCGCGCGTCAGCGCTTTGCGGTCGTCGAACTCGGCGAGGGTGCGATGCATCGCTAGCGTCTGGGCTATACTCGCGACGGAACTTGCGGGGTCGCCGGGAACGAAGCGCACGCCGTCTGCGGTAAGGGGGCCAGGCCACATCTCGGCACTGCCGAGCATGGGGGCAAGCGGCCAGACGCCCGCTTGGCGCATCACGTCGAGCACGTCCCACAGAAGATTGGCTTGATCGACGAAGCCGTCCGCGTCGAGCCGGTAAACTTCGCCATAGCGCAGATAGATCGGCCGGTTGGTGGCGGGAATGCCGAGCCAATCGCCGCGCATCGTGCCGCAGTAATGGCCGACGGCCGCGATGTAGAGCCGGCCTTTATAGGCGCCGCCGACGAAGATCGTGTCGCGCCGTTCGAGATCGGGCATCGACGCGATCAATGGACGAAACGCGGCGGCAAGGGCGGCTTCGTTGCCTGCGCACGAATTGATCGGGTGCGCCACACGCCATTCGGCGTCGCGGCGGGCGAGGTTGGCGATCGCCGCGTCGAGCACATCGCCGCGCGCTTCGGTGAGCGCGTGCAGCCGATCGTGAATTCGCCGGCGGATGGTACCGTCGGGCGAAGCGAGCGGATCGAAATCGGCGACCATTGGTTTCCCCCGTTTATCCATCGCGAGTTTGGGCGATCTTGCATGCGTATTCAAGGTTTCTTGCAAACGAATGCAAAATGTAGTTTGATCTCTCTAAGCGTTGGGCCTAACCCGGCGCATGGGTGGGCAAAAATTCGAAAAATGGGAGGTCAAGCTTATGTTCCATAAGACGAAATCTGCCTTGTTTCTCGTCGCTTTGCTGGCGACCGGGACGGCGAACGCGCAAACCAATTGCGGCGCGACCACGGGCCGCGTGAACATCGTCGGCAACGAGTTTCCGGCGATCCGCTCGGTCGCGGCGCAGGCCGCGCGCTGCCAGACCGGGTCGCTGACGGTGCGCTCGAACCTGACGGCGAACCACCAACGCATCAACCTTGCGGGCATGCAGGGTAACCCGGCGGAGTACACGTCCGCGATCGTCGCCACGTCGTCGATCGTCGAGCTGATCAACAACAACGTGCTCCGCCCGCTCGACGCGCTGGTCGCCGCCCACGGCGCCGACATTCCACGCAACCAGTTGATCACGATCGACGGCCGCATCATGGCCGTGGCCTTCATGGCCAATTCCCAGCATTTGGTCTATCGCAAGGACATCCTCGCGCAGGTCGGCGCCGAGCCGCCGAAGACCTACGAGGAGATGATCCGCATCGGACGGACGCTGCGCGAGCGCGGCATTCTGCGCAATCCGATCGGCGGCGCCTATCAGGCGGGCTGGAACCTCGCCCAGGAATTCGTGAACATGTACATCGGCCATGGCGGCGAGTTCTTCCGCCCGGGTACGCCCGAAGTGGCGATCAACAACGCCCAGGGAATCGCGGCGCTCAACACGATGAAGGCGCTGAGCGAGCTGATGAACCCCGACTTCCTGACGCACGATTCCAACGCCACCTCGGCCGAATGGCGCGCGGGCAACGTTGCGATGATGAACATGTGGGGCTCCCGCACCGGCGTATTGATGCAGCGCGAGGGCAACCAGCCGCAGGTCGCCGACAACACGACCGTCGGCGCGCCGATGACGGTGGGCGGCGGGCGCATCCCGGCGACCACCTTGTGGTGGGATGGCTGGACGGTAGCGCGCAACGTGTCCGACGAGGACGCGCGCGCAACCTTCCTCGCCCTCAAGCACGGTACGTCGCACGCTTTGCTAAACGCCGAAACGATGGGCCAAGCGGTGTGGATGATCGCGGGCTATCAGCCGGCGCCGGTCAATAAGGGTGTGATGGATACGATGGCGATGGGGGCGAAGCCCTATCCCATGCTGCCTTATATGGGGCTGCTGCACACCGCGCTTGGCGACGGGATCGCGCCCTTCCTGCAAGGCCGCAAGGACGCCGCCACCACGCTGGCCGACATCGAAGCGGCCTATCGCACGGCGGCGCGCGAACGCGGCTTCCTGCGCTAGAGCCGGGCTCACGTCGAACGCGATCCGGCGGCCTGCGGGCCGCCGGATCGCCCTCCCGCATGCGCGGGTAAGGAACGGGGTGCCATGCGACACGCGGTTTTCCTGCGGTTCTTCCTGCCGACGGCCCTGGCGATGCTCACTTTCATCGCCCTGCCGATCGTCTCGGTCCTCGTGCAGTCGGTCTACGCGCCCCACGAGCGGGTCGTGGTCGAGGTCGAAAACTGCACGCCGTTCGGCTGCACCAAGTCGACCGTGATCGACCAGGAAGCCACGCGCAAACTCCAGGAAGAACGCCCCCTGGGCCGTTTCGTGGGCGGGGACATCTATGCCGACCGCTCGCATCTGGCCTTCGGCGAGATCGGCCAAGCTTGGCGCGGTGCCGAGACGTGGGCCGATTTCGGCCGCCGTGTGATGACGCTGCCATTCTACAAGGCGCTGGCGTTCACGCTTACCTACATGCTGTTCGTCACGCCGTTGTCGATCATGCTGGGATTCTGCGTGGCGCTGGCGGTCAACGCGTTGCCGCGGATGTTGCGCGGCCCGACGATCTTCTTTTCGCTGCTGCCGATGATCGTCACGCCGCTGGTCGGTGCTTTGATCCTGTTCTGGATGGTCGACTCGCGCGGCATCATCGGCTCGGCCGTGCAGTGGCTCGCGGGCGACGACGATCTTTCGCTGAAGGCCTCGACGCCGCTGACATGGATCATGCTGATCGTCTACGGCACCTGGTCGACGGCACCCTTCGCGTTCGTCGTCTATTACGCGGGGCTGCAGACCGTGCCGCAGGACACGCTGGAAAGCGCCATGCTCGACGGCGCCACGCGCTGGCACCGCATCCGCTACATTGTGCTGCCGCATCTGCTGCCTCTGACGACGTTCATGTTCCTGATCAAGATCATGGACAATTTCCGCGTCTTCGAGCCGATCGTCAGCTTCAACGCGGGCGCGCACGCGCAATCGCTCTCTTATTTCATCTATTCGGATCTCGCCGGCGAGACGCGGCTGCTCTCGTCGGCGGCGGCGACCTCGGTGCTGACGGTCGCGGGCGTGCTCGTGCTGCTCTCGCCCGTGCTCGTGCGCACCTGGCGCCAATTCGGCAAAGCGTGAGGAGCGAACCATGACCATAAGCGCTCGCCGCCGCCCCGCCACGCTCAACCTTCTGATCGGCATCTGTCTGATCGCGTGGCTGCTCCTCGCGATCTTCCCCTTCGTGTGGACGCTGTGGGGCAGTTTCAAGGTCGAAGGCGACTTCTTCTCCAAGGCCGGCTGGCAAAACGCGTTGAGCGGGCCGCTGACCCAGCTCGAATACGGCGCGTCGTTCACCGGCGCCGGCTATCACGGCGCTTGGGTGAAGGAGGAGTTCTGGCGCGCGGTCCTGAATTCGCTGGTCGTCGTCGTCTGCGTCGTCGTGGTGTCGCTCACCTTCGGCACGCTCGGCGGTTACGCGTTGAGCCGCTCGACCTACCGCTACGCGTTTTGGCTCTTGATCGTGGCGCTGGTTTTCCGAGCCATGCCGCCGATCACCCTCGTGTCGGGCTATCTGCTGCCCTTCTACCGGCTCAATCTCTGGGGCCATCTGCCGACGGCCATCATCGTGCTGGTCGCGATCAACCAGCCCTTCACGCTGTGGATGCTGACCGCGTTCTTCAAGAACATCCCGAAGGACCTCGACGAAAGCGCAAGGGTGGACGGCTGCACGCAGTTCCAGGCTTTCCGGCACGTGATCATTCCGGTGATGTGGCCGGGCGTCATCACGACCGGCCTGTTCTCGTTCCTGCTCGCCTACAACGATTTCGTCGTCACGGCGATGCTGCTGTCCAAGCAGAACCAGACGATGATCCCGAAAATCGCGAGCTTCCTCGGCACGACGCAGACCGAGGGCAACGTGATGTTCGCGGTCGCTTCGGTGGTGTCGGTGACCGCACCTTTGTTCCTCCTGGTGATGTTCTTCCAACGTCAGATCGTCTCCGGCCTCACCGCCGGGGCCGTGAAAGGCTGAGCCATGGCCGATATCCGTCTCATCAATCTCTCGAAGCGCTGGGGCCCGGTCACGGGCGTCAAGACGATGAGTCTCGACATCGCCGACGGCGAATTCATCGTGCTGCTCGGCCCCTCGGGCTGCGGCAAGACGACCACAATGCGCATGATCGCCGGGCTCGAGGATGCGAGCGAAGGCGAAATCCGTATCGGGGACCGGCTGGTCAACGATCTCGATCCCAAGGACCGCGATATCGCGATGGTGTTCCAGTCCTACGGGCTCTATCCGACCATGACGGTCTACGAGAATATCCGCTTCCCCCTCAAAGTGCGCAAAGTGCCCGAGGCCGACCATCACGAGCGCGTCATGCGCGCGGCCCAGACGGTGGAACTCGCGGAGCTGCTGGACCGCAAG
>JADCGK010000114.1 GCA_020249045.1 Azospirillum sp. | reverse complement strand
TCAGGCCACAATAACTTTTGATAGTTGCCAGTCCTATCGCCTCAAGAGAATCGACTAGAGGCGCGTGATATCGCTTATCGGTTTTCGTTCGTTTTTGCCCTACATACTTCATGAACCGCGCACGAAAGCTTTCAATGCTCGTGCGCGGTATGAAGACCAGAACTCTAAGTAACGCGTCCTCATCAATTACTTGCAGAACTTCGCACTGGAAACTTTCTAACCCAAGGGAGTCAAAGCAATCCATAGCACTAGGAAGCAAATGTAGTTCAACTACCACGCCATCAGAAAGAGTTGTTATTTCCTTAGCGTTAAGCAATTTCGAAAGGTTTGCTATTGCGAGGTCAAACTCTGCTATCAACTTGCTTGCATGCGCGAAGGGATCAGTCCTTTCGACTATCGTCGTTTTCTTTCTGCCCCCGCTTTTCGCGCGCCTCGCCGAGACGCCTTGATACGCCGAGATGATATGCGGGCGAGACTCGAGGTTGTTTGCCATGCCTCAATCCTGCACGGCCAGAGAGCAAAATCAAGACGATATAGATTATTTATTGGTCTTACGCAGGGCTTTTTTCATCCTCATCTTGGATGAACTGCGCGCCGGAATCCGCTCGATCAAAGTCGCCACTAAATCTAATGTCTCAATCTGCGTAAGATCGCGCAGTACAGCTTCTTTAGCCGTATCTTCACCAACACGGACTATCTCAGCGGGGCTTAGACCTTGAGAAGATTTTGCAACTCGCTTCCAATCAATCTTTGTTGTATCGAAACTCGATAGAACTCGCTCTAGAAGCATCCGCGTGCCCCCATCGTCGGGAAGGGCATACTCAATAACGTCGTCAAATCGACGGAATAAGGCGCGATCCAACAACTCCGGATGATTAGTCGCGGCGACAATCAAAGAGGCCCCTGCGGACTTCTCCATCTGGATCAGGAACGTATTCAGAATTCGACGCGCCTCGCCGACATCGTTCGGGTTGGTACGTTTTCCGCCGATCGCATCGAACTCGTCGAAAAGATAGACACCTCGTGCGTCGCGCATCGCATCGAAGACAAGGCTCAGCTTTGCCGCAGTTTCGCCCATGAACTTCGTAATTAGGGCTTCCAACCTAACCGAAAACAACGGTAACCCCAGCTCGCCTGCGAGAACCCTTGCCGACATCGTCTTGCCAGTACCAGGTTGCCCGGTTAGCAACAGCTTCTGTCGCGGATGTAGACCCCGCCCCTCAAGTTTGTCTCTTGAGCGCTGCTCGGCCAAGACCCGAAGCA
This sequence comes from Azospirillum sp., assembly GCA_020249045.1. Taxonomy (GTDB): domain Bacteria; phylum Pseudomonadota; class Alphaproteobacteria; order CACIAM-22H2; family CACIAM-22H2; genus Tagaea. The sequence goes on along the minus strand of JADCGK010000114.1, from coordinate 17,386 downwards.
ACTTCGTCTTCACTGAACTCGATACGACGAGATCGTCAAGTCGAAGATCGCTGTATTCGGCCGCAAAAAGCGTTGCCAGTTCGCCTTTCGGCTGGCTGATCGGAATTGGTCCACTTCGCAACATGGGCATCGCCCGCTTGCGTCGAGCGCCCTCGATCGCATCGCGGATGGCTCTAGCAGTAGCAGGGTCGCCACCGCGTGCGGAATCCGCAGCTGCCTCCATAGCAGTCGCGAAGAATCCGGCGTCGTCGCCGTCGCCGTGGCTCTTCAGTAAGGCCAGCAAGTGTCGGGGCGTCGGCAAGGCATATCTCCTATGGGTAGGATTCTAAATCATTCCCGTAATTTCAGCAACTCCAGCGACTGAACTCGACTATCATACTCCAAATTCTGGCGGAGCCATTTTTGGGCGTTAGCCATGCCCCGGCCGTGCTTGCGCGCGAGCTTGGCGACCTAATCTCTGCCGTTCGTCGCGATACCAAGACTGACTGTGTGACGCAGATCAACTTTGCTCATCGCACTAGACGCACCTATAAAGCAGAGGAGCCATTACCGAATTCGTGCACAGAGTTAATGAAGCGCGCAGCACAACAGATCGCTACGCGCTGAACGTCTGAGCCGACGTCACCCGACCGCGACGTTGTCGATAAGGCGCACGCCCGCCAGATGGGCGGCGGCGAACAACCGCGCGGGCGCGGCCGCCGCGGGCGCCAGGGTGCGCGCGTCGCGCAGTTCGAAGTATTCGACGGGATCGAAACCGGCGCGCGTCAGCTCCGCCAGCGCCGCGGCGAGCGGCGCTGGCGGAGCTTCGCCGCCCGCAATCCGCGCGGCGGCCTCGCGCATCGCCCCGTAAAGCCGCGGCGCGGCGGCGCGCGCCGCCGCGGGCAGGCGCCGGTTGCGCGAACTCATCGCCAACCCGTCGGCCTCGCGCAACGTCGGCACGCCGACGATCGCGGGCGTCAACGCCAGATCGGCCGCCATCCGACGGACGACCAGAAGCTGCTGATAGTCCTTCTCGCCGAACATCGCGAGATCGGGCAGGGCTTGGCCAAACAGCTTCGCGACCACCGTCGCCACGCCTTCGAAATGTCCGGGCCGCAAAGGGCCGCACAGACAATCGGTCAAACCCGTCACGCGCACGCGCGTGGCGTCGCCGGGCGGATACATCGCCGCCGCATCGGGCAGATAGGCGATGTCCGCGCCCGCGCGGGCGAGCGCGTCCAAATCGCCCGCCTCGTCGCGCGGATACACCGCAAAATCCTCGTTCGGGCCGAACTGGGTCGGGTTGACGAAGATCGACGCGATCACGCGCGCGGCCCCGTGCGCGCGCGCCGCCGCGACCAGCGAAATGTGGCCGGCATGCAACGCGCCCATCGTGGGCACCAGGGCGATCCGCTCGCCCGCGCGCCGCCACGGCGCGCAGGCCGCACGCAACGCCGCCGGATCGCGGACGACCGTCGGGCTCACGCCTCGTAGCCCAGATTGGGCCGCAACCATTTCTCGGCCTGGGCCACGTCCACGCCCCGACGATGCGCGAACTCGACGACCTGATCCTTGCCGATCTTCGCCACACCGAAGTAAGCGGCCTGCGGGTGCGCGAAGTAATAGCCCGAGACCGAAGCCGTGGGCAGCATCGCGAAGCTTTCGGTCAGGCTCATCCGCGCGCGGCCGTGCGCGTCGAGCAGCCGGAACAGCTCGGGCTTCTGGCTGTGATCGGGGCACGCGGGATAGCCCGGCGCGGGCCGGATGCCGCGATACTTCTCCGCGATCAGATCCGCGTTCGACAGGTTCTCGTCCGCCGCGTAGCCCCAAAGCTTCTTGCGAACGCGCTCGTGCATGCGCTCGGCGAAGGCCTCGGCCAACCGGTCGGCCAGCGCCTTCAGCAGAATGTCCGAGTAATCGTCGTGCGCGGCCTTGAAGCGGGCGAGATGGGCTTCGATGTCGTGCCCGGCCGTTACGGCGAAGCCGCCGATGTAGTCCGCGTCGGGCGACACGAAGTCGGCCAAGCACATGTTGGGCCGGTCGGCGCGCTTGCCGATCTGCTGGCGCAGGAAATGGAAGCGCGAGATTTCCTCGACGCGGTCTTCGTCGGCGTAGATCGCCACGTCGTCGCCGATGCGCTTGCACGGCCAGAACCCGACCGCCGCCTTGGCAACGAGCCACTTCTCCTTGACGATCCTGTCGAGCATGCGCCGCGCGTCGTCGTAAAGGTGCCGCGCACTCTCGCCCACCACCTTGTCCTCCAGGATCGCCGGAAACACGCCCGCGAGTTCCCAGGCCCGGAAAAACGGCGTCCAGTCGATGCGTTCGACCAGTTCGTCGAGCGGATAATCCTCGAACCCGCGCACGCCCAGGAATTTCGGCTTGGGCGGCGCATAGGCCTTCCAGTCGAGCTTCAAGCCGTTGGCGCGCGCCTCGGCCAGCGCCACGAGATTGTCCTTGGCGCCGCCCGCTCGTTCGACGCGGATGCGCTCGTATTCCTTGCGCACGTCGGCTTCGAAGCCTTGGGCTTGCGTTTCGGACAGCAATTGGGAGCACACGCCGACCGCGCGCGAGGCGTCGAGGACATGCACCGTCGGCCCGTCGTAGCGCGGCGCGATGCGCAAGGCCGTGTGCGTCTTGGACGTCGTCGCCCCGCCGATCAGCAGCGGGATCTTCATGCCCAGCCGCTTCATCTCCTCGGCGACGGTGACCATCTCGTCGAGCGAGGGCGTGATGAGGCCCGAGAGTCCGACGATATCCGCCTTGTTCTCGTTCGCCGCCTTCAGGATGTCCTGAACGGGCACCATGACGCCCAGATCGATGACCTCGAAATTGTTGCACTGGAGCACGACGCCGACGATGTTCTTGCCGATGTCGTGGACGTCGCCTTTGACCGTCGCCATGACGATCTTGCCCTTGGCCTTGGACTCGGCGGTCTTCTCGGCCTCGATATAGGGAATGAGATGGGCGACCGCTTTCTTCATCACCCGCGCGGATTTGACGACCTGCGGCAGGAACATCTTGCCCGCGCCGAACAGATCGCCGACCACGTTCATGCCGTCCATCAACGGGCCCTCGATCACCTCGATGGGCCTGGCCGCGGCCAACCGCGCCTGTTCGGTGTCCTCGACCACGAATTGGTCGATCCCCTTCACCAGCGCGTGTTCGAGGCGCTTGGTCACGGGCCAGGTCCGCCATTCGAGGTCGGCGGCGTCGGCGACTTCGCCGGTCTTCTTGTATTTGGGCGCGAGCGCGAGCAGGCGCTCGGTCGAATCCTTGCGCCGGTTGAGGATCACGTCCTCGCACGCCTCGCGCAGCTCGGCCGGGATCGCGTCGTAGACGTCGAGCTGCCCCGCGTTGACGATGCCCATGTCCATGCCGGCCTTGATCGCGTGGTAGAGGAAGACCGAATGCATGGCGCGGCGCACGGGTTCGTTGCCGCGGAAGCTGAACGACAGGTTCGAGACGCCGCCCGAGATGTGGACATGCGGGCAGCGGCGCTTGATTTCCTTCGTGGCCTCGATGAAGTCGACGCCGTAGTTGTCGTGCTCCTCGATGCCCGTGGCGACCGCGAAGATGTTCGGATCGAAGATGATGTCTTCGGGCGGAACGCCCGCCTTTTCGACGAGCAGCTTGTAGGCGCGCTCGCAGATCTCGACCTTGCGCTTGGCCGTGTCCGCCTGGCCCTTCTCGTCGAACGCCATGACGACGACAGCCGCGCCGTAGCGGCGGACCTTCTTCGCCTGCTCGAGGAAGGGCGCCTCGCCCTCCTTGAGCGAGATCGAATTGACGATCGGTTTGCCCGCGACGCATTTGAGACCGGCTTCGATGACCGACCACTTCGAGCTGTCGATCATCACCGGCACGCGCGAAATGTCCGGTTCGGCGGCGATGAGCTTGAGGAACGTCTCCATCGCCTTTTCGGCGTCGAGCAGGCCCTCGTCCATGTTGACGTCGATGATCTGAGCACCCGCTTCGACCTGCTGGCGCGCGACCTCGACCGCCTTGGCGTAGTCGCCGGCGAGGATGAGCTTCTTGAAGGCGGCGGACCCGGTGACGTTGGTCCGCTCGCCGACATTCGCGAACGTGGCTACCGCTTGCTGGGTCATGATCAGAAACTCGCCGCTTCCATGCCCGCGAGCCGCAGGCGGGCACCCAATTTCGGGATCTCGCGCGGGGCGACGCCCGCCACCGCTTTGGCGATCGCCGCGATGTGCGCGGGCGTCGTTCCGCAGCACCCGCCGACCACGTTGATCCAACCGTTGCGCGCCCAAACGCCGACGAGTTGGCCGGTCATCTCCGGCGGCTCGTCGTACGCGCCCATGTCGTTGGGCAGGCCCGCGTTGGGATAGACGCAGATCAGCGTGTCGGCGCGCGACTGGATGTCGCCGACGTAAGGGTGCAGCTCGGTCGCGCCGAACGAGCAATTCATGCCCATCGTCAGCGGCTTGGCGTGCCGCACCGAATTCCAGAACGCCTCGACCGTCTGGCCCGACAGATTGCGCCCGGCCATGTCGGTGAGCGTGAAGGAGCACATCACCGGGATGTCCTCGCCGCGCGCCTCGCCCGCCTCCGAACACGCGACGAGCGCCGCCTTGGCGTTGAGGCTGTCGAACACCGTTTCCACGACGATGAAATCCGCGCCGCCGTCGAGCAGCCCGTCGATCTGCTCGCGGTAGGTGTCGCGCATCTCGTCGAACGACACGGCGCGATAGCCCGGGTTGTTGACGTCCGGGCTGATCGACAGCGTCTTGTTCGTGGGCCCGAGCGCGCCGACGACGAAGCGCGGCTTGGCCGGGTTCGCGGCGGTGGCCGCATCGCAGCGTTCGCGGATGACGCGGGCCGAGGCCTTGGCGATCTCGTACGCCATCGTCTGGATGCCGTAATCGGCGAGGCTGATGCGATTGGCGTTGAAGGAGTTGGTCGCCAGCAGATCCGCGCCCGCGTCGATATAGGCTTGGCAGATTTCGCCCACGATGTCGGGCCGCGTCAGGTTCAGAAGGTCGTTGTTGCCCTTCTGATCCATGTTGAAGCTTCGGCCGTTGCGGTAGCCGTCCTCGTCCAGCTTGTAGGTCTGGATCATCGAGCCGTAGGGCCCGTCCTTGACCAGGATGCGCTCGCCCGCGAGCTTGCGGAACAGCGCGGCTTTCTCGGCGCGGGTCATGGTCAGGCTTCCTTGCCCGGGCGCAGGCCCAGGATGTGGCAGATCGAATAGGCGAGGTCCGCGCGGTTCAAGGTGTAGAAGTGGAACGCGTCCACGCCGTGTTCCTGCAGGCGGCGGCATTGTTCGGCGGCCACCATCGCGGCGACGAGGCGGCGCGTATCGGGATCGCCGTCGAGCCCTTCGAACAATTTCGCGAGCCAGGACGGCACCGAAGCACCGCACATCTTCGAGAATTTCACGACCTGCGCGAAATTCGTGACGGGCAGGATGCCCGGCACGATCTCGGCCGAAATGCCGCGTGCGGCGACCTTGTCGCGGTAGCGCAAGAACACGTCGGTGTCGAAGAAGTACTGCGTGATCGCGCGCGTGGCGCCGGCGTCGAGCTTGGCCTTGAGATAGTCGATGTCCTTGTCCGGATCGGGCGAGTCCGGGTGCTTTTCGGGATAGGCGCCGACGGAGATCTCGAAATCGCCGAGCTTGCGGATGCCCGCGATCAGATCGTTGGCGTAGGCGTAGCCGCCCGGATGGGGCTCGTACTTGGCGGCACCCGCCGGCGGATCGCCGCGCAACGCCACGATGTGCCGCACGCCCGCCTCCCAATAGCCGCCGACCACCGCGTCGATCTCCGCGCGCGTGGCGGACACGCACGTCAGATGCGCGGCCGGCTTCAGCTTGGTTTCCTGGACCAGGCGCTTGACCGTCGCGTGCGTGCGCTCGCGCGTGGTGCCGCCCGCACCGTAGGTCACCGAGACGAAACGCGGGGCGAGCGGCGCCAGACGCTCGACCGAAGCCCACAGGGTTTTCTCCATCTCCTCGTTCTTCGGGGGGAAGAATTCGAACGAGATCTTCAGCGGATGGCCGGGCGTCGAACCGAAAAGACGTTGCATGGCGTTTTTCCTCAAGCGTTGGGCCGGTCGGCGGCCCAGAGACAGACGGTGAGCTTGTTGCCGGGCAGCGCGACCGGCTCGGCGGGGGCGAGCTTGGCGGCGGCGAGCCAGCCGCGAATTTCGGCGTCGGCGAAGCCCAAGCGCCGATGGGCATGGCGCGCGCGCAGTTCGTCGAGATCGTGGGGCGCGAAATCCACGACGACCAACCGTCCGCCGGGGGCGAGAACGCGCGCGGCCTCGGCGATCGCGGCGGCGGGATCGTCGGCGAAGTGCAGCACCTGATGGAACACGACGGCGGCGAAGGCGTGCGCGTCGAACGGCAGGCGGTACATGTCGGCCTGGCGCACATGCGCGTCGGCCAAACCCGCTTTGGCGAGATTGGCGCGCGCCACGCGCAGCATGTCGAGCGATGCGTCCACGCCGGTGACCTTGACGCCGCGCTTGCCGAACAGCTCCAGCACCTTGCCGGTGCCGGTGCCCACATCCAGCAACTCGCCCGCGACGCGCGCGGGCGGCAACGCGGCGAGCAGGCGCTTGTCCACCTCCGCGTCGTCGACATGCAGCGCGCGGATGCTGTCCCAGTTCTCGGCGTTGGCGCGGAAATACGCCGCCGCGCGCTCGGCGCGCGCCGCGCGCACCGCGGCCAGCCGCTCGCGGTCGCGCGCGAGTTGCGCGTCGTCGCGCGGGATCAGATCGGCGATTTGCCGGACAAGGCCGTTGGCCCGCCCTCCACCGCCGGCCAAGCGGTAAAAGACCCAGCTGCCCTCCGGCAAGCGTGCGAGCAGACCCGCCTCGCACAGAAGTTTGAGATGCCGCGACACGCGCGGCTGGCTCTGACCGACGATTTGAACCAGTTCGCTGACGGTCAACTCGCCCTCGGCGCACAATGCCAGCAGCCGTAGCCGGGTCGGCTCGGCAGCGGCGCGCAATCCTTCCAAAACGGTGTCGAGGGAGCCAGTCATAGGAGGAGTAGTTATAAAGACATCTTTATATGTATCAAGAGACATTTTCGGCCATTCTTGCGGAAAACGACCGCCGAACTGTGGTTATTCCGCAACAGCTTCCCGGCGCCCGACAGTTTGGGGGGGCGCGTAACTACACTGTAAGAAGGCTCTGTGATAGCAATCACATTGAATTAAGGACTCGGCGTTGATGATGCGCGGAGTTTGAGATGCGGCTTGCCATGCGGCGCTGATCCGTCGCAAAAGGCGGCCGTATAGATGCAGTGGTTTCGCAGCGAAGGATCGTCGCCCAGATGTCGTTGTCGCCGTCGAGTTTCAGAACCGTCGCCTTCGCGTTCGGTCTCTTCGCGTTCCTCGCGCTGCCCGCCAAAGCGGAAATGCCGGCGCAGACCGCGCAAACGCAGGCGAGCGACATTTCCGATCCGTTCGAGTACGTGAATCGCGGCGTATTCGAATTCAACCGCTTCCTCGACGAGATCGCCTTGAAGCCGCTGGCGGCGTGGTACGGCCTGCTGCCCGATCGCGCGCGCGAAGGCACGCACAACTTCGTCGGCAACCTCAAAACGCCGTGGACGGCCGTCAACGATCTGGCCCAAGGCGAGCCGTCGCGCTTCGGCAACACGTTCGCGCGCTTCTTCATCAACACGTTCCTGGGTTTCTTCGGCGCGTTCGATCCGGCGGCGCAGATGGGTTTCCCCGCGCACGAGGAAGATGCCGGACAAACCTTCGCGACCTGGGGCGTGGGCGAAGGGCCTTACATCATGCTGCCGGTCTTCGGGCCGTCGAATTTGCGCGACACGGTCGGCTTCGCGGTCGACAGCTTCCTCGATCCGGTCAATTACATCGCGCGCCACAACGATGCCCAGTGGGTCGGCCCGACGCGCAGCGCCGTGGGCGGCGTCGATGCGCGCCACCGCAATTGGCAGCAGATCGAGGATTTGCAGCGCCAGTCGACCGATTTCTACGCCACCATCCGGCGCGTCTACACCGAACGCCGCCGCGCCGCGATCGCGAACCGCGCTGGCGGCGATGCGATCCCGGTGCCGCGCATGACCGACGCGGAAGACGCGCCCGTCTCGGCGCCGCGGGCCGAAATCCCGCGCTGATCGGCCCCGGAGGCGGAGCTCCCCACGATGTCGCGCCGCTCTTTCCTCGCCGCATGCCTCGCGGCCGCGCTGTGCGCGGCAAGCGGTGCGCCTGCGGCGGCGCAAAGCGCACAGCAGCAGCAAGTGCCCGCGGCGGCCGCGTTCGTCGAACGGCTGGCCCAGCGCGCGATCGAAGGGCTGACCGCGCGCGACATCGATCTGGACGAACGCACCAAACGTTTCCGCGAATTGCTGACCGAAAGCTTCGACGTGCCGAAGATCGGCCGCTTCGCGCTCGGCACCGCGTGGCGCACCGCCGCCCCGCCCGACCGGGAGGCCTATCTGAAGGCCTTCGAGGATTTCATCGTCGCCACCTACGCGACGCGCTTCGCCGATTACGGCGGGGAGACGATCCGCGTCGTGTCCTCGCGCCGTCTGGACGAGGGCGAGGCCGCCGTCGGGTCGGTGTTCGAACGCGCGCGCGGCGAGCCGGTGCGCGTGGATTGGCGCCTGGCGCCCGAAGGGCAGTCCTGGAAGATCATCGACGTGATCATCGAAGGGGTGAGCATGGCCATCACCCAACGCGACGATTTTTCGGCGACCGTGCAACGCAACGGCGGCCGCGTCGGACCGCTGATCGACCAATTGCGCGAGAAAGCACGGCCCACGACCGCCCAGCGGTCCTAGGCCGAACCTTCCGCGGCACCCCCGACGGTCAGGTGCGCGTCAGCGGCTTGTATTTGATCCGGTGCGGCTGATCGGCGTCGGCGCCCAAGCGGCGCTTCCGGTCCGCTTCGTAATCCTGGTAATTGCCCTCGAACCACACGACCTGGCTGTCGCCCTCGAAAGCCAGGATGTGCGTGGCGATGCGGTCGAGGAACCAGCGGTCGTGGCTGACCACCATGACGCAGCCGGAATATCCCAAAAGCGCCTCTTCGAGCGCGCGCAGCGTGTCGACGTCCAGATCGTTGGTCGGTTCGTCGAGCATCAGCAGGTTCGAGCCGGCCTTGAGCATCTTGGCCAGCTGCACGCGGTTGCGCTCGCCGCCCGACAGCACGCCGACCTTCTTTTGCTGATCCGTTCCCTTGAAATTGAACGAGGCGACGTAGGCGCGGCTCTGCACCTTCTTGCCGCCGATCTCGAGCACGTCGTCGCCGCCCGAGATCTCCTCCCAAACCGTTTTGTTGCCGTCCAGGGAGTCGCGCGATTGGTCGACATACCCGAGCTGCACCGTCTCGCCGATCGTCAGCTTGCCCGAATCGGGCTTCTCGGCGCCGGTGATCATCCGGAACAGCGTGGTTTTGCCCGCGCCGTTCGGGCCGATGATGCCCACGATGCCGCCCGCAGGCAGACGGAAATTCAGCTTGTCGATCAGCAGCGTGTCCGCGAAGCCCTTGCTCAGATCCTCGGCGACGATGACCGTATTGCCCAAGCGCGGCCCCGGCGCGATGGCGATCTGCACGCTTTCGGGCGCGCGATCCCGTTCCTCGGCCACCAGGGCGTCGTAGGCGGCGATGCGCGCCTTGTTCTTGGCTTGGCGCGCGCGCGGGCTCTGCCGGATCCACTCGAGCTCGCGCTCCAGGGTCTTCTGGCGGTTGCTCTCTTCCTTCTGTTCCTGGGCGAGCCGCTTTTGCTTCTGCTCCAGCCAGGAGGAGTAGTTGCCCTCCCACGGAATGCCCTTGCCGCGGTCGAGTTCGAGGATCCAGCCCGCGACGTTGTCGAGGAAGTAGCGGTCGTGGGTCACGGCCACGACGCAGCCCGGATATTCGTGCAGGAAGCGTTCGAGCCACGCGACCGATTCCGCATCGAGGTGGTTGGTCGGTTCGTCGAGCAGCAGAAGATCGGGCTTCTGCAGCAAAAGCCGGCACAGCGCCACGCGCCGGCGCTCGCCGCCCGACAGCTTCGTCACGTCCGCGTCGCCCGGCGGGCAGCGCAGCGCGTCCATCGCGATTTCGATCGTGCGGTTGAGGTCCCACGCGTCGGCGGCGTCGATCTTCTCCTGCAACTCGGCCTGTTCGGCGAGCAGCGCGTTCATCTCGTCGTCGTCGGTGACTTCGCCCAGCTTGGCCGAGACCTCCTCGAAGCGGTCGACCATGGCTTTGAGCGGGCCCAGGCCCTCCATGACGTTCTGCGCGACCGTCTTTTTGGGGTCGAGCTGCGGCTCCTGTTCGAGATAGCCGCAGGTCGCGCCTTGCGCGAGGAAATGCTCGCCGCCCGCATCCTTGTCGCGGCCGGCCATGATCTTCAGCAGCGTCGACTTACCCGCGCCGTTGAGGCCGAGCACGCCGATTTTCGCGCCGGGCAGGAAGGACAGCCAGATGTCGTCGAGGACCTTCTTCCCGCCGGGATAGATCTTCGACATGCCCTTCATGACGTAGACGTACTGATAGGCGGCCATCGGCGGCGGTCCTCGCGGGAAAGAACAGGGTCAGGGCCGTCGGGATAGCACGACGGCCCCCGACGGCGGAAGGGCGGGCGGAATTCAGACTTTCGCGGTCAGCGCGGCGCGTTTGGCGGCGTCGGCTTGGAAGCGCGCGAGGCTGTCTTCGATGTCCGCGCGCGGGATTTCCCGCACGATGAACACGAATTTCGACCGCCGGTCGGAGTCCGGCCATTTGGGCAGGCGGGCGGGTGGGTGGAACAGGTGCTGGACCCCGTGAACCGCGATGGGCGTTTCCTCGCCCGCCACGTTCACGATGCCTTTCATGCGCAGCAAATCGGGCCCTCGGCTTTGGGCGAGTGCCCCGAGCCACGCCGCAACGACATCCCAGTCCATCGGCGCCTCGACGACGATGCAATGCGCGCGGATGCGGTCGTCGTGGCGGTTCACGTCATCATGGGCATGCGCATGCCCATGATCATGCCCGTGGTCGTGCCCGTGGTCGTGCCCGTGGTCATGGTCATGCGAATGATGATCATGATGATGCGCACCATGGTCGTGGCCGTGGGCATAAGCCTCGTCGTTCAGCCAGCGGCGCACATCGGCGGATTTGGTTTCGGGATTGTAGAGCCCGGCTTCGAGGATACGCGCGGGCTCGATCTCGCCGTCGCGCACCTCGTAGAACGGCGCGCCGGGATTGATCGCCTTCAACCGCGTCTCCAGCCGCGCGCGCGCCTCGGGTGCCGCAAGGTCGGTCTTGGTCAGCAGCACGCGGTCGGCGACCGCGATTTGCTTGACGCATTCCTGCTCTTTATCGAGCTGGTCCATCGCGTTGACGGCGTCCACCGTCGTGACCACGCCGTCGAGCCGGTAATAGGCCGCGAGGACCGGATCGTCCATCAGCGTGTGCAGGATCGGCGCCGGGTCGGCGAGGCCCGTGGTTTCGATGACCACGCGCTTGAAGGGCGGGATCTCCTTGCGCACGCGCTTCAGGTACATGTCGCGCAACGCGACCTCGAGGTCGCCCCGAACCGTGCAGCACAGACAGCCCGCGTTCATCTTCACGAACTGCGTTTGCGCGTTCGGATCGACGTGTTCGAGCAACTGGCCCTGCACGAGCAGGTCGTCGAGGCCGATCTCGCCGAACTCGTTGATGATCACGGCCGTCTCGGCCATGCCGGGATGGCGCAGCAATTTGGACAGCAGCGTGGTCTTGCCGCTGCCAAGAAAACCGGTCAGCACGGAAATCGGCAACGGGGTCCAGGCGGGTTGGGCGTCGGTCATCGTCCCTCTCGAGAATGCGGGCGTAGGGGCATAGCACGGCGACGGGCTTGCGCCCCATAATGTTATTGTATAACACATACGCATGTTCGACGGTCTTCCCTCGGCCTTCGCCGAAATCCGGCAGGCCGGCGTCAATCTCGCCCGCATCCCGCGCACGCCTTCGCCCGATTTGCGCGCGGCCGTCGCGCGCGTTCTGGCGGGGCCGGCGGCCGATTTCGATCTTCAGGTCGATGCCGGCACGTTCGAGACCCGCTTTGCCGCAGCCCTGCCCCCGCCCGCCTTGGCCGCCGACCTCGCCGCCGACATGGCCGCGATCGCACGCCAGTTCGCCGCCGCCACCGGCGCTTGCGGCTTGCGCGCGCGCTTCGAACGGATCGAAGGCCCGGGCTGCAAGCTGTTCCACGTCGATTACGTCGAGTGCCGGCTCATCACCACGTATGCCGGTGCCGGCACCGAATATCTGGCCGACGCCGACGTCGACCGCGCGCGGTTGGGCCGCGGGTCCAACCGCGGGATCAAGCGGCGCGGCGCGGCAATCGCACGGCTGGCGGCCTACGAAATCGGTCTTTTCAAGGGCGAGGGTTGGCCGGGCAATCGCGGGGGCGGCATCGTCCATCGCTCGCCCCCGGCGACCCGCGACGATCCGCGCTTGGTCTTCGTACTCGACGCCCTGTGCGCGCACTGAAGCGCGCGCTATCCTGCCGCGCGGGATGGAAATGCGCGCGCGCTTATCGGCCGGTTCGCTGGCGGTCGCCTGCCTTGCGGGGTTGGCGGTCTTCCTGACCCTTTATTGGGCTGCGGCGCGCGGGCCGGAGGGTGCGGGCCTCGCCGGCGCCGCCGTCGCTGCCGGCGCGGGGCTGGCGCTGGCCAGCGCGCTGATCGCGCGCGCCGCGCGCATCGGCCTTGCGGGTCCGTTGCTGCACGAACTCGCCGCCCGCGATCTGGAAATCGCCCGACTGACGACCGAACTTGCCCGCGCGCACGGCACCGACGCGCGCGCCGCCGACGACCGGCGTTGGCTGGAAACCGTGCTGTGCGATTTGGCCGAAGCGGTGATCGTCGCCGATCCGCGCGACCGTATCCTGTTGTTCAATCCGGCCGCCGAGGCGTGGCTGACGCCGACCGGACCGGTCGGTTTGCGCCGGGATCTCGCCACGCTCGTGGACCTCGCCCCCGTGCATTCCGCGCTGGCCGGCGATCCGGCCGCGCACGACGCGTTGGCATTGCGCACGGCCGACCAGCGCGGACCGTTCCCCGCGCGCCTGTCGATGCTGCGCGACGCCAAAGGCGATCCGGAGGCCTATGTGCTGACCGCGCGCGTCCCGCCCGCGCCGAAGCGCGCGGCGCACGGTCCCCGGCCCGAATTTCACGACTTCGCGCTCGCGCGCCTCGCCCCGGCGGGGGGGCTTGCGGGCAAACGCTCGCTCGACGGTCTCGCCTACGTCGTCTTCGATCTCGAAACCACGGGGCTCGACACGCGCGAGGACGCGATCGTGTCGATGGGGGCTGTGCGCGCGCTCGGCGATCGCGTTCTGGAAAGCGAAAGCTTCGCCACACTCGTCGATCCCGGCCGGCCGATCCCACCGGCCAACACGGCGATCCACGGCATCGACGATGCCGCCGTGCAGGGCGCACCCGATCAAGCCAAAGCCGCGCGCGCCTTCGCCGCCTTCGCGCACGACGCCGTGCTGGTCGCGCACAACGCGGCCTTCGATCTCGCCTTCCTCAAGCGTGCCGGCGCCCAAGCCGGCATCGCCTTCGACCATCCGCCCTTCGACACGCTGCTGATCGCGCGCTGGCTGTTTCCCGATCTCGCCGACCACAGCCTCGACGGGCTCGCGGCGCTGCTGGGGATCGAAATCGGCCGCCGGCACTCCGCACTCGACGACGCGCGCGCGACCGCGCGGGTGTTCGCGCGCCTGCTCGGCGTGGCGCGCGCGCGCGGCCTCGATACCTACGACGATCTGGTCGAGGCGTCGAACATGGCGCTGGGTCTGCGCGCGGCGGCGGCGAACTTCGAGCGCGCGTCTACCAGCGGACGAGCAGGCGGTTGATGTAGGCCGCGCGCGGGCTCTCCTCGATGTCGAGGTCGAGGGTTTCGCGGCGCAACGGCCCCATCTCCAGATCGGCCGAGTTCGTGTTGCGCGATACGCCGTAGCGCGCCCAGAAAATCAGCCGGGATTTGTCGCGCGGCATCGAACCGCGATGGAAGGCGCGCGTGTCGCACAGCATCGCGGTGCCGGCGGGGCCCACGGCCGTGGCGATCCGTTCGCCGAACAACGCCTCGATCTGGCCCGGCGCCACCGGCTGGTAGGAGAAGAACGGATCCTCCGGCGCGTCGGCCGGCAAGCGGCCCGCCGCTTTGGCTTCGGCGATCAGCGCGCGCGTGCCCGGCGCCGTCTGCGAAGTGGGCAGCATCTGATGCGGGCCAGCGCCCGCGTCCACGTCGGTCAGGTAAACGAACAGCGTGAAGAAGCGATAGCAATCGCGGTCCCGATGGAAATACTGCGAATAGACCGGCCAAGGCTCGGCGAATCCCGGAAACGACCACCATGCGCTGACCGAGTAGAGCGTGGGCACGCACCCCAGCGCCTTCTCGATCAGATCGACGAGCGCCGGGTGGTTGGCGAGCTTCATCAAATGCGGCGCGCGCAAGACCGTGTCGATCGAATAGCAGCAATAGCGGTGCTTGGCGGCGAGGTCGGCGTAGGGGCGCAGGATCTTGTCCGACCCGCGGATGTGATGGCCGTCGTAGCCCGATTGCCCCTCGAAATAGCGGCGCACGTCGGCGGCCTCGTGGGGGGCGAGCAGCGGCCCGAACTCGAGCAGGCCGCGTTCGAGGAACGCGGGCAACCGGTCGAAGAAGCGCGAATCCTCGGTCCCCGGGGGCTTGGTCAGGTGGCTTTGCCGTTCGCGCGCGACGCGCGCCATTTCGATGCCGCAGGCGTCCCACATCGGCATCGGCAGGATCAGCCGCAGATATTGGGCGAAATCCACGTCGGCCAGTGGATCGAGCCAATCGCGCATTCCGAGATAGCTGCCGCCTTCGGCCGTCGCCATGTGGCGCTTCCCTTCAGATCAGCTTGCCGGTGAACTCCGCGCGCGTGCGCACGGCGAACCGGTCGATGGCCTTCAACGCGGCCACCAGTTTTTCGCGCTCGCGCTTGTCCATCTCGTCCGGACGCACGAAATTGTCGGGCGCCGCACCGCGGCCGATATCCGCGAGCTGGCCGCGCAGCAGCACGAAGGTGACCGTCTCGAACGCTTCGGTCAACTCCGCGGCCTCGATCGCCGAAACGACCTCGAGCCGCGCGAGTTCGGCGAGCCGTTCGCGGGTACCCGTCGCGGCGACTCCGCGCGCGAGCGCCCACAAGCGCACCGACGCGACCAACGGCATCGTGCCGTTGATCTTGAGGTCGATCTCGCCCGCGTGATCGCCGCTGCCGGCGGTCTTGAGCCCGCCGAAAAACCCGAGCGCCACGCCCAGGCGCCGATCCTCCCCCAGCATCGCGTGCAGGAACCCGCGTTCGCGCGCGAGCGTGTCGGCGACGTGCCCGCGCAATTCGAGCGCCGGTGCCGGATCGCCCCACGCCGGCGCGAAATCGAAGAAGATGTCGGCGTAAAGCAACGCCGCCGGCGACCGGCGGCGCAGCCAAAGCTCGATCTGATCGCGCCATTGGGTGCGCGTCTTGCGCCACAGCGGATTGGTCGCCATGACGTTGCCCTTGCAGAATTCGAAACCGGCGGCGTCCAGCGCTGTGGTGAAGCGTTCGGCGAGATCGACGAACCAAGCGTCGATCCGTGTGTGGTCGTCGTCCGGATAGTCGTCGATCAGGAAGCCATTGTCCTGATCGGGGGACAGAAAACTCTCCCCCCGTCCGCCCGAGCCCATGATCAGCAGCGTGAACGGCACGGGCGGCGGCCCCTTGCCTTCGGCCGCCATCGCCGCGATGGCGTGGTCGAGCAAATCGCGGTGGATGTCGCGATTGATTTCGCTGATCGCGCGCTGGATGTCGGGCGCGGGCAAGCCGTCGTCGAGCAGCGCGCGCGCGAAGGCGGCTTGCGCACGCTTGGCGGCGATGTGGTCCTCGAGCCCGTGGCCGAGCCGGCCGAGCACGTCGAGTTCGACCAGCAGCCGGGCCGAAACGGCCGCGAGCGCGTCGGCGCGCGCGATGACTCCCAACGGCCGGCCATCGCGCGCGGCGACCGGCACGTGCCGGAACCCCTGCCGGCGCAGCAGCGCGATGACGCGGTAAAGCGGCTCGTCGGGCGGAGCGGTCAGCGGATCGGCTGTCATGACCGCGGAGAGCGGCGCTTCGGGTGCCGCCTTGAACGCAACGCGCGTGGCGAGATCGCGTTCGGTCAAAACGCCCGCGAGTCTGCCGTCGGGGGCAAGCGCCAACGCGATCGAAGCACCGCTTTCGGCCATCGCGTCGACCGCCGCGCGCACGGGCACCGTCGCCGGCAGCATCGGCACCGCGCGCATCGCCTCGCGCGCGGGCCGCAGGAACAGGTCCAATGCCAGGGAGTACCGCTGCATCCCGCGAGTCTAGCCCGGCCGACGCCTCGGCGCCCAGCCCGCAGCCGAAATTCGCAAACGCAATTGAGCGCTTAACCCCCTGTAACAGCTCGTAACTATATTTCACATACTCAGCGCGCTATTTGTCGCATGTTCAAACCGAGGGGATCGTGAGAAGCCCGTGCCCGAGATAAGCGGACGGGGCCACGATGCCTTCGGGGACGGGGGTCCCGCAGAATAGGGACAGGGGGAACGCACAAAAATGACCGACATCACGAATGCGACCGATCGGTCGCGGCCGATGACGCAGGAGGAGAAGAAAGTCATTCTCGCCTCCTCCGCGGGTACCGTTTTCGAATGGTACGATTTCTATCTGTACGGCTCGCTCGCCGCGATCATCGGCGCACAGTTCTTTTCGTCGTTTCCGGAAGCGACGCGCAACGTCTTCGCGCTGCTGGCGTTCGCCGCGGGCTTCCTCGTGCGGCCCTTCGGCGCGCTGGTGTTCGGCCGTTTGGGCGACATGGTCGGGCGCAAATACACCTTCCTGATGACCATCCTGATCATGGGGTCGTCGACGTTCTTGGTCGGCTGCTTGCCCGGTTACGAATCGATCGGCTGGGCCGCGCCGATCGCGCTGATCGCGCTGCGCATGCTGCAGGGCCTGGCGCTGGGCGGCGAATACGGCGGGGCCGTCGTCTACGTCGCCGAGCACGCGCCGCATGGCCGCCGCGGCTACTTCACCAGCTGGATCCAAACCACCGCGACATTGGGGCTTTTGCTGTCGCTGATGGTGATCCTGTCGATCCGCAGCTACATGGGCGAGGCGGAGTTCGCATCGTGGGGCTGGCGCCTTCCGTTCCTGCTTTCGATCTTCCTGTTGGCGATCTCGCTCTACATCCGCCTGCAGATGGAGGAGAGCCCGGCCTTCGCCAAGATGAAGGCGGAAGGCACGCACTCGAAAGCACCCCTCTCCGAAGCCTTCGGCCAGTGGAAGAACGCCAAATTCGCGCTGATTGCCCTGCTCGGTCTCACCGCCGGTCAGGCGGTCGTTTGGTACACGGGCCAGTTCTACGCGCTGTTCTTCCTGCAGAGCATCCTGCGCGTGGACGCGTTCACGGCGAACATC
>JADCGK010000113.1 GCA_020249045.1 Azospirillum sp. | reverse complement strand
GGCGGCAAGAAGCCGGCCGGTCCGATCGACGACGATATTCCCTTCTGATCGTTCGACATGCCCTTCATCAACATCAAGATGACGGCCGGCGCGACGAAGGAACAGAAGTCGCAGATCGTACGCGAGTTCACCGATACGCTGGTGCGTGTGCTGGGCAAGAACCCGCAGAACACCCATATCGTGATCGACGAGGTCGAACGCGAAAATTGGGGCCATGCGGGCATTTTGGTCGTGGATCGCCCCAAGGCCTGAGACGGGCTTTTCCGAATCGACAACGGGCCCTCGTTGCGGCGCAACCGGGGCCCTTTTTTTATCCCCAGCTGGCGCACGAGTTTCATATATTAATCAGTGGGTTATTTGGTGGTTTTCGAGATTGTGACGGCGGGGGGCGGTTGCTAGAGTCCGGTCTCAGTTTTCGCCCTTTTTCGTGAAGTGCACGTGACCGACACCGCCCAACCGAACACCCCCGGCCCGATCGACGTTTCGCCCGTCTCCATCGAAGAGGAGATGAAGCGCAGCTATCTCGATTACGCGATGAGCGTGATCGTCAGCCGCGCGCTGCCCGATGCGCGCGACGGGCTGAAGCCCGTTCATCGGCGCATCCTGTTCGCGATGCAGGAGGCCGGCTACGACTGGAACCGGCCCTACCGTAAATCCGCGCGCGTGGTCGGCGACGTGATGGGCAAATACCACCCGCACGGCGACAGCGCGATCTACGAATCGATGGTCCGCATGGCGCAGGACTTTTCGATGCGCCTGATGCTGATCGACGGGCAGGGCAATTTCGGTTCGATGGACGGCGATCCGCCCGCGGCGATGCGCTACACCGAGGCGCGTCTGGCCAAGGTCGCCTCGCTCATGCTCGCGGACTTGGAACGCGACACGGTCGATTTCCAACCCAACTACGACGACAGCGCCCAGGAACCGACGGTCGTGCCGGCCGTGTTCCCGAACCTGCTGGTCAACGGTGCCGCGGGTATCGCGGTGGGTATGGCCACGAGCATCCCAACGCACAATCTGGGCGAAGTGATCGACGCCTGCTGCGCCTATATCGACGATCCGGAAATTTCGCTCGACGCGCTGATGGTCCACGTGCCGGGCCCGGATTTCCCGACGGGCGGCATCGTGCTGGGCCGCGGGGGCTTGCGCGAAGCCTACCGCACGGGTCGCGGATCGATCCTGCTGCGCGGCCGGGCCCATGTGGAGGAGATCCGCAAGGACCGCGAGGCGATCGTCGTCACCGAGATTCCGTACCAGCAGAACAAGGCGCAATTGCTCGAACGCATCGCCGAGTGCGTGAACGAGAAGATCATCGAAGGCATTTCCGATCTGCGCGACGAAAGCGACCGCGACGGGGTGCGCGTCGTGATCGAGCTCAAGCGCGACGCCAATTCGGAGATCGTGCTCAACCAGCTCTACAAATACACCGGTCTGCAAAAGAGCGTCGGCTTCAACATGCTGGCGCTGAACCGCGGCAAGCCCGAGTTGATGGGCCTCAAGGAACTCGTGCGCGCCTTCGTCGAGTTCCGCGAGGAGGTCATCACGCGCCGGACGCGCTTCGAATTGCGCGAGGCGCGCAAGCGCGCCCATCTGTTGATCGGCCTCGCCGTGTCGGTCGTCAATCTCGATCCGGTGATCGAGCTGATCCGCAAGGCGCCCGATCCGGTCGTCGCGCGCGAACGCCTGATGGAACGCGCCTGGCCCGTCGGGGAAATCGCCTCGTATATCGAGTTGGTCGGCGAGCCCGGCCGGGGCATCGTGGACGGAACCTACCGGCTTTCCGAGGAGCAGGCGCGCGCGATCCTGGAACTGCGCCTGCAGCGTTTGACCGGCCTCGAACGCGACAAGATCCTGGGCGAACTCAAGGATATCGTCGCGCGGATCGCCGATTATCTCGACATCCTCGCCTCGCGGACGCGGCTTTACGGCATCCTCAAAAGCGAACTGCTCGCCATCCGCACGGAGTTCGCCGACAAGCGGCGCACGACGCTGGAAGAGGGCGACGGCGAGCAGGACATCGAAGACCTGATCGCGCCCGAGGACATGGTCGTGACGGTCACGCATGCGGGCTACATCAAGCGCACGCCGTTGTCCGCCTATCGCGCGCAGCGCCGCGGCGGCAAGGGCCGTGCTGGCATGGCCACGCGCGAGGAGGATTTCGTCAGCCAGGTTTTCGTCGCCAACACCCACGATCCGGTGCTGTTCTTCACCACGCGCGGGCTCGCGTTCCGGCTCAAATGCCATCGCCTGCCGCTGGGCACGCCCCAGGCGCGCGGCAAGCCGATGGTCCAGTTGCTGCCGCTGGCGGACGGGGAGAAGATCGCGACCGTGCTGCCGCTGCCGCGCGACGAAGCGCTGTGGGACAACCTGCACATCATGTTCGCAACGTCCGCGGGCAACGTGCGCCGCAACGCGCTGTCGGATTTCCGCAGCATCATGGTGAAGGGCAAGATCGCCATGAAGCTGGAGGAGGCGGGCGAGCGCCTGGTCGCCGTGCAGCCTTGCACCGAGCGCCAGGACGTGGTGCTCGCGACGCGTCAGGGCAAATGCATCCGCTTCGCGGTGGAGGACGTGCGCGTCTTCCAAAGCCGGAATTCGACCGGGGTGCGCGGCCAGAAACTGGCCGAGGGCGACGAGGTGATTTCCATGGCGATGATCCGCCACATGGACCTCGATACGGCCGAGCGCGAGGCCTATCTGAAGATGGCGCGCGCGCGGCGCGGGGCGGCGGAGGATGCGGGCGACGCGGCGCCGGCCGACGCCGAGGCCGCCAACGTGCCGGCCGTGACGCTGAGCGAGGACCGTTTCGCGGAACTCGCCGCGGCCGAGGAGTTCCTGCTCGCCATCACCTCAAAGGGCTACGGCAAGCGCAGCTCGTCCTACGAGTATCGCCTCACCAATCGCGGCGGATCGGGGATCGCGAATATCGAGACCACCGACAAGAACGGCGAGGTCGTCGCCTCGTTCCCGGTCGCCGACGGCGATCAGCTGATGATCGTTTCGGACGGCGGCACGCTGATCCGCACGCCGGTCGACGATATCCGCATCGCGCGCCGCCAGACCCAGGGCGTGACGGTGTTCCGCGTGGGCGAGGGTGAGCGCGTGGTATCGGTCGCGCGGCTCGGCGATCTGGGCGGCGAGGAGCCGGCGGGCGACGGCTCGGGTGCGGGCGAGGGGACCGGCGGGGGCGGGGGCAAATGAGCAAGCGCGTCGGCATCTACCCGGGCACGTTCGATCCCGCGACCAACGGGCATCTCGATATCATCCATCGCGGGACGGCGTTGGTCGACCGGTTGATCGTCGGCGTGGCGGTCAACGCGGGCAAGGGGCCTTTGTTCACGCTCGAGGAGCGCGTGGCCCTGATGAAACGCGAAGTCGCGGGCCTGCCGCTGGCCGAGGCGGCCCGGATCGAGGTGGTGCCGTTCGAAACGCTGCTGATGCATTTCGCCCAGACGATGGGGGCGAACATCATCCTGCGCGGGTTGCGCGCGGTGTCGGATTTCGAATACGAGTTCCAGATGGCCGGCATGAACAAGCGGCTCGACGGCGGCGTCGAGACGGTGTTTTTGATGGCTTCGGAAAGCCAGCAATTCATCTCCTCGCGCTTCGTCAAGGAAGTGGCGCGGCTGGGCGGCGACATCTCGCATTTCGTGTCGGCGCGCACCGCACTGGCGGTGCGCAACAAGCTGTCGGGCTTGCCCCCGCCGGCGGACGGCGAGGCCCCGCCGACCATGCCGACCTTGGCCCCCAAAGCGCCGCTGTGAGGCCTGTTGACCGGACCGGGCCCAAGCCCTAGTTTCCCGGCCGCCCTGGTGCGAGCGCGTAGCTCAATCGGTAGAGCACGACACTTTTAATGTTGGGGTTCCGGGTTCGAGTCCCGGCGCGCTCACCAGGGTTTCTGTCAAATCAGTCACTTAATGTCGGGTCTTTGATTTACCCGGAAATGCCCCGCGTCCATGGCAACGCCGCGGCAACAGAGGGAGTGCCATTTCGTTGCCATTGCGGCTTCGACTCGGCCCCCTGCCGGAATGCGCCGCATCAATGTACAGCCCCCGACGCTTTCCAATCTCGCCACAGCGGGCGTGCTCAGCATGGCGGTGTGTCGGCTGTTGCGGGCAAACGGGCTGCTGACCAGTCCGGCCTTCATGTTCATGACGGCGGCCGATGAATTCAAATAAAAGACAAAGGCGCTCAACTAGCCCTGGCAGACCGACTTCACGTACCTGAGTGTGATCGGATGAGGCTGGTTGACCTGCCCCTGGATTTTCGGACCGTTTGAAGCGTGAGAGACTGGCTCTCGGAAGGAGGAGCCATGCGTCAGTCGAGGTTCAAGGACGTGCAGATCGTCGGCATCGTACGCGAAGTCGGCAAGGAGCCGGTCGCGGTGGCCGCGAAGCGGCTCCGATGGCGCTGGCCACCGCCTCAGACCCAACCGCCGTCGACGACGATTTGCTGGCAGGTCATCCCGGAGGACTCCTCCGAGGCGAGGAACAGCACCGCCTTGGCGATGTCCTCGGGCACCAGCGCGCGCTTGATGCATTGGCGCTCGCGGATGGCGCTTTCGCCTGCCGGCGTCAGCCATTTCTCGATCTGCCGCTCGGTCATGATCCAGCCGGGCAGGATGCAGTTCGCGCGGATATTGTCGGAGCCGAATTCGCGCGCCAGAACGCGCGTGAGCCCGTACGCCGCCGATTTCAGCGTCGCGTAGACCGAGAGATCGGCCGATCCCATCAGCCAGGATACCGAACCGAAATTCACGATCGTGCCGCCGCCCGCCGCGCGCATGTCGGGCACCACGGCCTGGGCCGCGAAGTAGGCGTGGCGCAGATTGACGGCGACGCGATCGTCGAAAAACTCCGGCGTCACGTCGAGGAATTCGTGGCGCTCGTCGTTGGCGGCGTTGTTGACCAGAACGGTGAACGGCCCGAGGCGCGCGCGCAAAGCCGCGATCGCCGCGCGCAAGGCGGCGATATCGCGCAAGTCGCAGCGTTCGAACGCCGCCGACCCGCCAGTGGCCGCGATCTCCGCGACCAGGGCCGCGGCCGGCGCCGCCTGCAGGTCGACGAACCCGACATGGGCGTTCTGCGCGGCGAAAGCGCGCACCAGCGCCGCTCCTATGCCGGTCGCGCCGCCGGTGATCAGCACGCGGCGGCCCGCGAGGCTCGGATAGGCGGCCCGGCCGCCGCCGGCCGGATTCATGGCGCGCTCGCGCCGGGGCCGGGAACCGCGCCGGGCGGGCATTTGCCGAGGATGATCATCCCAAGGACCTCGTCCTTCGTGACGTCGCGCACCCGCGCGGTCCCGACGAGCTTGCCGTTCTTCATCACGGCGACGCGGTCGGCGAGATCGAAGACGTCGTGGATGTCGTGGCTGATGAGGAAGATGCCGATGCCCTGGCTCTTCAACCCGACGACGAGTTCGCCCACCTGGCGCGTTTCGGCGGGGCCGAGGGCCGCCGTCGGCTCGTCCATGATCAGGATTCTGGCCTCGAAATGGATGGCGCGCGCGATCGCGACCGACTGCCGCTGGCCGCCCGACAGCGCGCGCACCGGTTCGGCGAAGCGCTGGAAATGCGGATTGAGCCGCGCCATGACCTTGCGCGTCTCGGCCTCCATCGCCGCGTCGTCGAGCATGCCCCAGCGCGTCGTGCGTTCGCGGCCGAGAAAGACGTTGGCGGCCGCATCGACGTTGTCGGCGAGCGCGAGGGTCTGGTAGATCGTTTCGATGCCGTACCGCTTGGCGTCGCGCGGACTGGCGATGTCGGCCCGCTCCCCCCGGACGCGGATCTCGCCGGAATCGGCGCGGTAGGCCCCGGACAGGATTTTGATGAGCGTGGACTTGCCCGCGCCGTTGTGTCCGAGCAGCGCCACGACCTCGCCCGCGTCGAGATCCACCGATACGCCGTCCACGGCCTTGATGCCCCCGAAGGCGATGGAGACGTCGCGCATTTCGACCAGTTTGGGGGCCGCCGCCGTCATCGCACGCCCCGGCGGTAGACGGTGTCCACCCACACGGCGAGGACCAGGACGAGCCCGACGACGATGTTCTGCAACGGCGCGTCGACCCCGAGCAGCACCATGCCCGACTGCAGCGACTGCATCACGAGGGCGCCCAGCATGGCGCCCGCGACGGTGCCGAGCCCGCCGGCCAGCGACGTTCCGCCGATGACGGCGGCGGCGATGACGTAAAGCTCGTCGAGCGTGCCGGCCGCGTTGGTGGCGGCGTTGAGGCGCGCGGTCGATATGCAGGCGGCGATCCCGCACAGCACCCCCATCAGGCCGAAGACGCGCATCAGCGTCCGCCGCGTATTCACGCCAGAAAGTTCCGCCGCCTCCGGATTGCCGCCCATCGCGAAAACGTACCGTCCGAAGCGCGTGCGCGTCGCGAGGATCGTCATCGCGATGCCCACGCCCGCGGCGACGAGCACGGGAACGGCGAGCCCGTGCGCGATGAAGACGCCGCCCTCGGGCCAGGTTCCGCCCGCCGCCTCGACCATGCGCCGGGCGATGCCGACGGGAAGGGGATAGGCGTTGGCGACCGCAACGGCGCCGAGCACGGCGCCGCAGGCGAGGGCCGCGACCGTCGCCTCCGCCCAGGCCGGCCGCACGGAAAAGCCAAAGCTCTGCCGGCGCCGGCGCGCGAAAAAGAGCCCGGCGAGGATGGCCGCGCAACCGATGGCGCCGATC
>JADCGK010000112.1 GCA_020249045.1 Azospirillum sp. | reverse complement strand
CTGACCGACTTATCTCGAGCCAGACTGACTGAAAAAATCAATGTGTCGATGAAGCTCGAAGAGGCCCAAGACCGACGCTGTCGTGACTCAGAAAAACGGAGAATCCTTTTCGGCTGAAGCAACTTAATAGCGATCCGAGTTGCCACGCTTGCTCCTTGTCGGTCCACCGGGCGTCGGTAAGACACGTGTCGCCAGGCGGACTCCGAGCTGACCGGGGTCCCAATGCGGGTCGTCAATGCGGGAGGATCATCCGATAACCGTGACTTCGCTGTTACGGCACGGGGCTGGGGCTCCGCGCATCCTGCCCGCGTGGTCGAGACTCTCCGGGATACCGAAACTGCGAACCCGATCGTACTGGTCGACGAAATCGACAAGTCGGGTGGCGGCGACCGAAACGGGAGGATCGTCGGAACGATCCTGACCATGTTGGAGCCGGAGGCGTGCGCGTTACTACGACGAGGCCCTCTCGACGAATGTCGATCTCTCCTATGTGAACTGGATCCTCACCGCGAACGATGTGCGGAAGCTTGGCGAACCTTTGCTCTCCCGGGTTCGGTTGGTTCGCGTTTTCAAGCCGACTGCCGGGTCCGCCAACCATCTCATCGAGGCAATTCGTCTAGAGTTAGGCGCCCGATACGGTCTCGGCGACGACGTCTTGCCGGAGATCGATCCACGCGTCCGGGGTGCTTTGGCCGCAGCAGTGGCCAAAGGCGCTACGCCCAGGGCGCTCACCGCGATGATGGAGCAGGTCTTCGCAATCGAGTTGAAGCGGCGGTGGGCGTCGTGAACTCCGTCGGTAGGGACCATTGCAGCCGGATTACTTGCAAAGAAGTAAGCCATCTCGCGCGTCAACGAATCGTATAAAACTGCGTTTAGACGAACAGCAATCAAACGTCACAATCCGCGCGTTCCGAAGGATCGCGCGCGGCGGCACTATTCCATGCATCGACGTTTCGACGCCATGGAAGGACCCACCAGCATGCTCGACTTTGTCAGGACATCGATCGTCGTCGCGACGATCCTATCGGTCGTTCAATCGACTGCGTGGTCGCAAACGTTCCTCACCACCGAGGAGGCAATTGCGCGTATTGCCGATGGACGCGCTTGGAACGCGACAACGAGCGGCGGCCGCAAAGTCAAGATCATGCTGAGGCCTGATGGAACGGGGCAATTCGACGGCCCGATCTCGACGGCGATCGCCTGGCGCGTGGAGCGCAGCACCATCTGTCTGAAGATCGGGTTCATGGGCGAGCGATGCCTGCTTTTTCGACCGGTCGATAACGGCTTCGAAGGTTGGCGCGACGGCGTGCCGGAAATGACGCTGGCCCGGCACGATTGATCGCCGATGGACGCGCGCCCGCTCCGATCGCGCGTAACGGCCAATAGGCGTCGTTACAAATCGATACCGCGCTGACATGCCCCGCAGGGTTGCCGTGACTAGTCTTCGGGGCATCGATGACTGCGATCGAGGAGAACAATCCGATGCCCCATGGCGAGCGCTACGCATGTGCGTTTCTGGTCTTGCTGATGCTTCTTGTCCCCTGGCGGGCCGGCGCCAATGACGGCGCACGCGCCTCGGTGATCGCTTTGTGCGCGAACTTCGCCGAGGCACAGGTCGACTGGCTCGACGCGCTCGAACAGACCGTGGCCCCTTCGGGACCGGCCCAAAAGAAAGTCTGGCTCGAGTTCGTCGTGGCGGCGGTACATGCGGGCCGTCCGTTCGAGCGGCTTTGTGCCGATCTTCATCGGGTGCTCGATGCGGGCGATGAGGTCGACGACGACGCCATCCGCCGTGCTGTCTTTCGCGCGAACCGCGAGGCCGGCGCCTTGTTGGGCCCCTGCATCGACCAAGTCATTGCCGCCCTGGACGTACCGCAACGGGAACGATTTCTCGCCAAGCTCGGCGTCACCCAAGGCGCCATGTGAACTTCATCTTCCCTGTCGAACCAGCTTTTTGAAAACGGAAAAGGACTCGATACATGAATAACTCGATGAAGCGCGGTGGTGTGCTCGTGTTCGGAATGTTTGCCGCGATGCAAGTCCAAGCGCAAACCCCGCCGCCCGCCCGTGGTCAACCCGAAGAGAAAGGCTGGTCTTTCACGCTCGGTGGCGCGGCGTTGGTGATGCCTGAGTTCGAGGGCTCTCGGAACTACAAGCTTCGGCCGCTTCCACTATTGGAAGCCCGTTATTCGAATTGGGCCAGCGTATCGACACGCGGCGGCGCGCGGATCGATGTCCTCGCGGCGACAGGCAGAAACGAGACCAGCTACGGCCGCGTCAGTCTGGGTCCGTTGCTGCGCTATCGGGCAGGCCGATCCACGAGCGACAACGACGCTTTGCGCGGCTTCAAATCGCTCGACGACGCGGTGGAGGGCGGCGCCTTCGCCGGGTTCGCGGTGGGTCCGTGGGTCGCGGAAATCGCCTACGGCCAGGCCCTCAACGACGACACCCATGAGGGTTCCTTGATCGACGCCAGCATCGGGTATCGCATGCCCTTAACCGAGCGCCTCGCCGCTCGGGTCGGCGCCAAAATCGGCTGGGCCTCCGAGAACTACATGAAGAACACGTTCGGGCTCGATGCCGCCACCGCGCGCTCCTCGGGATTGTCGACCTACTCGGTCTCGTCGGGAATCAAGGACACCGGCCTGACGGCGGGCGGGCAATACACGCTCGGATCTGGATGGTCGCTGGACATGTCGCTCGGCTACACGCGCCTTCTCGGCGATGCGGCCGACTCGCCCCTCGTGGCCGAACGCGGCTCGCGCAATCAGTTCATGGTGGGTGGGGGCCTGGCGTTCCGGTTCTGACGCTCTTCGCGAACGCAAGGTGCTTCGCTCTATCGAAGGGGAGTGAACACAGATGCTCGACGATCGTCTGCCGCAAGGACCCGCGGGTTGCGATCCGACTCCGGCTGTCGATGCGGCCGTATATCCGGGGTCGGAGAGACCGAACTGGGGGGCCCCCTTCGAGGCGGTCCGCCATTTCTGGGCGATGCGGGCTGCGCGTTATCCGGACGGTATTCCGTGTTGTGTGGATCTTCCGTTCGAGGAGATGTCGCCGTGGATGCCCGATGCGATGGTTCTCGATCTCGATCGGCGAACATTCGACTTCACGTTCGCCTTAGTCGGCACACGCGTCATCCAGTTCTATGGCCGGGAGTTCACGGGGCGGTCGTTGACAACGCTCGACTTCCCCCTCGGCGGCGAGAACGCGGACCTGTTCTGGCGCTGGTGGTGGTTGACCGAGTATCCTATGCCGGCATTCGACATCGCCCGAAATGCGCTTGCGGCACAATACGACGTCGAAATCCACCGCTTGATTCTCCCTTTGCGGGGCCGCGCACCGGGTACGATGCGGCTGCTCGCGATCCAACGTCTCGGCCGGGTTATCCAGCATGACCGTCCAGCCGCCGAGCTGGCCGATGTCGAGCTCAGGCGACGTGCCCTTCCGGCACGACAGCGCCCGCTCGATCG
>JADCGK010000111.1 GCA_020249045.1 Azospirillum sp. | reverse complement strand
GAACTCGCCCGGCGCTTGGCGCGCGCCGTTTCGTTGGCGCCCGAGGGCTTCGCTCGGCTCGACGTCGGTGCGCTCGGCCGGGACGATGTCGCGGTGGAAGCCGCGATCCGGATCGCACGGACGGTCGGCGGCGGGGTTTATGGCGCGCGCCGCGCGCGCGCGGAAAACGCCCTTGTGCGGTTGCGCGCGGGCGCCCCGGTCACGCTCGGCCGTTGCCGCTTCGTGCCGGGCCCGGCGGGTACCATCGTCGCGCGCGAGGCCGCGCATCTCGCCCCCGACCAGCCGCTCGTCCCCGGTGCCGAGGCGTTTTGGGATGGGCGTTATGTCGTCCGCTATTCGGGCGCGCGGACCGATTTGCGCGTCGGCGCTTTGGGGGCGGCTGGGTGGGCGGCGTTGCCGCCCGCGCTGCGCGCGACGGTGCGGGCGCGTATCCCTTTGGCCGCGCGCGCTGTTTTACCCGCCATCCGAGACCTTGAAGGGCTGCTCGCGGTGCCCTACCTCTTGTATGGACGCACGTCGGCGGCGCTTGATACGCTCGCCGGTCTGGGCGTCCGGTTCCGTCCGCGCCATCCCTTGGCGCCGGCGCGGTTCGTCTGACGGTTTTCCTCGGCCTCGAAAGGCGCCGCCTTGAACAATTTCGGCAAAAATCTGGCTCTGTGGGTGATCATCGGCTTGCTGCTGATCGCCTTGTTCAATCTTTTCCAGGGCTCCGGCCCGCGCGGCGGGGCGCAAGGGATCGCGTATTCCGACTTCGTCAACCAAGTCGAGCGCCAGCAGGTGCGCGACGTGTTGATCCAAGGTCCGAACATCCGCGGCCACCTGTCCGACGGCCGGACCTTCACGACCTACGCGCCCAACGATCCGACGCTGATCGAGCGTTTGCAGCGGAACAACGTCCAGTATTCGGCCCAGCCGATCGAAGAGCAGATCCATCCGCTGCTGTCGATCCTTCTGTCCTACGCGCCGTTCATCGTGATGATCGGCTTGTGGATTTTCTTCATGCGCCAGATGCAAGGCGGCGGCGGCCGGGCCATGGGCTTCGGCAAAAGCCGCGCGCGCCTGCTCACCGAGAAGGTCGGCCGCGTGACCTTCGAGGACGTCGCGGGCATCGACGAAGCCAAGGGCGAACTCGAGGAAATCGTCGAATTCCTGCGCGATCCGCAGAAGTTCCAGCGCCTGGGCGGCAAAATCCCGAAGGGCGTGCTGCTGGTCGGCCCGCCCGGCACGGGCAAGACTTTGCTCGCGCGCGCCATCGCGGGCGAAGCGAACGTGCCGTTCTTCACGATTTCCGGGTCAGACTTCGTCGAGATGTTCGTGGGCGTGGGCGCCAGCCGCGTGCGCGACATGTTCGAACAGGGCAAGAAGAACGCGCCTTGCCTGATCTTCATCGACGAAATCGACGCCGTCGGCCGGCATCGCGGCGCGGGCCTGGGCGGCGGCAACGACGAGCGCGAGCAGACCCTCAACCAGCTGCTGGTCGAAATGGACGGCTTCGAAGCCAACGAAGGCGTCATCCTGATCGCGGCCACCAACCGGCCGGACGTGCTCGATCCCGCGCTGCTGCGCCCGGGCCGTTTCGACCGGCAGGTCGTCGTCCCCAACCCGGACGTCGCCGGCCGCGAAAAGATCCTCAAGGTGCATCTGCGCAAGGTGCCGCTGGCGCCGGACGTCGACGCCAAGGTCATCGCGCGCGGCACGCCCGGCTTTTCGGGGGCCGATCTCGCCAACCTCGTCAACGAAGCCGCGTTGCTGGCCGCGCGCCGCGCCAAGCGCTTCGTGACGATGGCCGAGCTCGAGGACGCCAAGGACAAGGTCATGATGGGCACCGAGCGGCGCTCGATGGTCATGACCGAGAAGGAAAAGGAACTGACCGCCTATCACGAGGCCGGGCACGCGCTCGTGTCGATCTCGGTGCCGGGCAACGATCCGTTGCACAAGGTGACGATCATTCCGCGCGGCCGCGCGCTGGGTCTGACCATGATGCTGCCCGAGCGCGACAAGCTGTCGATCTCGAAGAAGGAGATGGAAGCGAAGCTTGCCATGGCCTTCGGGGGGCGCGTCGCCGAGGAGATCATCTTCGGGCCCGAAAACGTCACGACCGGGGCCGCGGGCGACATCCAGATGGCGACGCAGATGGCCCGCCGGATGGTCACCGAGTTCGGCATGTCCGACAAGCTCGGTCGCGTGCGCTACAACGCCAACGAACAGGAAGTGTTCCTCGGCCATTCGGTGACGCAGACCCAAAATGTGTCCGAGACGACCGCCAACCTGATCGATTCGGAAGTGCGCCGGATCGTCGAAACGGGCGAGAAGGAAGCGCGCCGCGTGCTCGACGAGCGGATCGACGACCTGCACAAGCTCGCCAAGGGGCTGCTGGAGTACGAGACGCTTTCGGGCGACGAAGTGGCGACGCTGCTGCGCGGGGAAACGATCGTTCGTCCCGACGCAGATGCACCTCCGCCCACGGCGAAACCCGGTGGCCGTCGTGGCTCGGTGCCGACCTCCGGCACGCCGAAGCCTTCGGCCGATCCGGGAACGGCACCGGCCTGACGCGCACGGCCTTCGCCCAACGCCGCAACCCCCGGACGGGATTTCCCGCCCGGGGGTTTCGTTTTGGGGCCGCGGCCGGCGCCCCGCCTCAGTAGATCAGTTCGTCGTCCTCTCCGCCTTTGCGGGCGAGGACGAGTTCGTTGCGCGCGGCGAGCTCTTTGGCGAGTTCGACAATCGCGCCTTGCGCATCGGACACGTCCTTCACGCGCACGGGGCCCATCTGATCCATGTCGTCGCGCAGCATGGCGCCGGCGCGTTCGGACATGTTGGACAAGAACAGATCGCGCAGCGCGTCGGGCGCCCCTTTGAGGGCGAGGGCGAGCTTGCCCTTGTCCACCGCGCGCAGCAGCGTCTGCACGCCGGCAGGGTCCAGACGGTTCAAATCCTCGAACTTGAACATGCTCTCGCGGACTTTGACCGCCGCCTCGGGACTGCGTTCCTCCAGCGCCTCGAGGAAGCGCCGCTCCGAATTCGTGTCGAGCGAGTTGAAGATCTCGGCGATCGCCTCGTGCCGGTCCTTGCGCGGCGCCTTGGCGACGTTGGCCATGAATTCGTTGCGCAGGATCTTTTCGACGTCGTCGAGCACTTCCTTGGGTACGGTCTCCAGGCGCAGCATGCGCATGACGACCTCCATCGCGAAGCCTTCGGGCAGTGCTGCGATCACGCGCGCGGCATGGTCGGGCCGCACCTTCGACAGCACGACCGCGGCAGTTTGCGGGTACTCATTCTTCAGATAGGCCGCGAGCATCTGCTCGGGCACGCTGGACAGCTTGTCCCAGATCGTGCGGCCCTGGGGGCCGCGGATGTCGTCGAGGATGTCGCCCGCGCGCTTGCCCAGCACCTTGCCCAGGAAACGCTCGGTGCCGTCCATCGTGCCGGTCAGCGAGCCGCCTTGGCCCATCTTGTCGGCGAACTCGACGATCAGCTGTTCGATGACGGCGGCGCTGACCGACCCCAGATTCGCCATGACGACGGAGAGTTCCTTGATCTCCTCGTCGTCCATCAAAGCGAAGATCTTGGACGCCGTTTCCTCGCCGATCGCGAGCAGCAGGATCGCGGCTTTCTCCGAGCCGGTCAGCTGACGATAGTCTTCGACGATTCGCGGGGGCATGACGGGTTCGATTCTACCGCGTCGCGCGTCGCTTGCGAAGCGCGCGCGGGCGCCCGGAAAACGGGCGCGGCGTTGCCGGCGGGCAACGCCGCCCGCCGCCATGCCCTCAGCGCGGTTGGCTGCCGACCTCGCGTTCCCAGCGTTGGATCAGGCGCGTGCGCTCGGCCGTGGCGCCGTATTTGGCGAAGTCGTAGTCGATCAGTTTGGTGTCTTCGAGCCGCGGGGCTTGCGGGGGCGGTGCGGCGCGCGTGTGCGAGGGCGTCTGGTAGCTTTTCGCCCGCGCGCCCAGCATCTGCACTTCGGGTTCCAGGGCGAATTCGTACCACGCGCGGGCTTGGGCCATGTTGCGGGCGCCGCGAACGATGGACATCGAGCCGATTTCGTAGCCAGTGCCTTCGCACGGCGCCGCGACGGCGACGGGGGCCCCCTCGACCGCTTCGGCCACCGCGTCGTGCAGGAACATGATGCCGACCAGCGTTTCCCCGCGCGCGACCGCGCGGGCCGGTGCGGGGCCCGAGCGCGTGTACTGGTTCACGTTGGCGTGCAGCGCGCGCAGGAAGCGGAACGCCGGGTCTTCGCCCATCACCTGCACCAGCGTCGCCATGGCCGTGTAGGCCGTGCCCGAAGAGGTGGGATTCGAAATCTGGATCTCGTCCTTGAAGCGCGGGTCGGCGGCGTCCGCCCAGCAGCGGGGCGCTTGCAGGCCCTTGCGCGCGAGTTCGCGGGTGTTCCAGGCGAAACCGAGCACGCCCGCATAGATGCCCACGGTGCGGTGGTTCGATTGCCGCGCTTGGGCTTGCGCCCAGGGATGAAGCTCGCCCAGCTTCGGCGAGCGATATTCGGCCGTGAGATTGGCTTCGGCGGCCTGCAAATGCGGATCGCCGGTGCCGCCCCACCACACATCGGCGCGCGGGTTCTGCGCCTCGGCGCGCAATTGGGCGAGCGTTTCGCCCGAGCCCTTCTGCGTCATCGCCACGCGGATGCCGGTGCGCCGTTCGAATTCCTGCGCCATCAGCGCGCACCAATCCTGCAACACCGAACAATAGACGACGACTTGGCCTTGCGCGCGGGCATCGCGCGCGGGTGCGAGGGCGAGCAGGACGAATGCGAAGGCGGCGATGAAGCGGCGCATGGACGATCTCCCGATTTCGCGGCGTCGGATTGGGTTGAAACCCGCCGCGTTCGGTGACAGTTTAATGACAGAATCGCCGCGCCGGCAAATTCCCAACGACGCGGCCCCATCCCCCCGGAGGAAAACAGCCGCCATGATCCGATTGGCCGCCCTGTCGTTCGCCGCGATCTTCGCATTCACCGGCCTTGCCGGCGCCCAAGCGCTGGAGGAGCGGGTGTCGATCGTCACCTCCTTCTCGCGCGACGTGACCACGCCGTTCGTCGAGGCGTTCCAACGCCGGCATCCCGGTACACGCGTCGAAATCCAGAACCGGTCGACGACCGCGGGCGTTTCGTTCATCCGCGAAACCCGCTCGAACCCGCCCGACATGTTCTGGGCTTCGGCGCCGGACGCATTCGAAGTGCTGAAGAAAAACCAGTTGCTGCAGAAATACACGCCACGCGCCGAGGGCATCGCCCCGCGCGTGGGCCCGTCGCCGACGCACGATCCCGAAGGATTCTATTTCGGCTTCGCCGCGTCGGGCTACGGGATCATGTACAACACCCGTTACTTGCGCGCGAACAACCTGCCCGCGCCGAAGGAATGGGACGATCTGAAGAAGCCGGTCTATTTCGGCCATATCGGCATCTCCGCGCCCTCGCGTTCGGGCACGACCCACCTGACGATCGAGACGATCCTGCAGGGCGAAGGCTGGGACAAAGGCTGGGCGACGCTGCTGGAGATCGGCGGCAATCTGGTCTCGGTTTCCGATCGCAGCTTCGGCGTGCCCGACGCGGTGAATTCCGGCCAATACGGTCTCGGCATCGTCATCGACTTCTTCGGCTTGTCGGCCAAAGCCTCGGGCTTTCCGGTCGAGTTCGTCTATCCGAGCGTCACGACGATCGTGCCCGCCAATATCGGCATCGTCGCGGGCGCGCGCAACCAACGCGCCGCGCAAGCCTTCGTCGAGTTCCTGCTGTCCGAGGAAGGCCAGCTGTTGTTGCTCGATCCCAAGATCCAGCGCTTGCCGGTCCGCCCGGCGACCTATGCGCGCGCGCCGCAAGGCTATCCCAACCCGTTCACCGACCCCTCGCTCGGCCGTCGCGTGACGTTCGACGGCGACAAGTCCGAGGCGCGCTACGAACTCGTCAACTCGCTCTACGACCGGCTGATCACGTTCCGCCTCAAGGAGCTGAACGAGGCGTGGAAGGCGATCCATGCGGCCGAGGCTTCGCTCGCGCGCCGGGACAACGCCGAAGGGCGCCGTCTGGTCGCCGAGGCGCGCAGGCTTGCGAGCGCCCTTCCGCTGACCGAAGCCGAGGCGGGCGATCCCGCGATCGCCGGCGCTTTCCAGGAGCGCCGCCCCGACCGGCCCGTAGCCGCGCGCCAGGCGGAGTTCGAGGAGCGCTGGGACGCGTTCGCCCGGCGCAACTACGCCGAAGCGAAGTCGCTGGCCGAACGCGCGGCGCGCGCGCGCTGACGGGAAGGGAACGGGCGTGGCCGACGCAAGCCTGAGTTTGCCCGCGCCGCGGCGCGTGGGCCTGCTCGCGCGCTGGGAGACCACGCCCTTCCATTTGTTCTGCGCGGCGACGGTCGCGATCTTCCTGATCGCGTTCCTGATCGTTCCGGTCGCCACGGTCGTGTTCGTGGCGTTCTGGGACGGGCAGGGTTTCACGCTCGTGCATTTCGCCGATTTCTTCCGCACGTCGATCATGATGGAGGCGACGTGGAACTCGATCTACGTCGCCTTGATGGCGGTCGTGGTTGCCACCGTCATCGCCGTGCCGCTCGCCTATTTCACCGTGCGCTTCAAGTTCAAGGGCGCCGCCCTTATCCAGACATTGGGCGTGATCCCGCTGGTGATGCCGCCTTTCGTCGGGGCGGTCGCCATGCAACTCGTCTACGGCCGCAACGGATCGATCAATCTGCTGCTGATGGATTGGTTCGGATTCCGGATCCCGTTCATGGAGGGACTCAACGGCGTCATCTTCGTCCAGGGCCTGCACTATTTCCCGTTCATCCTGCTGAACCTGTCGGCGGCGCTCGCGAACATCGACTCGGCGATGGAGGAGTCGGCGCAAAACCTCGGCGCCTCGGGCTGGACGCTTTTCTCGCGGATCGTCTTTCCGCTCGCCATGCCCGGCTACATCGCCGGCGCCGCGTTGGTCTTCGCCAAGGTCTTCGACGATTTGGCGACCCCGCTGTTGCTCAACGTCAACAACATGCTGGCTCCGCAGGCTTATCTGCGCATCACCTCGGTCGGCCTCGCCGATCCGATGGGCTACGTGATCTCGACGATCCTGGTGCTGCTGTCGGTGCTGGCGGTGTGGCTGTCGCTGTTGAGCCTCAAGAACCGCGATTTCGCCACCCAGCAGCGCGGCGGCGGGGGGCTCTCCAAGCGCGAGTTGCGCCCGTGGGAGAAGATCGGCGCCTATGTCTTCATCGCGGTCGCGCTGTTGCTGGCGCTGTCGCCGCATATCGGCATTTTGCTGCTCTCGTTGGGTACGATCTGGTCGTTCTCGGTGCTGCCCGACGCCTTCACCTTCAAGCATTACCTGACCGTATTCCGCGACGCGGGCGGAATGATGGGAAACACGGTGCTTTATTGCGGGCTGGCGGCGCTGATCGACGTCGTGCTCGGCACGATGATCGCCTATCTGGTGCTGCGCACGAAATTGCCGGGGCGCCAGATCATCGACCAGATCGCGATGGCGGCGGTCGCGGTGCCCGGCCTCGTGCTGGGGATCGGCATCTTGCGGGTCTATTTCGACGTCAAAATGCCGTTCTCGGGAGAGAGCGTGGCGACCTTCTGGGTCATGCTCGCGATCGCCTACGCCGTGCGCCGCTTGCCCTATGCGCTGCGTTCGTGCACGGCGGCGTTGCAGCAGCTCCATCGCAGCCTCGAGGAGGCGGCCGAGTGCCTCGGCGCGGACAAGTCCGCCGTGATGCGGAAGATCGTCGTGCCGCTGATGGCGGGGGGTATCCTGGCGGGTTTTGTGACCAGCTTCGCGACGGCGGCGGTGGAGCTGTCGGCGACGCTTCTGCTGGTCACGCGCGACGCATCGGCGCCGCTCTCCTACGGGATCTACGTCTACATGCAGTCGCCGGCGGGCCGCGGGCCTGGAGCGGCGTTGGGGGTGATCGCGGTCGTCGTCGTGGCGGTGGCGACGTGGGCCGCCTATCGCGTGGCCGAGCGGGACCGGGCGAAACGCACGCGCGAAGGAGCGGCGGCATGAGCGTTGCGGGCGTTGATATCGAACGCGTTTCCTTCGGCTATGAATCGACGAAGATCCTCGACGACGTGTCCTTGCGTGTGGAGAAGGGCGAGTTTTTCGCCTTCCTGGGCCCGTCGGGGTCGGGCAAGACCACGCTGTTGCGCCTGGTCGCGGGCTTCGGCACGCCCAGTGCCGGTGCCGTGCGCGTCAACGGCCGCGACGTGACCGACACCCCGCCGTGGAAGCGAAACGTCGGCATGGTCTTCCAAAGCTACGCGTTGTGGCCGCACATGACCGTGGCGAAGAACGTCGCCTTCGGCCTGGAACGCCGCGATGTGCCCAAATCCGAGATCGCCCGGCGCGTCGCGGCTGCACTCGACCTCGTGGGCCTCGGCGCCTACGGCGACCGGCGGCCCGCCCAACTCTCCGGCGGCCAGCAGCAGCGCGTCGCCGTTGCGCGCACGCTGGTGATCGAACCCGAAGTGCTGTTGCTCGACGAGCCGCTGTCGAACCTCGATGCCAAGCTGCGCGTCGAAATGCGCCAGGAGATCCGCGAACTGCAGCGCAAGCTCGGCCTCACAACGATCTACGTGACCCACGATCAGGAGGAGGCGAACGCCGTCGCCGACCGCATCGCCGTGCTCGACGGCGGGCGTATCCAGCAGCTCGGCGCGCCGATGGCGCTGTACGACCGGCCCGCGAACCGCTTCGTCGCCGCGTTCCTGGGCACGGCCAATCTGATCGAAGGCGACGTGCGCGAGGGTGGCCGCTTCGAGGCCGAGGGCTTCGCGCTCGATGGTCTCTCCGCGCCGCGCGCCGGGCGGGCATGCGTTTCCTTCAGGCCGCACGACGTGACCCTGACGGCGGACGGGAGTACGCTGTCCGGGACGGTGCGCCATCGCGAGTTTCTGGGCGGCACCGTCCGTTACGTGGTCGCGGTCGGCAAACACAGCGTCACCGTCGACACGGTCCATCGGCGCGACGCGCGCGCCTACGACGTCGGCGCCGCCGTGGGGCTCGCCATCGACGCGCGACAGGCGAGCGTTCTTTATTGAGGAGGAGGGTGAAATCGGCGCGACGGCGGTCTTGATCCATCTCGCGGGCGGGGTGGCGCTCCTATTGTGGGGCTTGCGGATGGTGCGCACCGGGGCGATGCGCGCCTTCGGCGGCGATTTGCGCCGCATCCTTTCCGGTGCGCTGTCGAACAGGATGGCGGCGTTCGCCTGCGGGCTCGGCGTCACGGCCGTGCTGCAAAGCGCCACCGCGACCGCGCTGATGACCGCCTCGTTCGCCAGCCGCGGGCTGGTGACCACGGCGGTGGCGCTGGCCGTCGTGCTGGGCGCGGACGTCGGCACGGCGATGGTCGCCCAGTTGCTGTCCTTCGATCTGCGCTGGCTTTCGCCGGTTCTTCTGGCGCTCGGCGTGCTTGCGTTCTCCAGCACTTTGCCCACGCGCTGGCGCGATCTGGGCCGCGCGGCGGTGGGGCTGGGGCTGATGCTGCTGGCGTTGCGCCTGATCGTGGAGGCCACGCATCCGTTGCGCGATTCCAGCGTCGTGCACGATGTGCTCGCTGCGCTGGCGAACGAACGTCTTTTGGCGGTGATTCTGATCGCCGCGCTGACCTGGCTCGTCCATTCCAGCCTCGCGATGGTGCTGTTGGCGATTTCGCTTGCCGATGTCGGCTTGCTGCCGCCGGCCTTGGCGCTGGCTTGCGTGCTCGGCGCCAATCTCGGCGGTGCCTTGCCGGCCTTGGTGGCGACCTGGCGCGGCGAGGCCGGCGCGCGGCGCGTGACCATCGGCAACCTGATCTTCCGGACGGTCGGGGTGGCGCTGACCTTGCCTTTCCTCGGGCAGATTCTGGTCTGGCTGCCGTTGCTCGACGACGACATGGGACGTCAGATCGCCAATTTCCATGCGGGCTTCAACCTTGCGCTCGCCATCGTGTTCCTTCCGCTCGTCGGGATCGTGGCCGCACGGCTCGACAAATGGATCGTCGAGCGCGAGGGGCCCGAAACGCCCGGCGCGCCCAAATATCTCGACGAGTCGGCGCTCGAATCCCCGGCGCTCGCCCTGTCGGCGGCCGCGCGCGAGACGCTGCGCATGGGCGACGACCTGAAGGCGATGCTCGACGACACGTTGACCGCCTTCCGCACCGACGACCGGAAGGTCGCCGAGGCCGTCGGCGCGCGCGACGACGCCATCGACCGTCTTTGCGAGGAGGTGAAGACCTATCTGCTGCGCATACAGCCCGATGCGTTGTCCGACGTCGACGCGCGCCGCTCGATGGAGATCCTCCAATACGCGACCAACCTCGAACACGCCGGGGACATCGTCGAAAAGAACCTGATCGAGCTCGCCGTCAAGAAGATCAAGAACCGCGTCAATTTCTCCGACGAGGGATTCGCCGAAATCGCCGCCTTGCATGCCGATCTTCTCGAGACGTTGCGTCTGTCGCTCGCCGTGTTCATGAACGGCGACCTCGCCATGGCGCGCCGCCTGATCGCCGAGAAGGTCGAGTTCCGGGAACGCGAGCGGGCGGCGGCGCAAACCCATCTCGAGCGGCTGCGCGGCCGCAACCCCGACACGATCGAAACCAGCTCGTTGCATCTGGACGTGCTGCGCGATCTGAAGCGGATCCATTCGCACCTGGTGTCGGTGGCCTATCCGATCCTGGAGGCGGCCGGGGCCTTGCGCGACAGCCGGCTCGCGCCGGAAAAATCGCCGCGCCGGTCCCGCGCCAAAGACGCTTCCGAATCCCCGATCACGCGCTAAACTCCGCGCCAACCAAAACAGACAGGGAGAGACCCCGACATGCGTATTTCGATCCCGGCCGCTGCGGCGGCCATCGCCGTCTGCGCGTTC
Source organism: Azospirillum sp. (assembly GCA_020249045.1). Classification (GTDB taxonomy): domain Bacteria; phylum Pseudomonadota; class Alphaproteobacteria; order CACIAM-22H2; family CACIAM-22H2; genus Tagaea. The sequence goes on along the minus strand of JADCGK010000111.1, from coordinate 15,879 downwards.
GTCGCACCGGCCTTCGCGCAGAACCGTCCGGCCGCCGAGCAGTGCGCCCATCGCGGCCAACTCGACGACGCCTATTGCGACGAGAACCGCGACATGGTCGCCGATGCGCCGAAGGATGCGCGCCGCTGGCGCGATCCCTCGACGCTCGTGTTCGCCTATACGCCCGTCGAAGACCCGGCCGTCTACGCCAACGTCTTCGCGCCGTTCATCAACTACCTCGCGGTGTGCACCGGCAAGCGCGTGGTCTATTTCCAGGTCACGTCGAACGCCGCGCAGGTCGAGGCGATGCGCTCGGGCCGTCTGCACATCGGCGGCTTCTCCACCGGTCCCACGGCCTTCGCCGTCAACCTCGCCGGCGCCGTGCCGTTCGCGGTCAAGGGCAAGGAAAGCGGCTACGAAAGCTACAAGGTCGCGCTGATCGTGCGCGCCGACTCGCGCTTCCAGCGGCCCGCCGACCTCAAGGGCGCGCGCGTCGCGCACACGTCGGCCACGTCCAACTCGGGCAATCTCGCCCCGCGCGCGTTCTTCCCCGATCTCGGCCTGGTGCCCGACACCGATTACCAGGTGCGCTTTTCGGGCGGCCACGACCGGTCGGTCATGGGCGTGAATTCGGGCGATTTCGACGCCGCACCCGTGGCTTCGGACGTGTTCAACCGGATGATCGAGCGCGGGCAAGTCCGGCGCGAGAATTTCCGCGTGATCTGGGAGAGCGCGCCTTTCCCGACCTCGTCCTTCGCCTACGCGCACGATCTGAAGCCCGAACTCGCCAAGAAGATCGTCGATTGCACGCTCAATTTCCGCTTCACCGATCAAATGGTGCGCGATCTGGGCGGCAACGACCGTTACGTGGCGGCGACCTACATGAAGGATTGGGAGCCGGTGCGCCAAGTCGCCGACAAGGTGAACGCGCCCTACAACCGCGCGGCCTTCGACGCCGAAAGCCGCCGCGAGCTGGAGGCCGAAGCCCGGCGCAACCAGCAGCGCCAGCAGCAGCAGCCGGCGCGGACCCAGTGACCGAGGCGACGAATGCCGCGACCCCGGACCGCACGCTTGCGGTCCGGGGCTTGGTCAAAGAGTACGTCCGCGGCAAGCCTGTCTTGCGCGGCATCGATATCGCCTTCGCCCCGCGCGGGATGACCGCGATCATCGGTCCGTCGGGCACGGGCAAATCGACGCTGATCCGCTGCATCAACGGGCTCGTCCGGCCGACGTCGGGCGAGATCCACTTCATGGGGTTGGATCTCGCCAAGCTGCGCGGCCGCGATCTGCGCCTCGCGCGCCGGCGCGTCGGCATGGTGTTCCAGGAATACAATCTCGTCGAACGTCTGACGGTGATGGAGAACGCGCTCTCCGGGCGGCTCGGCTACGTGCCGGTGTGGCGCGCGTTCCTGCGCAAGTATCCGGCCGAGGACGTGGCGCGCGCCTTCGAGCTTCTCGACGCCGTGGGCCTCGGCGATTTCGCGCATCGCCGCGCCGACGCGTTGTCCGGCGGCCAGCGCCAGCGCGTGGGCATCGCGCGCGCGCTGATGCAGAATCCCGATCTGCTGCTGGCCGACGAACCGACGTCCTCGCTCGATCCGAAGACGTCGGTCGAGATCATGGAATTGATGGACGGCCTCGCGGCCAAGGCCGGCATTCCCGTCGTCGTGAACATCCATAACGTCGAACTCGCCAAGCGCTTTGCGGTGCGGGTCATCGGCATGACCGGCGGACGCGTCGTATTCGACGGCAAGCCCGATGCGCTCGAGCCCAAGCATCTTTCCGAGATCTACGGGGGCGAGTCCTGGCTGACCTGACCGCCCGGACCCGTGCGCGCGACCCGTTCCCGGTCGACTGGACCTCGCGTTTGGCGTTCGCGGGGCTGGCCGTCTACGCGCTGTACGCGGCCTCCACGCTCGACATCACCTGGGCGCGCCTGCTCGTCGGCTTGGACGAGGGCTCGAAGTTCCTGGGGCGCATGGTGCCCCCCAATTTCCAGCGTTGGGAATTGCTCGTCGAAGGCATGGTCGAATCGATCCAGATCGCAGTCCTCGCCTCGGCGGTCGGGCTTGTGCTGTCCCTGCCGGTGGGCTTGTTGGCCGCGCGCAATCTGATGCCGGCTTGGGTTTCGGGGCCGGCGCGGCTGTTCGTGGCGCTGTGCCGGTCGCTGCATCCGGTCATCGTGGCGATCCTGTTCGTCAAGGCGATCGGGTTCGGGGCGATGGCGGGGGTGATGGCGCTGGTCGTCGCGTCGGTCGGGTTCGTGTCGAAGCTGTTCGCCGAGGCGATCGAGGAAATCAGCTTGAAGCAGGTCGAAGCGGTGCGCGCCACCGGCGCGCCGTTCTTTTCGGTGCTGTTCTACGGCGTTCTGCCCCAGGTGCTGTCGCGCTTCGTCGGTTTCGCGGTCTATCAGCTCGATTCGAACCTGCGCAATTCCACGATGGTCGGCATCGTGGGCGCGGGCGGGATCGGCGGCACGCTGTTCGCCGCGTTCAAACGTTTCGACTACGATTTCGTGGCCGCGATCCTGATCGCGATCGTCGCCCTCATCTTCGTGTCCGAACTGATCTCGGGCCGCGTGCGCAAGGCGTTCCAATGAGGCGGAACCGATGAGCGCCGCCTTGGACCGGGAATGGACGCGTTTCACGCCGGCAGAGCGCATGGCGCGCTTTGCGGTCTATCTTGCGTGCGTCGTCGCGATCGTCTGGTCGATCCGGACGATCGAGATCATTCCCGAGTTCTTGTACGACGCGCCCGAGCAAATGGCCGATCTGCTGACGCGGATGTGGCCGCCGGACGTCGAATACTATCCGACCGACATCCACTCGGCGCTTGTCGAAACGCTTCATATCGCCACGCTCGGCACCATCCTGACCCTGGTCGCGGCCGTGCCGCTGGGCGTGCTGGCCGCGCGCAACATCGTTCCCTGGTGGCCGGTCAATTCCGCCGCCCAGTTGCTGCTGGTCGCGTCGCGGTCGGTCAATTCGCTGGTTTGGGCGTTGCTGTTCGTGGCCGTTTTCGGGCCCGGCGCGCTGGCCGGCACGATGGCGATCGCCGCCCGGTCGATCGGCTTCGTGGGCAAGCTGTTGGCCGAGGCGCTGGAGGAGACCCATAACGGGCCGATCGAGGCCCTGCGCGCGGCGGGCGCACCCTGGGGCGCGATCCTGCTGAAGGGCTATTGGCCCCAGGTCCAGCCGGCTTTCTGGGGCATCGCGCTCTTCCGCTGGGACATCAATGTCCGGGAATCCGCCATTTTGGGGCTGGTCGGCGCGGGCGGGATCGGCGTCGCGCTGGACGATGCGATCAATTATTTCTATTGGGACCGGGTGGCGATGGTCTTGGTCACGGTCTTCGCCGTGGTCGTGATCGCCGAAATTTTGGTCACGCAAATCCGCAAGCGGATCATCTGATCCGCCCCGACCCCCCCTCACCCCCACCAAGCGCTTGCAATCGCCGGGAATTCCCCTAAATGAAGGGCGCCCCGGCATTCCCCTCGACTCCCGCCGGGAAATAACGAACCGGAACGGGACACCCCGCCATGTCCGCCCCCCCGATGCTCGAAATCCGCGGCCTCAAGAAGTATTTCGGCCCTATCCGGGCCGTCGAGGACGTGTCCTTCCAGGTCGCCAAGGGCGAAGTCCTGGGCTTTCTCGGGCCCAACGGGGCGGGCAAGTCCACGACGATGAAGATGATCACCGGGTTCCTGGCGCCGACCGCGGGAACGGCGATCGTTTGCGGGCACGATGTGGAAACCGATCCCATCGCGGCCAAGAAACGCATCGGCTATCTGCCCGAGGGCGCGCCGGCCTATCCCGACATGACACCCGCCGCTTTCCTGGATTTCGTCGGGGCGATCCGCGGTTTCGACGGGGCCGAGCGCGCCGATCGCGTCGCCTTGGCGGTCGACCGGGCGCAGCTTGCGGGCGTGCTGCATCAGCCGATCGACACTTTGTCCAAAGGGTTCAAGCGCCGCGTGGGGCTGGCGCAAGCGCTGCTGCACGACCCCGACGTTCTGATCCTCGACGAGCCGACGGATGGGTTGGACCCGAACCAGAAGCATGAAGTGCGCGAATTGATCCGCCGCATTTCGCCGGAGAAGGCGATCGTCATCTCCACGCACATCCTCGAGGAGGTCGACGCGATCTGCAGCCGCGCCATCGTCATCGCGCGCGGCCGCGTGCTCGCCGACGGCACGCCCGAGGCGCTCGAGAAGCGGTCGCGCTGGCACCATGCGGTTTCGGTCGTAACGGCCGCCGGCGAAGTGCCGCGGCTCAAGGCGTTGTGGAACGCGCATCCGGCCGTTGCGGAGTTCGAAGTCGCCGAGGGCGAGGAGGGGCTCGCGATGCTGACGGCGTTTCCGCGCGGCGGCGCGCCGATGCTGGCCGAACTCGGGCGGATCGCGCGCGAGGCGGGCGTGCGGATCGACGAGATCCGCGAGGAACGCGGGCGTCTGGACGAGGTCTTCCGCGACATCACGACGAAGGCGGCCTGAGACATGCGCAACGTTCTTTTCATCTTCAAGCGCGAACTCGGCGGATACTTCGCGACGCCGGTCGCCTACGTGTTCCTGGTCATCTTCCTGGTGCTGGCGTCGGTCTTCACCTTCTATCTCGGCAACTTCTTCGAACGCGGACAGGCCGATCTGCAGGCTTTCTTCAATTTCCATCCCTGGCTCTATCTGTTCTTGATCCCGGCGATCTCGATGCGCCTGTGGTCGGAGGAGCGGCGCTCGGGCACGATCGAATTGTTCCTGACGCTGCCGATCTCGATCGGGCAGGCGGTGCTCGGCAAGTTCCTCGCCGCTTGGGCCTTCGTGGGCATCGCGCTGGTGCTGACCTTTCCGATCTGGATCACGGTCAACGTGTTGGGCGAACCGGATAACGGCATCGTGCTCGCGGGCTATATCGGGTCGCTGATGATGGCGGCGGGCTACCTCGCCATCGGCGCGTGCGTGTCGGCGATCACCAAAAGCCAGGTCATCGCCTTCGTCGTGGCCGCCGCCGCGTGCTTCGTGTTCACCGTTTCCGGCACGCCGATGGTGCTCGCCTTCTTCGCCGGCTGGGCGCCGCAAGGCGTGGTCGAGGCGATCGCGGGTTTCTCGTTCCTGACCCATTTCGCGGCGATCTCGCGCGGCGTCATCGACCTGCGCGACGTCGTGTATTTCGTCTCGCTCGTCGCCGCGTTTCTGTTCGCGAACGCGGCTTTGGTCGAACTCAAGAAGGCGGGTTGATCCATGAAGCTCGGCCGTTCCGCCCTCGGAGGGCTGGGGATCGCGCTGGCCGCGATCCTGTTCGTCGCCGTCAACGCGCTGTCGGGGCCGTTGCTGCAGGGTCTGCGCCTGGACCTGACGCAAGACAAGCTGTTCACGTTGAGCCAGGGCACGCGCGCGATCCTCGCGCGGATCGACGAACCGGTGACCTTGCGCTTCTATTATTCGGAACGCCTCGGCCGCGAAATCCCCAGCTACGGCGTCTACGCGCAGCGGGTGCGCGAAATGCTGGAGGAGTACCGCGACGCCGCGCGCGGCAAGCTGCGGCTCGAGATCCTGGATCCGCCGGCCTTTTCGGACGAGGAGGATCGCGCCGTCGCTTTCGGCCTGCAGGGCGTGCCGCTCAACCAGCAGGGTGAGCTCGTCTATTTCGGCCTCGCGGGCACCAATTCGGCCGACAAGGAGGAAGTCATCGCCTTCTTCCAGCCCGAGCGCGAGCGCTTCCTCGAGTACGACCTCACCAAGCTCGTCTACAACCTCGCCACGCCCAAGAAGCCCGTCGTGGGCTTGCTGTCGTCCATCCCGATGGCGGGCGAGTTCCGCTCGATGCGCCCGACGCCCCCCTCGGCCGTCTACGCGCAGCTCCAGCAGTTCTTCGAAATCCGTGCCGTGTCGGCCGACGCCGCCGACATCCCGGCCGATATCGGCGTGCTCGTGCTCGTGCATCCCAAGGAACTGCCCGACCGCACGCTCTACGCCATCGATCAATTCGTCTTGCGCGGCGGGCGCCTGCTGGCCTTCGTCGACCCGCACGCGGAATCCGAGATGGGCCGCGCGGGCCCCATGGGCATGGCGGCGCAGACGTCATCGGACCTCAAGAAGCTGTTCGACGCTTGGGGCGTGGAACTCGTCGCCGACAAGCTCGCCGCCGATCGTCTGGCCGCCCGGCGCGTGAACGCGGGCACCGAGGCGCGCGTGCGCGCGGTCGATTACGTGCTGTGGCTCAGCCTGCGCGAACAGAATTTCGACCGGACCGACGTGCTGCTGACCGAGGCCAACGTCATCCAAATGGCGTCGGCCGGCATCCTGCGCAAAAAGGACGGCGCTGCGATCGAGTTCCAGCCGTTGATCCGCACGTCGCTGCAGGCCCAGGCGGTGGATGCCGAGGGCGTGCGCGTGCAGCCCGATCCGGTGCAATTGCTGGCGACGTTCCAACCCGGCGGGGAATCCTTCGTGCTGGCGGCGCGCCTGCGCGGCGCCGTCGGCTCGGCGTTCGAGGCGGCCCCCGCCCCGGCCGAGGGCGAGACGCCGCCGGCCGACCGGCCCGCGCATCTCGCGCGTTCGCAAGGCCCCATCAATGCGATCGTGATCGCCGATACCGATCTGCTCGACGATCGGTTCTGGGTCCAGACGCAGGAATTCTTCGGCCAGCGCGTGGCCGTCCCCGCCGCCTACAACGGCGATTTCGTCGTCAACGCCGTGGACAACCTGCTGGGGTCGTCCGAGCTGATCGGGTTGCGCGGGCGCGGATTGTCGCAGCGGCCGTTCACCGCGTTGCAGGCGATCCAGCGCGACGCCGAACTGCGCTTCCGCGCCAAGGAGCGCGAGCTGCAGGAGAAACTGCGCGAAACCGAGCAGCGTTTGGCGCAGTTGCAAGGCCGCGGGGGCCCGCGCGAGGAGACCAACCGCGCGATCGTCGGGCCCGAACAGCAGGCCGAGATCGAACGTTTCCGCGGCGAACTCCTCGGTTTGCGCCGCGAGCTGCGGGATGTGCAGGGCGAGTTGCGCGGCGACATCGAACGCCTGCAGACCGTCACCAAGGCGATCAACATCGCCGCCGTGCCGGCGGTGGTGGCGCTCGTCGCCCTCGTGCTGGGCTGGTTGCGGTTGCGCAAGCGCCGCCCGGCCGCCGCGTAAGGAGCCCTCCCGCCATGCGCGCCAAGACTTTGATCGTCCTCGCCGCCGCGACCGCCGTGCTGGGCGGGGCGGCGATCTACGTCAACGCCGGCAAGGACGCCGCGCCCGTCGATCGCTTCGCCAACGAACTGGTCTTTCCGCAACTGGCGCCGCGCGCCGCGGCGATCGCCGCCGTTCGGATCGAGCGCGACGGCGAAACCTTCGCCCTGGCCCGCGCGGGCGACGGCTGGACGATGCCCGGCCGCGACGGGTATCCGGTCGACGGCGATCTCGCCCGCCGCTTCCTGCTCGAACTCGGCGCGTTGCGCGTTCTCGAGAGCCGGACCGCCAACCCCGCTTTGCACGCCGAACTCGATCTCGACGGCGCCGCCAAAGACCAGAAGGCCACCCGCGTCGCCGTGCTGGATGCGCAAGGCGCCGTCCTCGCCGATCTGCTTGTCGGCCGGTCGCGCATGGGCCGCCAGGGAACGGCCGGGGACGGCACGTTCGTGCGCCGGAACGGCGAAAACCAAGTGTTCCTCGCGCGCGGCCGGTTCGCGCCCGAGCGCGACGCGGCCAAGTGGCTCGATCGCCGGGTCGCGAACGTCGAGCGCGAGCGGATCGCGCGGATCGAGTTGCTCGCCGTCGACGGCGAAAGATTGTCCGCCGCCAAGGCCGGCCCCGGCGACAACGACGTCCAGTTGGCCGATGTGCCCGACGACCGGCGCATCAAGTCGGCCTTCGACGTCAATCTGCTGGCTTCCGCCCTCGAAGGGCTCGATCTCGACGACGCGCGCAAAGCCGAGGGCCTGGATTTCGACGCGGCGCGCGAACGCGCCGAATACCGGACCTTCGACGGCTTGGTGGTGCGCGTGGATTTCGTCCAGGAACGCGATTTGCGCTGGGCGCGCTTGAACGTTTCGTTCGAAGCGCCGGCCGAACCGGTCGATCCCGCGGCCCATCCCAATGCGCGGCTGCGCACGCCCGAGGACGCCGCCAAGCAGGCCGAGGAGATCGCCGCCCGGGTGCGCGGCTGGGCCTATCGCTTTCCGGATTTCAAGATCGAGCAGATGACCCGGCGCGTGGCCGATCTGGTCGAGGCGAAGGAATAGATCCCTCAGCCTTCGGCGCGATACGCGTCGAGATCGGCGAAGAATTTGGCGAACGCGCCCCTGGGTTCGACCCCGACGGTCTGTTCGAAGCGCAGCGCCTGTTCGAAGCTGAGCCCGCGCACGGGCGCGAACAGATTGTCGAACACCGTCAGGAAATCGGCCTTGGTGAATTGGGCGACATCGTGCCCGTCGCCGACCTTGACGTATTTGTTGGGGGCGAGGCTGATCGACGTCTGCTTGTGCTGCATGATCCGGAACAGCCATTCGCGCCGCGCGTCGAACCGTTTGAACGCCTGCGCGATGCGGACCAGCACGCGCCAGAAAATCGTCCGCGCGCGCGGGTCGGCGTAGTAGTCGTCCCACGTGAAGGCTTCGCCCAACTTCTCGCGCAGTTCCTCGACGATCGCGGCGCAGGCGTCGTTCCACTCCTTCTCCTCCTCGCCGACCAGCGAGTGGATGAAGAAGAAGAAGTTGTGCAGCATCCCGCGGTCGAGTTGCTGCGACTGGAAGAAGTCGGACAGCGGATGCAGGACCAGACGTCCGAAGGCATTGGTCCGCCGGTTCTGGTTCTGGGCCTCGACGATCGTGTTGACGATCTGGGAGAAGACGGCGCGATAGAAATTGTCCATCTCGCCGGAATGCTTCATCGCCTCGGCGATCTTGTCGATCTCCGCCGCCGAGACCGCACCGCCATGCTTGGCGGCGGCTTCCTGCGCCGTCGCCACGAAGGCGTCGAGCATCGTGACCACGGCGTGACGGATTTGGAGGGGGCCTTTGGCGAACATGACGCCCGAAACGTACTCCGCCCGCCGCCGCCGGGGAAAGGGAAAGCGGCCCCGGTGACCGGCGTCACAGCGCGCTTCCGGCAATTCGCCTAAAATGCCATCATTGCCTCGGAGAATTGCCATGAAGTCGATTTGGCTTTCCGCCGCTTTGATCCTCGCCGCCGTTCCGGCGCCGGCCCAGACCCTCGTTGCGCAAGCCGGCGCGCCGGCGGCCGCCCAGCGCGTGGGCGTCGCCGCGGCGGTCGCGGGGCCGGTCCGGCTCGACGTGGTGCCGGGCGTGCGGGAAGTCGGCGCGGACGTGGCCAGCGGCACGCCGATTTTCCTGGGCGATGCGATCACGACCGGGCCCGGCGGACGCCTGCAGATCATGCTGCTGGACGAGACGGTGTTCACCATCGGCCCCGATGCGGCGATGAAGATCGACCGTTTCGTCTACGACCCGGCCACGGGGACGGGCACCGTGAACGCCAGCGTCGCCAAAGGCGCCTTTCGCTTCGTGTCGGGCCAAGTCGCCAAGCGCAACCCGTCCGACATGGAGGTTCGCGTGCCGTCCGGCACGATCGGCATCCGGGGCACTTCGGTCGCCGGGATCGTCGACGGCGCGCGGGCGACGATCGTGCTGCTCGGACCCGGTGCGGAGACCGACACGGGCGAGCGCGTCGGCCGCATTCTGGTGACCGCCGCCAATGCGACGGTCGAAGTCTCGCGTCCCGGTTTTGCGGTCGATCTCACCGGGGCGGGCGTGCCGCCGACGGCGCCGTTCCGTATCGACTCCGCCACCATCAACCGGATCGTGGCGCCGCTGTCCGGGCCTGCGCGCGGGCCCCAGGGCCAGCCCGGCGCTGCGGCCCCGACACCCGGCCAGGGCGGCGCACGCCAAGCGATCGGCGAGGGCGCGCGCCCGCGCGATCAAGCCGGGGCGGGGATCGCGGGCGGGCTGCAAGGCGTGCGCACCTTGGCCGCACTGGCACCCCAGCAGAATGCGGCGCAAGGGCTTGCCACCGGCGCCAAGCCGCCCGGCGGGGGCATCTTCCAGCCCGGCACGCTGATGACGTTCGAGCAACTGCGCCAGATCGATACGGGCAAGGCCGAATTCAATCCCGTGACCGTCGCCATGGTGAAGCAGTCGGGGCCGACGACGCAGACGGTCAGCTACACCTTCCGCTTCAACTACGATTTCGGCGCGCGGCAGACCTTCAATTCGAACGTTTCGATCACGGTCGCTGGCGCGGGCGGGATGACCGTCGGCACGGGCACGTTCCCGCTTTTGGCCAGTCCGTTCGCGACGGGAACGGGCTTCGCCAAGTTGAGCGAAAGCAACATCACGGTGCCGACTTTGGGCGGAACGGCCGACGTCAAATACGACCTGTTGAACGGTCAAACACGGGTCTTGGGCGCCGTCAGAAACGCGGTGACCTATACCGACGCCGGCAACACGTTCAAAGGCGAGGCGACCGCGTTGCGCAAGTGAAGAAGCGGGTCGTCGGCGCCTTGATCGCCGCCGCGGCGGGCGGGGCGTATCTCTTCGAGGGGATGGAGCGCCCGCGCACCTATCCCGCGGGCGTGTGCCGCGCGGTCGACGGGGATACGCTCGATTGCGCGGGCGCGCGCATCCGTCTCGTCGACATCGACGCGCCGGAATTGAACGGCCAATGTCCGGCCGAAATCCAGATGGCCGAGCGCGCCAAACTCGCCGCGATGATCGCGCTGGCGAGCGCGCCCGCCCATGTGACGCCCGAACGCGGCAAGGATAGGTACGGACGCCTGCTCGCGCGCGTCAGCGTCGACGGCCGCGATCTGGGCCAGACGCTGATGGCCCAACGCCTCGCGCGGCCCTATTCGGGCGGCCGGCGTGGGGATTGGTGCGGGTGAGCGATCAAGCCGGCTGGAAGGATTCCGCGCGCGCGCGGTTCCACGCGTCCTTGAAGCGCGGGTCTTCGGTGCCGCGCAGCAACTCCCCGGCCTCCAGGCGCGGGTGGATCTCCGCGAAGCTGGCGATGCGTTGGTCTGTCATGCGGCGGAAGAAATGGTGGCGGCGGAACTGGCCCGGATGGTCGAGGCCGGCGGCCGCGACGAGTTCGGCCAACGCGTGCAGCGTCTGGCCGTGGAAGCTGCGCACGCGTTCGGCCTTGTCGGGCACGTTGAGCGCGCGCGCGCGATAGGGGTCCTGGGTGGCGACGCCGGTGGGGCATTTGTCGGTGTGGCAGGACTGGGATTGGATGCAGCCGAGCGCGAACATGAAGCCGCGGGCCGAATTGCACCAATCCGCGCCCAGCGCCATCGCGCGCGCCACGTCGAAGGCCGAGGCGATCTTGCCCGAGGCGCCGAGGCGGATACGATCGCGCGCGCCGATGCCGATCAGCGCGTTGTGCACGAAGTCGAGCCCCTCGCGCAGTGGCGTGCCGATATGGTCGAGGAATTCGAGCGGTGCCGCCCCGGTGCCGCCCTCCTTGCCGTCCACGACGATGAAATCGGGATAAAGCCCGGTTTCGGCCATCGCCTTGCAGATCGCCAGGAACTCCCAGCGATGGCCGACGCAAAGCTTGAAGCCGGCGGGCTTGCCGCCCGAAAGCCGGCGCATCTCGGCCACGAACCGCATCATCTCGACGGGCGTGGCGAAGGCCGAATGATGGGCGGGCGAAACGCAGTCTTCGCCCATCGGCACGCCGCGCGTCTCCGAGATTTCCCGGCTGATCTTGGCCGCCGGCAACACGCCCCCGTGACCGGGTTTCGCACCTTGGCTCAGTTTCAGTTCGACCATCTTGATCTGCGGATCGCGCGCGGTTTCGGCGAAACGCTCGGGGCTGAACGTGCCGTCGGGATTGCGCGCCCCGAAATAGCCGGAGCCGATCTCCCACACGATGTCCCCGCCATTGGCCTTGTGATGGGGGCTGAACCCGCCCTCGCCGGTGTCGTGGAAGAAGCCACCCATCTTGGCGCCCTTGTTCAGGGCGAGGATGGCGTTGGGCGACAGCGCGCCGAAGCTCATCGCCGAAATGTTGAAGACCGAGCAGGAATAGGGCTGCGCCGTGTCGGGTCCGCCCACGGTCACGCGAAAGTTATGGTCGACGACGGGCTTTGGCGCCATCGAGTGGTGCAGCCACTCGTAGCCTTCCGAGTAGACGTCGTACTGGGTGCCGAAGGGGCGCTTGTCGAGGACGTTCTTGGCCCGCTGATAGACCACCGCGCGCTTGTCGCGGCTGAAGGGCATGCTGGTCTTTTCGTCCTCGAAGAAATACTGGCGCATTTCGGGCCGGATCTCCTCCAGGAAGAACCGCAGATGCGCGAGAATCGGGTAGTTGCGCAAGATCGCATGCCGGTCTTGCGTGAGGTCGCGCCAGCCGACCAGCGCGATCCCGCCGCTGACGGCGAGGCCCAGGCCGCTCCACCACGCGAAGCCGCCCGTCGCCACGGCGACCGCCGCGAACCCGGCGGCGGCGAGGGTGGACAGGGTCAAGGCGAGATAACGCGGCTCGAACGCCAGCGACAACACGGCCATGGACGGCTTCCTCCCCTAAAGCATTGGGAGGAGCATAACCCGTCCGGCCGGAAAGGGGAAAAGCAGGGTCGTCAGGCGAGGATCTTCGCCCGTTTCGGGTCGACGGCCGCGCCGTCGATGCGCGTGGCGGGGTAGCGTTTGGCGAAGGCCTCGATCTCCCAGTCGCGATGCTGGGCGTCCTCGGCGGCGACGTAGCCGAACAAAATTCCTTTGCCGATCGTGTGGCCCCAACCGCCCGAGGAGGCGACCCCCATCGTCTTGCCGCCCCGGATCAGCGTTTCCCCGCCGTAAAGTTGGACGGGAGCATCGACCGTGAGGACGATCAGTTTGCGCTTCGGGCCCTCGGCTTTCGCCTTTTCGAGCGCCGCACGCCCGATGAAGTCCGCCCCCTTGCCCAGCGCCACGCAGAAACCCAACCCCGCCTCGTAGGGCGTGTAATCGGGCGTGATGTCGGCACCCCAATAAAGATAGCGCTTCTCAAGCCGAAGGCTTTCGATGGCGCGATAGCCCGCGTCTTTCACGCCGTATTCGGCGCCCGCCTCGGTGAGCACCTCGTGCACATGCGCGGCGTATTCGACCGGCATATGCAGCTCCCATCCCAATTCGCCCAGATACGTCACCCGCAAGGCCAGCACGGGTGCGTAGCCGATGCGGATTTCCTTGGCCGTCATATAGGGAAAGGCCGCATTCGAGATGTCGCCCTCGGCGACCTTGACCAGAATGTCCCGCGCGCGCGGGCCGCCCAGGTTGATCACCGCCCGCGCGGAGGTGACGTCGGTCAACGCGACCGAACCGTCGTGCGGCAGGTGCTTTTCGATCCAGGCGCGATCGCGTACGCCGAAGGCGCTGCCCGTCACCATGTAGAAGCGGTTGTCGTCGAGCCGGGCGAAGGTCAAATCCGCCTCGATCCCGCCGCGCGCGTTGCACAGCTGGGTGTAGATCAGCGATCCCGGCGGCTTGTCGAGGTCGTTGGCCGCGATCCGCTGCAGTGCCGCGAAGGCGCCCGGTCCCGCGATCTCGAATTTCGAGAACGAGGATTGATCGATCAGCACGGCGCGTTCGCGCGCGGCCTTGCATTCCTCGGCGACCGGGGCGAACCAGTTGGGGCGCGCTTCGAAGGACGGCTGGTCCACGGCCGGGGCGCCGGCGGGCGCGAACCAGTTGGGCCGCTCCCAGCCGAAACGCGAGCCGAACACCGCCCCGCGCGCCTTCAAGCGGTCGTAGAGCGGCGAGCGGCGGCCGCCGCGCGCACTCGTCAATTCCTCCACCGGGTAATGGATCTGATAGTAGCGCCAATAGGAATCGACGCTGCGTTCGGCGAGATACTTGGCCGACATGTGGTGCTTGCCGAAACGGCGCACGTCGAAGGCCCACAGATCCATCGAGGGTTCGCCCGCGACGATCCATTCGGCCATCGCCTTGCCCGCACCACCCGATGCGGCGATCCCGGACGTGAACCCGCACGCGACGTAGAAATTGTCGCGCTCGGGCGCAAGGCCCAGGATCGGCTCGCCGTCGGGGGAAATGGGGATCGGACCGTTGATGACGGTGCGGATGCCGATTTCGTTCAGGATCGGCAGCCGTTCGGCGGCCGGCAACAGAAAGGCTTCCAGACGCTCCTGGTTCGGGGGCAGAAGTTCGCGTCCGAAATCGAACGGTACCCCGCCGGCCCCGAAGGTGGGCGTGCCCTGCTCCCAACCGCCGATGGCGAGCGCGCCCGGCTCGGGCTTCAGATAGAAGATGTTGTCCGGGTCGCGCAGCGTCGGCAACCCGGCCGGCATGTCGTTGCGCTTTTCGGTGATCAGGTATTGATGTTCGACCGCGCCCGCGGGCACCGCCACGCCGGCCATCTTGGCGACGTCGCGCGCCCAAATGCCGGCGGCGTTGACGACGATCTCGCAGCCGATGTCGCCCTTGTCGGTCCGCACGCGGGTCACACGCCGGTCCTTGGCGTCGAATCCGGTCACGCGCACGCCTTCGACGAATTTGACGCCGTGCTTTTTGGCGCCGCGCGCATAGGCGTGGGTCAGGCTCGACGGGTCGACCGAGCCGTCGTTGGGCACGTAGACGGCGCCGACGACGCCCTTGGGATCGATCAGCGGAAAACGCGCCTGGGCTTCCTGCGGCGAAAGGGTGTGCAGTTCGAAATCGAAGCTGCGCGCGGTCGTGGCCATGCGCTTGAGTTCGGACCAGCGCTCTTCGGAGGAAGCCAGACGCAGCGAACCGACCGGCTTCCATTCGACGGCTTGGCCGGTTTCCGCCTCCAGCGTCGCGTACAGGCGCGCGGAATACTGCATCAGCCGGGTGAGATTGCGCTTGGAGCGCAACTGGCCCACCAATCCCGCGGCGTGCCAGGTCGACCCGTGCGTCAGCGCCGCCTTTTCCAGCACCACCACGTCGCGTTCGCCGAGTTTGGCCAAATGATACGCGATCGAACAGCCCACCGCCCCGCCGCCGATGACGACGATTCGGGCGTAACCCGGAAGCTCAGCCACGCATTTCCCCCAGATACCAGTCGACGAAGTGCGCGACGTTGCGTTCGCGCAAGGTGGAGTAGGGACCCGGCGCGTAGGCGGGCGACGAGATGCCGGCCTGCTGGTTCTCGCAGATGATCCAGTCTTGCGCGTTCGTCGCGTCCCACATTTCGAGCAGCCGGGGCAGGGTGTAGTCCTTCCCTTCGACCGCCGCCTTGTCCACCAGCCAATAGCCGCGCACGAGCGTTTCGTCGGCGGCCAGCGGCGTCAGCCGCGCCGCGCACGCGTAGTCGCAATTCGTATGCTGCCAGAAATTCGGAAACACCGTGCAACGCAGCGTGCCGCTGTCCCACTCCCGGACGTCGCCCATCAATCGCGACACCGGTTTGCCGTCCAGCGACTGGGTGACGTAGCCCTCCTTCAGCGGCGTGCGGTGGCAGCGCCAGTTCTTGCCGGTCATGTTCGAACTGGCGTCGCCGGTGTCGTAACCCAGGGCCGCGAAGCGCGCGTTGGCTTTGGCGACGATCGCATCGAGTTCGGGTGCGAGGGCGGGATCGAGGACCGCACGGTCGCGGTCCACGTCGTAGGCGGTCAGATTGTATTCGCGATGGTTGGTCGGGCAGTGATAGCACTCGCGGTTGTTCTCGAAGACGACCTTCCAATTGGCTTTCACGCGGTATTCGGCCATATGCGCGATCTTGACGCGGTGCAACGCGTGGGGCCGCATCTTCCGCCCGATCGTGTCGATCGCCTCCGAGAAATCGGGCGGGTTCTCGGCCAGCGAGAAGAACAGCAGGCCCCCCGCGTCGGCGACGGCGACGGGCTTGAGGCCGAGTTCGTCCTTCGGCACGCCGAATTCCTTGGACGGATCGAGCAGCAAGGCGCCGTCCAGGCCGTAGCTCCATTTGTGGTAGGGACAGGCGAG
>JADCGK010000110.1 GCA_020249045.1 Azospirillum sp. | reverse complement strand
GGCCGACGGAGACCGACCGGATGGTCGCCATCCTCAAGGATCTCGCGCGCGAAACCGGGACGACGATCCTGCTGATCGAACACGTGATGCGCGCGGTGATGGCGTTGGCCGAGCGCATCCTGGTCCTGCATCACGGGGCGGTCCTCGTCGAGGGCGCGCCGCCGGATGTCGTGCGCGATCCGCGCGTGCTCGAATCCTATCTGGGGGCGGAGGCGTTGGGCTGATGCTCGCCATCCGGGACCTCGACGTGTTCCATGGCGACGTCGCGGCGCTCGACGGCGTGGCGCTGGACGTGGCGCAAGGCGGGATCGTCGCGATCGTCGGCGCGAACGGTGCGGGCAAGACCTCGCTGATCCGCGCCGTCGCCGGCATGGTGCGGCCGCGCAAGGGCTCGATCCGCTACAAGGACCGCGAAATCGCGGGGTTGGCGTCGCACGAGGTTTGCGATTTGGGCATCGGCCAGGTGGCCGAGGGCCGCCAGGTTTTCCCGACGCTCAGCGTGCGCGAGAACCTGGAAATGGGCGCGATGCTGCCGCGCGCGCGGGCGCGGCGCGCGCGCAATCTCGAACGCGGCCTTGCGATGTTTCCGAAGCTCAAGGAACGTTACGGGCAAGCGGCGGGCACGCTGTCGGGGGGCGAGCAGCAGATGCTCGCCATCGCGCGTTGCCTGATGGGCGATCCCGAACTCGTGATGTTCGACGAACCTTCGCTCGGCCTGTCGCCGGCGGTGACGCAGGAAGTGCTGCGCGCGATCCGCGATCTGGCGGCCGGCGGCCTGACTTGCGTGCTGGTCGAGCAGAACGTCGCGGTGTCCCTGAAGCTCGCCCAACGCGCCTATGTGCTCGAAAACGGCCGCGTCGCGCTGTCGGGCACGGGGGAGGCCCTGCTCGCCGACGATCGCGTGCGCAAGGCGTATTTGGGACTCTAGGCCCGCGGCACGCTCGAATAGAGCGACACGAACAGGAAGCGGCGCTGGGCTTCGTCGAGGGCGACGGCGTCGTCCATCCAATTCATCGTATCGGGCGCGAACACGCGGAATTCCCGCCATGCGCCCTTGCGCCGCAAATGAAGCTGTGTGGCGCGCAACGCCACTTGGTCGAGCGTCCAGGCCGCTTGGCGCGCCGCGAGAAAATGCCGGCAATAGCCCGCGACCAGCCGCGCGAAAGCATGGCCCGCGGGCGTGTCGCCGACATAGACCATCGTGGCGAGCAGATGGTTGGCGAAGTCGTAGCGGATTTTGACGTTGGCGCCGGCATCGGCGGCGGCCAGCTCGTCGAGCCAGGGCCGCGGGTCGCGCGTCGGCGCCATGTCGATGTCGCAGACCAGAATGGGCCGGCGGTAGCGCGCGAGCAGGGCCGGCAACACCAGATAGCGCGCGCACGTGTAGTAGGTCTTGGCGGGCAGGTGCGCGGCCGGCCCCTCGAAGCGGGCAAGATCGGTCGTTTCGCGCGTCACGGCGAAATCGAGATGGCCCTGCGTCAGATCGCGCACGCGCGCGAGGCGCGCCTCGGTTTCCGGCGTCGGGTTGACGACGTGCAGATGGAACGCGATGCCGGGCGCGCGCGCGGCGAGATTGCCGGCGATCAATTCGGCGAAGCGGCCCGCATAGCCGGCGTCGGCGGCGGCGAAGACCAGCGGCGTGTCCCCGGCCGCGTAGTCGCCCTCGGGCGGTGCTGCGGGCTGGCGCGCCAACCCGTCGAAGAACGCGTCGTCGAGGCGGATCTGCCGGGCGAGCGCGCGCGCATCCAGATGCGCGTCCATGCCCGGCGGGCCGGGAATGTCGCCCCAGCGCGCGAACGCCTCGTGCGCGCCCGCGACGTCGTCGAGTTCGGCGAGCGCCGTGCCGAGCCCGTACCATGCGCCCGACGCGCGCGCCGCGTAGGCAAGGGCGGCGCGATAGCCTTTGGCCGCCTCGGCCGGCCGTTCCAGATCCATCAGCAGATTGGCGCGCCGCCGTTCGAAATCCGGGCCGCGCTCGCCAAGTCGGCGCGCCGCATCGAACGCGGCGCTTGCGCGCGCAAGGTCGCCCGCACCGTGCGCGGCGCGACCCAGCAGCGCATGGGCCGGGGCGAGGCCCGGCAGCAGATCGACCGCGCGGGCGAGAGCGGCGGCCGCCGCGGGGAAGGCGCGCGCCTTGAGCAGCGCCTCGCCTTCGCGCAACAGGGCCGACGCTTCGGCGCTCACGCCCGGCTCGCCTCCAGCATCGCGCGCAGCAGCACGTTGCAGCCGGCCGTCAGGTCCGCGGGCTTGGCGTCCTCGATCTCGTTGTGGCTGATGCCGTCCGCACACGGCACGAAGATCATCGCGGTCGGACACACGCGCGCCATGTAGACCGCATCGTGCCCGGCGCCCGACACGATCTCCATCGCCGGGTAGCCGAACGCCTTGGCGCCCTCGCGCACGCGATCCACCAGATGGGGCGCGAAGGGCGTCGGCGGGAAGTACCAGAAATCCTTGATCTCGACGTCAAGTCCGGCGGCGGCGGCGATCTCCGCGCACGCGGCTTTGAGGGCGCGGTCCATCGACGACAGGCGCGCGTCGTCGGGATGGCGGAAATCGACGGTGAAGAAGACCCGGCCGGGGATCGTGTTGCGGCTGTTCGGGAAGTTCTGCAGGAACCCCACCGTCGCGCAGGCAGAAGGCTGATGGTCGAGGCCGATGCGGTTCACCGCGTCGATCATCCGGGCGGCCCCCACCAACGCGTCCTTGCGCCGCTTCATCGGCGTGGGGCCGGCATGCGCCTCCTGGCCGACGACGGTGATTTCATACCAGCGCTGGCCTTGCGCGCCGGTGACGACGCCGATCGTCTTCGCCTCGGCCTCCAGAATCGGACCTTGTTCGATATGCGCCTCGAAATAGGCGCCGATGTTCCGTCCGCCGACGGGCGCTTCGCCCCGGTATCCGATCGCGGCCAATTCGGCGTCGAAGCGCTTGCCGTCCACGTCGGTCTTGCCTTCGACCTCGTCGAGCGGGAACACACCCGCATAGGCCCCCGATCCCATCATCGCGGGCGAGAAGCGCGAGCCTTCCTCGTTGGTCCAGACGACCACCTCGAGCGCGCGGTCGGTTTCGATCCGCGCATCGTGCAGCGTACGCAGCACTTCCAGGCCCGCGAGCACGCCGTAAACGCCGTCGAACCGGCCGCCCGTCGGCTGGGTATCCAGATGACTGCCGGTCGCCACGGCCGGCAGATCCGGCCTTTTGCCTTCGCGGCGCACGAAAACGTTGCCGACGCGGTCGACTGTCGCCGTGCAGCCGATGGCCTTGGCCCAGGCGATCAGCAAATCGCGGCCCTGGCGGTCCAAATCGGTCAGGGCCAGCCGGCAGACCCCGCCTTTCGGCGTGGCGCCGATCCGGGCCATTTCCATCAGCGAGGCCCACAGCCGGTCGCCGTCGATGCGAAGATTGTCCATGGCTCTCGGAAGCGTTGCGGAACGGGCGCAAAACGTCGCATTCTCGCGTCCGTCACGCAAGGGGAAGGGAACGACGATGGCCCGCAAGAAGCCGGAAGAACTGCGCAGTCACCGCTGGTACGGGGTGCAGGACCTGCGCTCGTTCGGACACCGCTCGCGCACCAAGCAAATGGGCTTCGGCCCCGAGGATTACGCGGGCAAGCCGGTGATCGCGATCGTCAACACCTTCAGCGACATCAATCCCTGCCATCATCATTTCAAGAGCCGCGTCGAGGACGTGAAGCGCGGCGTGCTGCAGGCCGGGGGCTTCCCGCTCGAAATGCCGGCGATCTCGCTGGGCGAGCCGTTCATGAAGCCCACGACGATGCTGTACCGGAATCTGCTGTCGATCGACGTCGAGGAATTGCTGCGCGCCAACCCGGTGGACGGCGTCGTGCTGATGGGCGGCTGCGACAAGACCGTGCCCGCCATGGTCATGGGCGCCGCGTCGATGAACATCCCGACGATCTTCATGCCCGCGGGCCCGATGCTGCGCGGCCATTGGCGCGGCAAGACGCTGGGCTCGGGCTCCGATGTCTGGAAGTACTGGGCCGAGAAGCGGGCGGGCAACATCGACGACAAGGCCTGGGGCGAGATCGAGGACGGCATCGCGCGCAGCTTCGGCACCTGCATGACGATGGGAACCGCCTCGACGATGGCCTCGGCCGTCGAAGCCCTGGGGCTGACCTTGCCCGGGGCGTCGTCGATCCCGGCGGCGGACTCCGCGCATCCGCGCATGGCCGCCGCGTGCGGCCGGCGCATCGTCGAGATGGTGTGGGAGGATCTGAAGCCCCGCGACATCATGACGACCCAAGCCTTCGAGAACGCGGTGCTGTGCGTGCTCGCGCTCGCGGGCTCGACCAACTCGATCATCCATCTGATCGCGATGGCGGGCCGGTCGGGGGCCAAGCTCGATCTCGACCGGTTCGACGCGCTGTCGCGCAAGGTGCCGATGCTCGCCAACATCCGCCCCTCGGGCAAATATCTGATGGAGGATTTCTTCTACGCGGGCGGCTTGCCGGGCCTGCTCGAACGCATCCGCGACGTGCTGAACCCCGGCTGCATCACCGTCACCGGCAAGACGCTGGGCGAAAACATCGCCGGCGCCTTGGTCCACGACGACGACGTCATCCGCAAGCGCGACAATCCGGTCGCGGGCGAGGGCGGGCTCGCCGTGCTGCGCGGCAATCTGTGCCCCGACGGGGCCGTCATCAAGCCGCCGGCGGCCGAACCGCATCTGCTGGTCCATCGCGGGCCCGCGTGCGTGTTCGACAACTACGACGACATGGCCAAGCGCATGGACGATCCCGCGCTGAACATCACCAAGGACTCGGTCCTGGTGCTGCGTTCGGCGGGGCCGCTGGGCGCGCCGGGCATGCCCGAATGGGGGCAGTTGCCCATCCCCAAGAAGCTGTTGCAGGAGGGCGTGCGGGACATGGTGCGCATTTCAGACGCGCGCATGTCGGGGACCAGCTATGGCGCCTGCGTTCTGCACGTGGCGCCCGAATCCGCGCTCGGCGGGCCGCTCGCTTTGGTGCGCGACGGGGATATGATCAGCCTCGACGTGCCCAACCGGAAGCTGACGCTGGAGATTTCGGACGCCGAGATGGCGGCCCGCAAGGCGGCGTGGAAGGCGCCCGCACCGCATTATCCGCGCGGTTTCGGCTACATCCACCTCAAGCACGTCACCCAAGCCAACGAGGGCTGCGACTTCGATTTCCTGCGCGGGACGGCACCGATCCCCGAGCCCGAAATCCACTAGAGACGCCCCGCGCGGGCGTGCTCTAATGCCGTCAGAGGATCCCGCACTCCGAGGATCCCGGCGAAAAGGGAGAGAACGCATGATCCGTCGGTTTTTGCCGGCCGCGATCGGTATGGCCTTGTTGGCCGCCGGCGCGTCCGTTTACGCGACCCCGGCCCACGCGCAAGGGGCGAACAACTACCGCCTCATGACGGGTCCGCAAGGCGGCGTTTGGGTGCCGCTGGGCGGCGCGCTGAAGAACATCTGGGAGAAGGCGATCCCCGGACTGTCCGTGCAGACGCTGCCCGGCGCGGGCATCGCCAACGTGCGCGGCATCGACGAGGACCGCGCCGAGATCGGCTTCGGCAATTCGATTTCGACCGTGGACGGCATCAACGGTGCCGAACCCTATCCGCGCAAGACGACGAATGTCTGCCAGCTCGCCTCGCTCTACCCGCAGTATTTCCAGATCGTCGTGAACGAGGATTCGGGCATCAACTCCGTGCGCGACCTGCGCGGCAAGGCGATCGCCGTGCAAACGCGCGGCAACACCGCCGAAATCATCACGCAGCATATCTTGCGCGCCAACGGGCTTTCGTATTCGGACATGCGCGTCAACTTCCTGCCGTCCTACAACGACGCCGTGTCGCTGCTGAAGGACGGCCACGCCCAGGCCTTCACGCTCGGTACCACGATCCCGGCCTCCTCGGTCATGGATCTCGCCACCTCGCGGCGCATCCGGGTGCTCGATCTGTCGCAGTCGGTGGACGCCATGAAGCGGATCAACGCCGGCTACAACGCGATCGCGCTGCCGGCCAACACCTATCCCAACCAGCCCGCGGCCGTGACCAAGATCGGCTACGCCGCGCACTTGGTGGTGTCCTGCAAGCTTCCCGAGGAGCGCGTGTATGCGATGCTGAAGGCGATCAACGACAATCTGCGCGATCTGGTCGCCGTCAATCGCGCCATGGAGGGGATCAACCCCCGCGCCATGGCCGAGGATATCGGCGTGCCCTTCCATCCGGGTGCGCGGCGCTTCTACCGCGAGCAGGGCGTGAACCTGTAACGCGGACATTCGGGGCCGGCGGGACGAACCCGCCGGCCCTTTCCTTTCCGGGGGCGGGAATTCGACGGTCATGAGCTACGCGCGCGCGATCGCTTGGCTGGTCGGCGGCATCGGAGCGGCGATGTCGCTGTGGCACATGTGGGTCATCGTCGCGGCCCCGCCCGAGGCGTTGTTCTTCCGCGGCGGACATCTGATGTTCGCTATGGTGCTCGTCTTCCTGATCTACCCGTTCCGGGGCGAAGCGAAAGGCGCACCCGGCGTTTTGGATTGGCTGTGCTTGATCGGTTCGGTCGGCGCGATCGGCTATCTGTTCTGGAACTACCAATACCTCGTCAACCGCATCCCCTACATCGACGATCCGACGGCCACGGACCAGATTATGGCCGCGTTGTGCGTCGTACTCGTGCTCGAAGCCACGCGCCGGGTCATCGGCTGGGCCTTGCCGATCACGGCGCTCGTCTTCCTCGCCTACGCGTTCTTCTTCACCAACATCACGACGATGGCGACGCTCGACCAGATCTACATGACGACCGAAGGCATCTTCGGTTCGACGTTGGGCGTGTCGGCCGCCTTCGTGCTGGTATTCGTGCTGTTCGGCTCGTTCATGGAACGCTCCGGCACGGGTCAGTTGTTCATGGATTTCGCCCTGGCGCTGACCGGCCGGCAGGCGGGCGGGCCGGGCAAGGTTTCGGTCGTTTCCTCCTCCCTGTTCGGCACGATCTCCGGCTCGGCGGTCGCCAACGTCATGGTCGACGGGCCGATCACCATCCCGCTGATGAAGCGCACGGGCTTCTCCAAGCATTTCGCGGCCGGCGTGGAGTCGGTCGCGTCGACCGGCGGGCAGATCATGCCGCCGATCATGGGGGCTGCGGCGTTCGTGATGGCCGAATACCTGGCCGTCTCGTATTTCCAGGTCACGCTCTGGGCGCTGATCCCGTCGCTGCTCTATTACCTCGCGTGCTTCGGGGCGGTGCATTTCGAAGCGAAGCGGCACGGTCTGAAGGGCGTACCGGCCGAGGAATGCCCGCGTCTGGGGGCAGTGTTGCGCGAGCGCGGGCATCTGTTCATCCCGGTCGGGATCGTGCTGGGCGGCATGATCGCCGGATATTCGGCGCCGCTCGCCGCACTGGCGGGGACGCTCGCATGCCTGCCGGTGGCGTTGATGCGCGCCAATACGCGCGCGGGCATCACGTGGTGGACGGTTCTGGACGCGTTGATCGACGGGGCAAAGAACGCGCTCGCCGTCGCGATGGCGTGCGCGTGCGCGGGCATCGTGATCGGTGTGATCGCATTGACCGGAATCGGCATCACGTTCACCCAGGTCGTGCTGGCGCTCGCGCAGAACACGCTGTTCCTGGCGCTGGTCGTCACCGCGATGGCCGGGATCGTGTTGGGCATGGGCATGCCGACCACGCCCGCCTACATCATCATGGTCTCGCTGCTCGTGCCCGCGATCATGAAACTCGGCGTCGTCGAACCGGCCGCGCATATGTTCGCGTTCTACTTCGCGATCCTGTCGGCGATCACTCCGCCGGTGGCGCTGGCCGTCTTCGCGGCGGCGAGCCTTGCGGGGGCGGACCTTTGGAAGGCCGGTTGGGCGGCGGTCAAGATCGGCGCCGCCGGCTTCATCGTGCCGTTCATGTTCGTCTATCAGCCCGCGATCCTGATGGTCGGCGAGTGGCCCGAGATCCTGCAGGCGACCGCGACGGCGTCGGCGGGCTGCATCCTGCTTGCCGCCGGGTTGCACGGGTATTTCGTGCGCAAAAACCGGCCATGGGAGAGCGGCGCGCTGATCGCGGCGGCGTTGTGCTTGGTGTTCCCCGGCTGGCAGTACGACGTGGCCGGGTTCGGCCTTGGCGCGCTGGTCTTCGCGGTCCAGCGCGCCACGCGCGATGCGTAGCTAGAAGTCCGTCTTCGCACCCGGCAGGACGGCGAGGGCCGCTTTGGCGACCTCGAAATCCTGATCGCCGGTGCCCGAGCCCACGCCGACCGCGCCGATCGTTTTGCCATCGACGACGATCGGCAGGCCGCCTTTTACGTTCAGCAGCTTGCCTTGCGTGGCGATGCCCAAGCGGATGTCGAGCCCTTCGGGCATGCCGCCGGTCGGCGCGCGGGACGACGCGGCCGTCATCGCCTTGCGGAACGACGAGTCGAACGACAGCACCTTCGCCCCGTCCATGCGGGCGAAGGCGAGCATGTGGCCGCCGTCGTCGACGATCGCGATGCATTGCGGCACGCCCATCGCCTGCGCCTTGGCGACGGCGGCGGCGAGCATCTTCTGGGCGCCTTCGAGGGTGACTTTCAGATGGGGGACGATGTCGGCCATGAGGGGGGCTCCGCTTGCGGGGCGCGCACTATCTCTCCCGCTCCGGCAAAAATAAAGGCGCAAAAGAAAAGGGCCGCTGCCCGAAGGCGCGGCCCAAGTTGGGGAGAAACCTGCCCGCGTGGGGTCCCCGAAGCAGATCAAGGGACCGCGCGCGACATGCCGTTGGTCATGCACGCCTCATGCCAGTGTCTTGTGTGTCAGCGAGCGCGAGCGTCGCCGCAATCGCCTCTTCGGTCCGCGTGCGCATTTCCGTCGCCGACAACCCCGCTTTGGCCGCTGTTGCCAATCC
>JADCGK010000011.1 GCA_020249045.1 Azospirillum sp. | reverse complement strand
GGCGATCCTCAATCTCGGCGCACGACTGGCCGAGTGCGCGAAGGCGTGCGACGAACTCGCCCGTGCCGGCGTTACCGCCACGCTCGCCGACATGCGCTTTCTCAAGCCGCTCGATCTGGACCTGACGTTGCGGCTGGCGCGTGCGCATGAGGTCGTTCTGACGGTCGAGGAGGGCGCCCCCGGCGGCTTCGGCGCCGCAGTGTTGAGCGCGCTCGCGCAAGCCGGCGCGCTCGATGCGGGTCTCAAGATCCGCACGCTCGCATTGCCCGACCGGTTGATCGACCACGATACCCAAGACCGCCAATACGCCGAAGCCGGGCTCGATGCCGCGGCCATCGCGCGCGCGGCGCTGGCGGCCCTGGGCCGCGCCGAAAAGCGCGCTTGAAGAAGCGCCTCGACCAGCTTCTCGTGGAGCGCGGCTTGGCCGAAAGCCGGGCCAAGGCGCAAGCGGCGATCATGGCGGGGCTGGTGTTTTCGGGCGAGAAACGCCTGGACAAGCCGGGCACGTCCGTCGCCGAGGATATCGCCATCGACGTGCGCGGCCAGCCGCATCCTTGGGTCAGCCGCGGCGGGCTCAAGCTCGCCCATGCGCTCGACGTGTTCGCCCTCGACGTCGCGGGCAAAACCGCGATCGATGTCGGCGCTTCCACGGGCGGCTTCACCGACGTCCTGCTCGCCAAGGGTGCCGCGAAGGTCCACGCGGTCGATGTGGGGCAGGGCCAACTCGCCTGGAAACTGCGCAACGATCCGCGGGTCGTCGTGCTGGAGAAAACCAACGCCCGGCATTTGACGCGCGCGCATATCCCCGACGCGGTCGATCTGGTGGTGTGCGACGCGAGCTTCATCGGCCTCGAAACCGTGCTGCCGGCGGCCCTGGCGTTGGCCCGGCCGGGGGCGATGCTGGTCGCGTTGATCAAGCCGCAATTCGAAGTCGGCAAGGCGCGCGTAGGCAAAGGCGGGGTCGTCCGCGACCCCGCCCTTCACGCCGAAGTGCGCGCGCGGATCGCGGGCTGGCTGCCCGCGCAAGGCTGGACGCCGGTCGGCGAGGACGAAAGTCCGATATTGGGGCCCGAGGGCAACCGCGAATTCCTGATCGCCGCGCGCAAGGATCAGTGAAGCGCGCCGACCATCGCCCCCATGAAGCAGGTCGCAAGCGTGCCCGCGACCAACGATTTGAAGCCGAGCCCGACGATCTCGCCGCGCCGTTCCGGGCACATCGTGGCGAGCCCGCCGATCATGATGCCGAGCGAGCCGAAATTCGCGAAGCCGCACAGCGCGTAGAGCAGGATCAGGCGCGTGCGCTCCGAAAGGCCCGCACCGCCTTCGCCCGCCAGCGCCAGATAGGCCACGAACTCGTTCAGCGCGGTCTTGACGCCCATCAGCGCGCCGGCTTGCGCCGCCTCCGCCCAGGGAATGCCCATCGCCAACGCGATGGGCGCGAACACCCAGCCGAGCGCGCGCTGGATCGTCAGCGGCGCGTCCGCGACGGTCGGCAACCAGGCGAGCCCCGCGTTGACGAGCGCCACGAACGCGACCAGCACGATCAGCATGGCGCAGATGTTGAGCAGCAATTCCAGACCGGCGGCCGTGCCCTTCACGATCGCGTCCATCGCGCCTTGCGCGACGGGTTCGAGCGGGCCGAGTTCCGCCGCCGTCGCCGCCGCCTCGGTTTCGGGCACCATCAAGCGGCCGAACAGGATCGCGACGGGGGCGGACAGAAGCGACGCGATGACGATGTGGCCGAACGCGTCGGGGACGAGGCGCGCGACGACGGTCGCGTACAGCACCATCACCGTTCCCGCGATCGACGCCATGCCGCCGACCATCACGACGAACAACTCCGAGCGCGAGAGCTTGGCGAGATAGGGCCGCACGAACAGCGGCGCTTCGACCATGCCCACGAAGACGTTCGCGGCCGTCGACAGTCCCACCGCGCCGCCGACGCCCAGCGTCCGGCGCAGCGCCCACGATATCGCGCGCACCGCCGCCGGCAGCACGCCCCAATGGAACAGCAGCGTGGTCAGCGCGCTCATCACCAGCACGATCGGCAATGCTTGCAGCGCCAGCACGAACGACGCGCCGGGAAACTTCTCGTCGAAGGGCAGGGGCCCGCCGCCCAGATATCCGAAAACCAGTGCGGTGCCCGCGCGTGTTGCGTCGGCGATCGCCTGGACGGGGGCGTTCAGAAGGCCCAGCGCCTGGGCGACGGGCGGCACCTTCAAGAACAGCGCGGCGCACGCGAAGGACAGTGCGGCCGCAAGGCCCGCGCGCCGCAAATCCACGCGGCCCCGGTTCTCGGCGAATGCCCAGGCGAGCCCCAGTATCGCGACGGCACCGACGAGGGCTTGCAGACGTTCCATCTCAGCCGCGAACGCCGCCCGGCGGCCAGTGGCGCTTGATCGCGTCCACGACGGTTTTGGTCGAGGTATCGAGATTGGCGCCCAGGATCGTGAAGCCGGGCCGCAAGCCCGCGCGCTTGACGATCATGTCGCCCATCCAGCGGTTGCCCAGCTTGAGTTCGGCGAACACGTCGGGCGTCACGAACACGTCAAGCCGCCCCCCGCCGAGCGCGCGCAATCCGGTACCGAGCGCCAGCTCCTCGATCTTGCCCCATGGGATCGGCGTCTCGGCGATCCCCGGCAGTTCGAGCCCGTCGCGTCCGACCGCGAGTTTGGGCGTCTCGTCGCGGAATTGCTGGCCCATCATGACGCCCCAGAAAGCCGCGAGACCCAGGAACATCAACGGCACGATCAGTTTTTCGTCCTCGCGCCACGCGTACCAGACGACGGCCACGGCGAGGCCGAACAGGACCGAGGCGAAAATCAGGTTGAGGCCCGCCATCCGCTTGGAGCGGCGCACGACCAATGTAGGGGCATAGGACGCGGCCACGGCCGGGATCAGCCGCACTGCGCCCGGTGGCGCAGCATGTGGTCGGCCAGAACGCAGGCCATCATCGCTTCGCCGACCGGCACCGCGCGCAGGCCCACGCACGGATCGTGGCGGCCCTTGGTGACGATTTCGGTTTCAGCCCCGTCGATGTCGATGGTGCGCCGGGGCGACAAAATCGAGGAGGTCGGCTTGACCGCGAAGCGCACGACGACGGGCTGGCCCGTGGAGATGCCGCCCAGCACGCCACCCGCGTGGTTGGACAGGAAAGTCGGGCCCGAATTGCCGGCGCGCATTTCGTCGGCGTTGGCCTCGCCCGAGAGTTCGGCCGACGCGAACCCATCGCCGATCTCCACGCCCTTCACCGCGTTGATGCCCATCATCGCCGCGGCGAGGTCGGAATCGAGCTTGCCGTAGATCGGGGCCCCCCAACCGGCCGGCACGCCTTCGGCGACGATTTCGATCACCGCGCCGATCGACGATCCCGCTTTGCGCACGCCGTCGAGATAATCCGCCCAGCGCAAGGCCGCGTCGCGGTCGGGGCACCAGAAGGGGTTCTCCGGACACGCCGCCCAATCCCAGTTGGCGCGGTCGATCTTGTGCGGACCCAGCTGCACGACGGCACCCCGGATCGAAACGCCGGCGCCCAGCACGCGGCGCGCCACGGCGCCCGCCGCCACGCGGCATGCGGTTTCGCGCGCCGACGAGCGTCCGCCGCCGCGATAGTCGCGGATGCCGTATTTGGCCCAATAGGCGTAATCGGCGTGGCCGGGCCGGAACTTCCCGGCGATCTCCGAATAATCCTTCGAACGCTGATCCTCGTTGCGGATCAGCAGCGAGATCGGCGTGCCGGTCGTGCGGCCTTCGAACACGCCCGACAGGATTTCGACCCGGTCGGGTTCCTTGCGCTGCGTGACGAAGCGCGACGTGCCGGGTTTGCGTTTGTCGAGGAAATCCTGGATCCAGGCTTCGTCGAGCGGCAGGCGCGGCGGGCAGCCGTCGACGACCGCCCCGATCGCGGGCCCGTGGCTTTCGCCCCAGGTCGCGACGCGGAAGAGCGTGCCGAAGGAATTGGCGCTCATGCGCCCTTGTTCTTGAAGCCGTTCAACAGCTCGGCGAGGCCGCCGGCGGACTCCGTCGCCATCATGCCCACGACGTGATAGCCGTTGTCGACGTGCAGCACCTCGCCGGTGACGCCGGCGCCCAGGCCGGACAGCAAGTAGACCGCCGAACCGCCCACTTCCTCGATGGTCACGGCGCGGCGCAAGGGCGCGTTCAGCTCGTTCCATTTGAGGATGTAGCGGAAATCCCCGATCCCCGAGGCGGCGAGCGTGCGGATGGGGCCGGCGGAAATCGCGTTGACGCGGATGTTCTCGGGACCGAGATCGACCGCGAGCGCGCGCACCGAAGCTTCGAGCGCCGCCTTGGCCACGCCCATCACGTTGTAATGCGGGATGATGCGCTCGGCGCCGATATAGGACAGCGTCAGCAGCGATCCGCCCGGATTGAGCAGCGGGCGCGCGCGGCGCGCGACGTCCGTGAACGAGAACACCGAGATGTCCATCGAGTTCAGGAAGTTCTCGCGCGTGGTGTCGAGATACTTGCCCTTGAGCTGTTCCTTGTCGGAATAGGCGATGGCGTGCACGACGAAGTCGAGCTTGCCCCAGCGCTTGGCGACGGCCTCGAAGGCGGCGTCCAGCGAGGCGCTATCCGTGACGTCGGCGGAAACGAGAAAATCCGACCCGATCTCCGCGGCCAGCGGGCGGACGCGCTTTTCCAACGCCTCGCCTTGGTAGGTGAAGGCGAGCTCCGCGCCATATTCGGCGCAAGCCTTGGAAATGCCCCACGCGATCGAGCGGTCGTTGGCGACCCCCATGATGAGGCCGCGCTTGCCCCGCATCAGCGCTTTGGTGTCCGACATGCTGCCCAAGTCCGCGAATTGCCTTGCGAATTGGCGCGCATCCTACACGAAAGCGCCCGCCGATCAACGGCGTGGATGGTCGCGGTATCGGGGCGGGTTCGATGCTGGGATCAGTTCACGACTTTCCAGCTGCCGTCGGCTTGGCGGCAGGCGGTACCGTAAGCCTGCTCTTCCTTGCCGCCGACCGTGACGGTCGTTTGGTACTCGCGGCACTGATTGCCGGCGGCGTCGCGGCCTTCGCGCGTCGGCGTGACCGAGCCCGAATTGCCGCTTTCCGGGTTGCTCCACGAAATGCGCTGGCCCACCGGGGCGGTCTGCGCCTGGGTTTCGGCGCGGCGCATCGCCGCTTGGTCGGCGCGGTCGAGCGACTTGCCGATCTCGCTGCCCAAAAACGCACCGGCCAGCGTACCGATGGCGACCCCCACGAGCTGGCCATTGCCGCGCCCGAATTGCGAGCCGATCACCGCCCCGCCGATACCGCCCAAAACCGTACCGACGTTTTGCTTGGTGCCGCCGTTATCCGCGCAGGCGGCCAATGAAAGCGCGATCGCACCGATGGCGAAAATCTTGATTCCACGCATTTTTCCGTCCTCCTGCGAACGGTTGGCATCCGGCATGCGGCCGGATGTTTGGGAAAACGCGCCCGGCGGCATTCTATTCCGGCTCGCGACGATCTATTTAGAGGATATGAGCGATTCGTCCACCCCCGCCCCGGAACTCGACCCCAGCGTCGATCCCATCGCCCGTTTCGCAAGCTGGCTCGAGGAAGCCAAAGCCGGCGAACTCAATGATCCCGAAGCCATGGCCGTCGCCACCGTCGGCGAGGACGGCATGCCCTCGGTGCGCATGGTCCTGCTGAAGGGGTTCGATGCGCGCGGCTTCGTCTTCTACACCAATTTCGAAAGCAAGAAAGGCCGCCAAGCCTTGGCCCATCGCAAGGCGGCGTTGTTGTTCCACTGGAAGAGCTTGCGCCGGCAGGTGCGCGTGGAAGGGGCGGTCGAAGTCGTGAGCGAGGCCGAGGCCGACGCCTATTTCGAGTCCCGGCCGCGCGGCAGCCAGATCGGCGCTTGGGCGTCCCAGCAATCGCGCCCGATGGATGGGCGCTGGACGCTCGAAAAGCGCGTCGCCGAATACACGCTGAAATTCGGCCTCGGCAAAGTGCCGCGGCCGCCGCATTGGTCCGGTTTCCGGGTCGTACCCGCCGTGATCGAATTCTGGCATGATCGGCCGTTCCGCCTGCACGAACGGCTCGTGCATCGTCGCGAGGGCGATGCTTGGCGGACGGAGCGGCAATTCCCGTGAGCACGATCGACGCGATCCCGGCGGAGGCCCGCGCGCAGCTGATGCGCCGCGCGACCTACGCCTCGGTCGCGGTCGCGACGACCCTCATCCTCGCCAAGACCGTCGCGTGGGTGATGACGGATTCTGTTTCGGTGCTGTCGAGCCTGCTGGACTCGCTGCTCGACGCCGCCGCCTCGCTCGTCAATCTGTTCGCCGTTCGCCACGCGCTCGAACCGGCGGACGAGGAGCATCGCTTCGGCCACGGCAAGGCCGAGGCGCTGGCGGGTCTCGCCCAAGCCGCGTTCATCGCCGGGTCGGCGCTGCTGCTGTTCTCGGAGGCTTTGCATCGGCTGTGGGCGCCCGTGCCGGTCGAGCGCGGCGAGGTCGGCCTTGCGGTCACGGCGCTGTCGATCGTGCTGACGCTCGCGCTCGTGCGCTATCAGCGCCATGTGGTCGAGCGCACGGGTTCGCTGGCGGTGGGCGCAGACCGGCTGCACTACGCCTCCGACCTTCTGCTCAACGGCGGCGTGGCGCTGTCGCTGCTCGCGTCGATGGCCCTGGGCTGGTCGCTGGTCGATCCGCTGTGCGGGCTCGCCATCGGCGCCTTCATCCTGAAGGGCGCCTGGGCGATCGGGCGCGACGCGCTCGATCACCTGATGGACCGCGAATTGCCCGAGGCGACGCGCGCCAAGATCATGGCGATCGCCCGCGCCCAGCCGCTGATCCGCGACGTGCACGATCTGCGCACGCGCGCGACCGGACCCAACATCTCCGTGCAGATGCATCTCGAACTCGACGGCGCATTGACGCTGGCCGATGCGCACGTCGCCGCGGATGCGGTCGAAGAAGCGGTCCTCGCGGCGTTTCCGGGCGCGGATGTGATCGTGCACATGGACCCCGTGGGCGTCCTCGAGCGCCGGCGCGATCCGGCGTGACCGGGGTGATGGCGGGCCAGGACGAAGCGCTCGCGATCCTCGCCGATCCGGCGGCGCATGGCGGCGTGGCACCGCAACGGATCGATACCCACATTTCCGCCGTGTTCCTGGCGGGGGACCGCGCCTGCAAGCTCAAGCGCGCGGTCGCGTTCCCGTTCCTGGACTTCTCGACGCTCGAACGGCGCGAAGCGGCATGCCGGGCGGAACTCGCGGTCAATCGGCGCTGGGCGCCGGATCTCTATCTCGGCGTCGAACCGGTGACGCGCTCGGGCGTGGGCGGTGCGGGCGAGATCCTCGACTGGGTCGTCGTCATGCGCCGGTTCGACGGCGCGGGCCTGTGGGATGCGCGCGCGGCGCGCGGCGATCTTTCCCCGCGCGACATGCGCCTGCTGGCGGATGTCCTCGCCGCCGCGCACGAAGCGGCCGATCGCACGCCCGCGCATGGCGGTATTGCGGATCTCGCCTGGACCGAGGCGGGTGACCGGGCCGATCTCGCCAAGTTGTTCGATCCGGTGGCCGTCGAGGCGCTGGACGCCGCTACGCGGGCCGAGATCGCGCGTCATCGCCGCTTGATCGAGACGCGCCGTCGCGCGGGCGCGGTGCGCCGCTGCCACGGCGATCTGCATCTGCGGAACATCTGCACGATCGCCGGCGCACCGGTGCCCTTCGACGGCATCGAGTTCGACGACCGTATCGCGTGCATCGACACGCTGTTCGATCTGGCTTTTCCGCTGGTCGATCTCGCGCGGATCGGCCGGTACGATCTCGCCAACGCGCTGCTCGCGCGCTACGCGCAAGTTCGCCCCGACGAGGAAGGGCTCGCGCTGCTGCCCCTCTTCCAATCCCTGCGCGCGGCCATTGTCGCAAAGACACGCGGCTTCGCCGCGACAGCGCAATCCGATCCCGCGCGCGCGGCGGCGGAGCGCGCGGCCGCCGAAACCTGCTTTGCGCTCGCCCGCGATTATCTCGCCCATCGGCCCGCGCCGCGCCTCGTCGCAGTGGGCGGCTTGTCGGGCGCCGGCAAAAGCGGCGTGGCGGCGGTCGTCGCACCCGATCTGGGGGTGGTACCCGGCGCAGTCGTTTTGCGCTCGGACGTCGAACGCAAGCGCCTGGCCGGTGCCGCGCCGGAAACCAAGCTGCCGCCCGACGCCTATACGAAGGCCGCGAGTGCCGCCGTCTACGACTCTTTGTTCGCGCGCGCGCGAACGGCGCTGGCCGCCGGCCACGCGGTCGTGCTCGACGCGGTGTTCGCCGATCCGGCGGAACGCGCGCGCGCGGCGGATGTCGCGCGCGCCTCGGCGGTTCGGTTCGACGGGCTCTGGCTCGATTGCCCCGAACATATCCGCGTCGAACGCACCGGCGCGCGGTCCGACGACGCGTCGGACGCAGGGGCGGACGTCGCGCTGTGGCAATCCACGCTCGATCTCGGGGCGCTCGAATGGCGGCGGCTCGATGCGGGCGGGAAGATGGACGACGTCTTTGCCGCCGCTCGCGCGGCGCTTCGGCGCGGCTCCACATAAGGCGCCGGGACCGTCGCCGCTGGCAAAGTGGCGCCGTTTTGGCTGTAATCGGGGGCGATACCCCGGTTGAGATAGGTCAATCGGCGGGGCCCCCAAGGGGCGTATACTTCGGCATACGAATGGGAGGGACTCATGGGCATTAAGGTCGTCATGGCGCCGTTGTCCGGTGCCGCGTCCGATCCGCGCACGCTGGCCGCCGCCGCGGCCGTCGCGCGCAAATTCGGCGCGCGCGTGGAAGCGCTGCATGCCGCGGGCGATCCGCGCGACGCGGTCCCGTTCGTCGGCGAGGGCGCTTCGGGCGCGCTCGTCGAGCAGATCGTCGGCGCCGCCGAAAAGGACCTAAAGCGCCGCGCCGAGGCCGCACGCGCGGCCTATGCCGCTTGGAGCGCCGCCGCCGGTGTCGAGAGCGCGCTGATCGAGCCGTCGGGCTCGGAGGAGGACGCGATCGCCCGGCACGGGCGTTTCGCCGACCTGATCGTCCTTCCCCGCCCGTCGGAGGAGGATCAGATCGCCTCGACCGTCGCGTTCGAAACCGCGCTGCTGGAAACCGGCCGGCCGGTCATGGTCGCGCCGTCCGCGGGGGACATCTCGTTCGACAAGCCCGTCGCCTTCGCGTGGAACGGCAGCCGCGAAGCCGCGCGCGCGCTGGGCGCGGGCCTGCCGTTTCTCAAAGGCGCCTCGAAGGTCGTCGCCATCGTCGCGGGTACGAACGTCGCCGAGAACGATCAAGCGCCGCTCGAAGCGTATACCGCGCGTCACGGCCTGAAGATCGACGTCGCGCGCGCGGACGTGCCGACGATCCAAGCCGGTCCGCACATCCTAGCCGAAGCGCGAAAGGCCGGGTGCGGGCTGCTGATCATGGGCGCCTACACACATAGCCGCCTGCGCCAACTCGTGTTCGGCGGCGTCACGCGCCATGTTCTGCAGAACGCCGACCTGCCGGTGCTGATGGCGCACTGATCGGGCCGGCGGAACACGGGGAGGAACGCCATGCTGACGTGGATCGATTGCCTGTCGCTCGCCGATCTGACGGCCGACGAGGTGCGCGCGATCGCCGAGCACGAGCGTATTCCCGAGATGGCCGCCGTCGAACTCGGCGCATGGCTGTGTCAGGACGAGAACGGCGTGCGCCACGTCAAGACCATGATCCGCGAGGATCTGGCCGCGGCCGTCGCCCGCGGCGACGTTCTGCGCGCGGCGACGCTCAAACTCGCCTTGCGGCATTTTTGCGACACCCATCCCGACAATCCGGCGCGCGGCAAGCCGGCACATTGAGAGTTAGGACAGGACATGACGCTCAAGCATATCCGCCTCGAACTCGCCCGAACCAAGCAAACGCCGGATGGGGATCCGGCCTGCGGTTACGAATTCGCCGCCCCGTTGGCCGCCGACGGACATCTCGACCCCGACGCTTGGCGCAAGGAAAAGGACCGCTGCACCGTGCGCCGGTTCTGGCGGGGCGCGGCGGACGAGCGCGGCTTGCTCGTGCACGGCAAGGGCGGGCGCTGGGCGTTCTCCTACGCGCCGGGCGGGGACGACGACGA
The DNA here is from genome assembly GCA_020249045.1 of Azospirillum sp. GTDB lineage: Bacteria > Pseudomonadota > Alphaproteobacteria > CACIAM-22H2 > CACIAM-22H2 > Tagaea. The sequence continues at coordinate 18,695 of JADCGK010000011.1, read as the reverse complement.
GCCGATCTTCAAGTTCGACCGGCACCGTTTCGTGCCGGGCGAGTACGTTTCGATCACCGAGCACGACGGCGAGACCCGGCCCTTCAAGGTGGTTTCCGTCCGCTGACGTTACGCGGTACGCTGGGCCCCATGTCGGATCAGCGGACCCTCGTTCTCACCGGCGCCTCGCGCGGCATCGGGCATGCCACCGTCAAACGCTTCGCGTCGGCGGGTTGGCGGCTTTTCACCTGCTCGCGCGAAGCGATCCCCGCCGATTGCCGCGTCGATCCCAATTGGGCCCATCACGTCGCCTGCGACTTGTCGGTGCCCGCCGATCGGCGGCGCTTCGTGGACGAAATCAACAACCTGCTCGGCGACGGGCCGTTGCACGCCCTCGTCAACAACGCCGGCGTCAGCCCCAAGACGCCCTACAAGGAACGCTTGGGCGTTCTGCACGGCGAACTGGACGCGTGGCACAAGGTCTTCGAGCTCAATTTCTTCGCGGCGCTCGAATTGACGCGGGGGTTCGCGGGCGCGCTCGCGCGGGCGAAGGGCGCCATCGTGAACGTCACGTCGATCGCCGCGCACCGCGCGCATCCGTTCGCGGGCTCGGCCTATTCGACCTCGAAAGCCGCCCTCTCGGGCCTCACGCGGGAAATGGCGGTCGAACTCGCGCCGCTCGGCATCCGCGTCAACGCCGTCGCCCCGGGCGAAATCGTTACCGACATGATCTCGGCCGAATACGAACCGCTCATCAACCGCATTCCGATGCGGCGCATGGGAACGACCGCGGAAACGGCCGACGCGATCTTCGCCCTGTGTTCGCCCGATTTCGCCTACGTGACCGGGACGGAAATCCACGTCAACGGCGGCCAGCACCTCGTCTAGGCTTTGATCGCCGCCAGCTTCTGGGCGTACCAAGCGCGCCAGCGTTCGGCTTCGCCGATGTCGTGGGCCAACCAATCGCCCATCAACCCGTCGGCGCCGCGCGCCGCGAGGTCCTTGAGCCGGGCGATGTCCGTCTCCGCCATCTCGACCAATTGTTCGAGCTGGGCCGCGCGTTCCTCGGCGGGCAGAAGATCGAGGAAGCGGAGCTTCAATGCCACGACCATCTTCGAAAGATCGGTCATCGGCGCGCGCACGGGACTGCGCAACAGGTCGCGCAAGGCTTCGCGCCCCTTCTCGGTCAGCGTCAGTTCGCTTTCGGCCGTGAGGCTTTGCCCCGGCCCCGCGCGCCGACCGACGGTTTCGATGAGGCCTTCGTAGCGCAGCTGTTCGATCGACACGCCGAGCACGTCCAACGACGGGCCCATCAGGCGCGACACGAACCCGCGCACCGATACCGACAAGGCGCCCAGCGTCGCGTTGCCTTGCGCGAGTTCGCCCAAGGCCGCGAGGCGCACCGCCTCGGCCGGGATCAGGGAGCGGTCGCCGAAACGGGGCATCAGGGCAGGGACCGGATCTTGTCCAGCGGGAAGCGCGAGACCTCCGCCAGCAGCTTCACGAGCTTGCCGGCCGCGTGGTCCACGACCTTGCGCCCGCGCTCGGCGTCCGCGTCGCGCGCGTCGCCGACGGCACCCGACATGTTCAGATCCTGCGCCTGCCAGGCGAGCGCGCTCGATCCCGTATAGGTCAGCAGCTCGTATTCCTTGGCGAGATCGAGCTGCCCGGGTTCGAAATTCGCCACCTTGTCGGCCCGGACGCTGCCCGGCGCCAGATGCATCATCATCGCGGTTTCCACGCCGCCCGCGTGGATGCCGTGCTTGCTCTCCTTGGCGTTCCACAGGCCTTCGGGCATGCCGAAGGCCCACCACGACGTCGCCACGGCGGCCATGTTCAGGCGCACGCGCAGGTCGCGCGCGACCACGTCCATGATTTGCGGCTGGCCGCCGTGCGAGTTGTAGAGCACGAGTTTGCGCAGGCCCGCGCGGTACACGCATTCGCCCAGTTCGGTCCAGATGCGGATCAACGTCTCGGCCGAAAACGACAGCGTGCCGGGGAAGGCGAGATGCTCGTTGGACTTGCCGACGTCCTGCTGGGGCAGGACGATCACCGGCGTATCGCCTGAAATCTGGGCCGCGCGCGCGACGATGCCCGCGCACAGAACCTGGTCGACCGACACCGGCAGATGCGGGCCGTGCTGCTCGACCGCCGAGACGGGGAGCAGCGCCACGGTGCGCGCGGGATCCAGCGCGCGGAATTCCTCGGTGGTCAGGTCGAGCCAGTTGCGCCAAGCCTTCGTCATGCGGATATCGCTCCGTCGGGGGAAGACCGGTTATATACTGGACCCGTTCCGCCCGCGCCAGACGCCGCGAGAGTCCCCATGAAACGTCACAATCCGTCCGAACTTTCCCCGCCTTTCGCGCGTTACGCGCACGCCGTCGAGGTCGAAACGCCCGGACGCCTGCTGTTCGCCTCGGGCCAGCTCGGTCTCGCCAAAGACGGCACGGTGCCGGCCGATTGCGCGGGCCAATGCGCGGTCATATTCCGGCATCTGGATGCGATCCTCGCATCGGCCGGGATGGGGCGGGGGAACGTGGTGCGCGTCAATGCCTTCGTCACGTCGCGCGAGGAAATGGCCCCCTATATGGCCGCGCGCGACGCGTGGTTCGCCGAGGCGCCGCCGCCGGCCTCCACGCTCGTGATCGTTTCGGGCTTCACGCGACCCGAATTCAAGGTCGAGATCGAAATCGTGGCCTCGCGGCCCTTATAGGCCGCCTTGGACGTTGGCCTGGCTGGACAGCGAGACGTCCATGCGCTTGAGCATTTCGTCGCACTGTTCGAAGGTCAGCTTGTTCTGCACGGCGCCCTGCATGAAGCGGTCGAAGATGCTCGAGGCGTGCAGTACCGCCATCGAGCAATAGCCGAGCACCCAATAGCGGCGGTAGACGCCCGCCAGGAACTGGCGGAACGGCTTGGGGTCGCCGTCGTTCATGAACTTGCCGTGGCAGACCGTGTATTCGCCGAAAATCGACGACACGTTCGAGACGATGTTCCGCAGCTTCTTGATGATCTGCAGGCGGAACATGTCCTGCTGTTCCTTGTAATGCTTGAATTCGCGGATATCGATCGGGATCGAATCCGCCGAATTCAGCCAACCGAGCAATTTGGCGGTCGACGCTTTGTTGCGATTGAACGTGTGCTCGTAGAACGAGACGCCCTTCCAGCCTTCGAAGATCTGCTGCGCTTGATCGCCCGAAATGCCGAAGGCGGAAACGAAAAGCTTCGCTTCGGGCATCGTGGGATCCCAAAGCGCCTGCAAGAAGCGCGCGGAGCGTTCGTTCACGTCGGTCGCCGAGGTCAGCCCCAGCGCCTTGGCGACGATCGGATTGACCTTGCCGGCGATCAGCGTCTTGATCCCGGCTTCCTCGATGTCGGAGATCTGGAAATAGCCGGGATGGATCTCGCTCAGATGCTTGGATAGCGCGCTTTTGAGCAGGAACGGGTCGAGCGAGGGAATCGAGTCGATCGTCCGCAGGATCTCAACGTCGCGCTCGTAGGCGGCGGAGATCTGGCCCATATCGACGCCGACATGGTGCTTGATCAGGTTTTCGAAGTCGCGTTGTCGCAGATAGATGGCGTATCCGCCCGAACCGATTTCGGCCGCATCGTGCGGCACGTAGATCGCGGTTTCGATGGGCCGGTCGGCCTTCGCCGCCGTATCCGCGACGGCCGGCTTGTCGCCGCCGGGCGGTGCCGCCGGTTGATCGGCGATCTGCTGGTCGAAATTCGGATACTTGAAGATGACGGTCTTGTTCAGGCTCGGCGAGCGGAACAGGGCCTGATCGCCCGCGATCGTCTGCATCTTGATCAGATTCAGCGCGACCGACGAACCGCCGTGCACGATCTGGTCGAGGATCGGCGAGAGCGACTTCTTCTTTTTCTTCGGTTCGGGATTCGGGGGCTGCGGCGTCACGGAATGCTGGTCGGCGAGGTTGAACGGACGGCTACCTTAGGGGAGCGAGGCACCCGGCGCAATCGTCGCGGTATGTCATACCAATCCGCCGTCCACGATGAAATTCTGACCCGAACAACCGTCGGAGTCGTCCGAGGCCAGGAAAAGCGCCATTCGCGCGCAATGGCCGGGATCCAGGCGATATTTGAGGCACTGGGCCTCGAGGAATTGCCGGTCCGCGTCCGGGTCGCGCCACAATTGGGTCTGCCGTTCGGTCACGATCGCCCCCGGCACGAGACAATTCACGCGGATGTTGCGCGGACCCAATTCGCGCGCGAGGCAGCGGGTCATGCCGTTGATCGCCGATTTGCTGGTCGCGTAGCCGATGAAGATATCCCGCCCGCGCATCCACGAGATCGAACCCATGTTGATCACCGATCCGCCGCCCGCCTCGGCCATGATCGGGGCGACGGCACGCGTCGCGAAGAACTGGTGTTTCAGGTTTACGGCGAGGCACTTGTCCCAATACTCGGGCGTCACGTCCTCGATCTTGTGCCGGTCGTCGCGTGCGGCGTTGTTGAGCAGGACGCGGATGGGCCCGGCCTCGGCCGCGGCGCGCGCGATCGCGCGGGCGTAGGCGTCGGAGTCGGTTACGTCGCACATCTGGACGTGCGGCCGATGCAGTCCCTCGGCCGCCAGCCGGTCGGCGAGCGCGCGCGAGGGCGCTTCGGCGATGTCCACGAACGCGACGCGGGCACCTTGGCGTACGAATGCCTCGACGAACGCCGCACCGATGCCCGTTCCCCCGCCCGACACGAAAACCACGCGGTCCTTCAGGCTCGGATACTGGGCGTAGGCGGCCATGGTTTTCCCCTGATATCGTTCGTTTCCCCGAGTCGTCCCGGAGCCGCAGGATCGTGCCGGAAACCGCCGCCGATTTCACCCCCCGAACGCCGAGTTTGCGCGCGGGCGACATGACGCTCGATCTGGCGCCCGAGATCGGCGGCGCCATCGCGGGGTGGCGGTCGGGCGAGGTCGAATTGCTTCGCCGCATGGGCCAGGCCGCGCTCGCCGCGCGCGACGTGCGCCAAGCCGGCTGCTTTCCGACGATCCCCTATTCGAACCGTCTGCGCGAATGCACGCTGCGCTTTCGCGGCCGGACGCATCGTTTGGCGCCGAATTTCGGCGCGCATCCGCATTCGATCCACGGCAACGCCTGGCAGCGCCCGTGGGCCGTGGCGGATATGGGGGCCGCGTCCGCGACGCTCGTCTTCGAGCACGACGCCGTCGGCCCGCGCGCAGCGGAGTGGCCTTTTCCCTACAAAGCCACGCAGCGCTTCACGCTTGACGCGGCCGGACTGACGATCGCGTTGGAGATCATGAATACCGGCGACGCGCCGGCGCCCGCCGGGTTGGGCCTGCATCCCTATTTCCCGCGCGCGGCGAACACGCGGCTGACCACGTCTGCCGGCGGCTATTGGCGCAACGACGAGGCGATGATGCCCGTGGCCTTCGAGCCCGTGCCGCCGGCCTGGAACTTCGCCGAGGGAAAGCTCGTCGCGCCGCTGGCCATCGACAATTGCTTCGCGGGTTGGAGCGGCTTCGCGCGCATCGAATTACCCGAACTCGGCCGCGCGATTTCCATCGCCGCGGATCCGGCTTTCGGGCATGCGGTGATTTTCGTGCCGCCGGGTCGGCCGTTCTTTTGCGTCGAACCCGTGACCAACGCGAACGACGGCATGAACCGGATGGACAAGGGGGCGGCCGACACGGGCGTTTGGGTGCTCGATCCCGGCCGCGCGCTGTCCGGACAGGTGCGTTTCGAAGTGGAGAAACTGTGATGGAACGGATCGCCGGTATCGAAGGCGGCACGCTGGAATGCGCGATTTGGGACGCGGCCGGCCGCGCGCTGTGGTTCGTGGACATTCCGGGGGCCAAACTGCACCGGCTCGATCCGGCGTCGGGCGATCTCAAGATCTGGACGATGCCCCAGCATATCGGCTGCTTTGCGCTGCGCGAGAAGGGCGGGGCGGTCGTCGCTTTGCGCGACGGGCTCTACGCGTTCGACTTCGCGACCGGCGCGTGCGCGCCGATCTGGAAGGGCGATTGGGATCCGGCGACCACGCGGTTCAACGACGGGCGCTGCGACGCGCGCGGGCGCTTTTACGCGGGCACGATGTTCGAACCGCGCACGCGCGCGGGCGGCGCGCTCTACCGGCTCGATCCCGATCTGACGGTGACGAAGGTCGTCGACGCCACGACCGTCTCGAATGGGCTCGCTTTCGCGCCCGATGGCGCGCGCGCCTATTTCGCGGATTCGCCCACCCATACGGTGACCATCTACGACGTCGGCGCCGACGGCTCGTTCGCCAATGGCCGCCGCTTCGCCGAATACGGCCCCGGCATGGGCCGCCCGGACGGCGGCGCCGTCGACGCGGAGGGGCATTACTGGTCGGCGGCCGTCGATGGCGGCAAGGTTCTGCGCTGGCGTCCCGACGGCACGATCGAGCGCGAAATCCCCGTGCCCACGCCCTGGCCGACGATGGTTTGTCTGGGCGGGGACGATCTCAAGACGCTGTTCGTCACGAGCCTGAAGTCCAACCGCACGGCCGAGCAATTGGCCCAATGGCCGCAATCGGGCGGTTTGTTCCGCACGCGCGTGGACGTGCCGGGCCGCGTCGAACCCAAATTCGCCGGATGACCGCGCGGGGCCCCTTGTTCGACGCGCATCTGCACGTCGTCGATCCGCGCTTCCCGCTGGTCGCCAACGACGGTTATCTGCCGCCCGCCTTCACCGCCGCCGATTATCTGGCCGCGGCCAAGCCGCTGGGGGTGACGGGCGGGGCCGTCGTCTCGGGCTCGTTCCAGGCGTTCGACCAGGATTACCTTGTGGCGGCGCTGGCGGCGTTGGGGCCGGGTTTCGTGGGCGTCACCCAGCTGCCCCACTCGACGCTCGACCACGAAATCCTGGCGCTCGATCGCGCCGGCGTGCGCGCGGTGCGCTTCAACGTGCGACGCGGCGGCTCGGAAAGCTTCGACAGGATCGAAAGCTTCGCCAATCGCGTGCACCGGCTGTGCGGCTGGCATGTCGAGCTTTACGCCGATCTCGCAACGCTCGGCACCGACGAACTCGCGGTGCTCGCGCGATTGCCGCGCCTCGTGATCGACCATTTGGGGCTGAGCGACGCGGGCCTGCCCCACGTCGTGGAACTCGCGCGCGGCGGCGCCAAGGTGAAGGCGACCGGTTTCGGGCGCGTGCAGCTCGATCCCATCGAGGCGATGGAAAAAATCGCCGCCGCCAACCCGGACGCGCTGATGTTCGGCACCGATTTGCCTTCGACGCGCGCGCGCCGGCCCTTCGAACCGGCCGACATCGCGCTCGTCGAGGGCGCGCTCGGCCCCGCCCTCGCGCGCAAGGCGCTTTACGAGACCGCGCGCGCGCTGTACCGCCCGCGAAACTGAGTCACATCGTCGCGCCGATTTGCCACGGCACGAATTCGTTGTCGCCGTAGCCGAGTTCCTCGGATTTGGATTTCTCGCCCGAGGCGACGGCCAGGATCTTCTCGAAGATCTCCTTGCCCTTGTCGCGCACGGTGACGCCGTCGACGATGTCCCCGCAATTGACGTCCATGTCGTCGATCATCCGGCGGTAGATGTCGGAATTGGTCGCAAGCTTGATCGAGGGCGTCGGCTTGCAGCCATAGGCCGAGCCGCGGCCCGTGGTGAAGCACAACACGTTGGCCCCGCCCGCCACTTGGCCCGTGGCGGAGGTCGGGTCGTAGCCCGGCGTGTCCATGAACACGAAGCCTTTGGTGTCCACGCGTTCGGCGTAGCGATAGACGCCGCGCAAGGTCGTCGTGCCGCCTTTGGCCGCAGCACCCAGAGACTTCTCCAAAATCGTGGTCAACCCGCCCGCCTTGTTGCCGGGGGAGGGGTTGTTGTCCATCGAGCCGCCGTGTTTGGCCGTATAGCCTTCCCACCATTTGATGATTTCGACGAGTTTCTCGCCGACCTCGCGCGAAGCGGCGCGGCGCGTCAGCAGATGCTCGGCGCCGTAGATCTCCGGCGTTTCGGAGAGGATCGCGGTGCCGCCCTGTTCGACCAGCAGATCCACCGCCGCACCCAAGGCCGGGTTGGCGGTGATGCCCGAATAGCCGTCGGATCCGCCGCACTGCAAGGCGAGCATCAGTTCCGAGGCGGGGATGGGCTCGCGCTTCACTTTGGCGGCGGTCGGCAGCATTTCCTTGATCGCGGCGACGCCCGCCTCGATGGTTTTGCGCGTGCCGCCGGTGTCTTGGATCGTCATCGAGCGGAACTTGTCGCTTTCCTGGATGCCGTAGGCTTTTTTCATTTCGGCGATCTGGAACACCTCGCAGCCCAGGCCGACCAGCAGCACCGCGCCGACATTCGGATTGGTCGCATAGCCCCAGGACGTGCGCTGCAGGATGTCGTAGCCCTCGCCCTTCGCGGCCATGCCGCAGCCCGTGCCGTGCACGAACGGCACGACGCCGTCGATCTCCGGATAGTCGTCGAGGATGCCCGAGCGCGTCAGCGCCTCGGCCATGAACCGCGCGACCGAGGCCGAGCAATTCACCGACGTCAGGATGCCGATGTAATTGCGCGTGCCCGCGCGGCCGTCGGCGCGCCGATAGCCTTGGAATGTCCGGCGCCGTTCGATGGGCAGCGGATCCCAGGGGCGCGCGTTCTCGGCGTGCGCGTAGTCGCGCGCGAAGGCGGCGAACTCGCAGTTGTGGGTATGCACGTGTTCGCCCGGCGCCACGTCGCGCGTTGCGAAGCCGATGATCTGGCCGAATTTGCGCAAGGGCGCGCCTTGCGGCACGCGCTCGATCGCCATTTTGTGGCCGCGCGGAATCTTCGCGGCCGCGCGTGCGCCGTACCCCTCGAACCCGGGTTCGAGCGGATCGACGGCAACGATCAGATTGTCGGCGGGATCGAGGCGGATCGTGCGGGGTGCGGCGGGCATGGTCTCAGCGTCCCTTTTCATTGCGCCAAGCTTCGAAGGCGGGCTTGGTCGCGGGGTCGGTGGCGGGATAAAGCCCCAGGATCGAGCGTCCGTCGAGCACGCGTTCGGTCACGAAATCTTCGAACGCGGTCATTTCGACCGCTTCGGCCGCGAGCTCGTCGGCGATCCCGGCCGGGACGACGACCACGCCCTCGCCGTCGCCCACGATCACGTCGCCCGGAAACACGGCGACGTCGCCGCACCCGATGGGCCCGTCGATTTCGATCGCTTCGTGCAGCGTCAGGTTCGTCGGCGCGGATGGCCGGTTGTGGTAGGCCGGAATGGCGAGCCGCGCGATTTCCGGACTGTCGCGGAAGCCGCCGTCGGTGACGATGCCCGCGACCCCGCGCACCATCAGCCGCGTCACCAAAATCGATCCGGCCGACGCGGCGCGCGCGTCTTTGCGGCTGTCGATCACCATGACGGCGCCCGGCGGGCATTCCTCGACCGCCTTGCGTTGGGGGTGGGCGCGGTTCTGGAAGACGGAAATCGGATTCCGATCCTCGCGCGCGGGGATGTAGCGCAGCGTATAGGCCTCGCCCACCATCGTCGGCAGGCCGGGGTTGAGCGGGCGGACGTCCTGGATGAATTGGTTTCGCAGACCGCGCTTGAACAAGGCGGTGCACAAAGTGGGCGTGCTCACGGTCTTCAACGCGTCGCGCGTGGCGGGTTTCAGCATGGATCTTGATCTCCTCCCGATCTTTCTTTTATCGCGCGGGCGCGGTTTAGGTCACGCGAGCGCGTTCTTGACGAAGGCACCGCCCTTCATGATCGCGAGCAGATGCTCGCCCTGGCCCGTCAGCACGCCGATATCCTTCAACGGATCGCCGTCCACGACCAGCAAATCGGCGAACGCGCCGGGCGCGATCGCGCCGAGTTTGCCTTCCATGCGCAGCAATTCCGCCGCGACCGACGTCGCCGAGGCGATCACCTCGTGCGCGGGCAGCACGCGCGCGCGGATCGCGAATTCGGTCGATTGGTGCCGGTGCATTTCGCCCAAGAGGTCCGATCCGAAGGCCATCTTCACGCCTGCCTTGCGGAAAATCTCCAACGACCGCAAGCCCGCGCCGCGGACGTTTTCGATCTTCGCCACGCTTTCGGGGGGCAGGCCCAGCGCCGCCCCCTCGTTCGCGAGCGCGTCGTAGGTCACGAGTGTGGGCACGGCGAAGGCACCCTTGCGCGCCATCAGCTTGGCCGTGGCCGCGTCGACCAGATTGCCGTGCTCGATCGTGCGCACGCCGCATTCGACCGCGCGCGCGATCGCTTCGGCCGTGTAGGCGTGCGCGGCGACGTAGGTCTTCGAATTCGCGCATTCCTCGACGATGGCTTCGATCTCGTCGCGCGAATAGCCCAGGAAGTCGATGGGGTCTGTCGGCGAGGCGACCCCGCCCGAGGCCATGATCTTGATGAAGTCCGCGCCGCCCTTGATCTCCTCGCGCGCGGCCTTGCGGACCGCGTCGACGCCGTCGGCGACGCGCGCGAGCAACCCGACGCGCGCGTGGCACAGGCAGAAATCGCGGTCGTCGAAGCGGCCGCGCAGATCGCCGTGCCCGCCGGTCTGGCTCAGCGACTTGCCCGAGATGAATAGGCGCGGCGCCCGGAACAGTCCCTCGTCGACCGCCATTTTGAGGCCGAAATCCGCCCCCGAGGCGTCGCGCACGGTGGTGAAGCCGCGCATCAGCATCCCCGACATCACCTCGACGGATTTGAGCGCTTGGAAGCTGGTCGGCATCGCCGCATTGCGCGCGAGGTTGGCCATCGTGGCCACGACGTGGACGTGGCAATCGATCAGGCCGGGCATCAGCGTTTTGCCCCGCAGATCGATCGTCTGCGCGGCGCGCGACTTGATCGGCTTCCCCGAAACCTCGCGGATCGTGCCGCCTTCGATCAGAACATCCGTGCCCGGCGCGGCGGTTTTGGATGTGCCGTCGATCAGACGCGCGTTGCGGAACAGCAGCATGGAATCCTCCCCCTCGGCGACCGAGCATAGTCCGGGCGCGCGCGGATGGCGAAGTGCTATAAGCGGGGCGCATGGTTGCAGTGCGGGATAACGAATTGCTTCTCGCGTTGGCGGGCGGCGCCACGGCGTTGGTGCCGGCGGATATTCGCGTATTGTCGACCTACATCTTCCTCGAGCGCGAGGATTGGATCGAACCCGAAGCCGCTTTCGCGCGGCGCTTGGCCGGGACGGTCCGCGCCGCGCTCGACGTCGGCGCCAATTTCGGATTCTACGCAAGCACGCTGGCCGCCGGCGGCGCCGACGTGCTCGCGTTCGAGCCGCACCCGCAACTCGCCGAGGCATTGCGCCGGGCTTTCGCAGGCGGGCGGGCGCGCGTGCTCGAAACGGCGTGCGGGGCCGAAACCGGAACGATGCGCTTCGGCGGGCATCAGCATGTCGAGGGCTCGCGTCGCGCGGTGGACGGCGCGTTCGAGGTGCCCGTGGCGCGATTGGATGATTTGGTGCCAAGCGCGGTCGCGCAAGCGCTCGACTTCGTGAAGATCGACGTCGAAGGCGGCGAGCTTGCCGTCATCGAAGGCGCGACGCGGCTGCTTAGCGACGCCGAGCCCTTGATCATGGTCGAAATCAAGGACGGCCATAGCTACGACCTTGCGCCGCTGGCGGCTTTGGAACGGCTGGGGTTCGCGCGCCATCGCCTGCTGCCCGGCCCGGGATGGCTGATCCCGATGGGCGATCTGGTCGACAGCCCGAACCAGATCAACGCTTTCGCCGTCACGCCCGGGCGCGCGGCGGCGCTGGCGCGATCGGGCTTGCTGTGCGTGCCGGCCGCGGTCGATCCGAGCGAAGATCCCTACGTGCTGTGGGATCGCTATCGCGATCCGGAACGTCCTGCCGGCGCGCGCGCGGGCGATCTGCTGGCGTGCTTCGAAGCGTTCGCGCGCGCCCGGCGGACGGCGCCCAGCCTCGCCGACGATTTGGGGTTCGCGCGGTTGGCGGCGGAGATCGGGCGCGACGCGCAGGGTGCGGCGGCGTTGCGCCGGCATCTCGATGCGCCGATCCGGGTGCCCGCCGGGCGCTTCTTGTGGCCGTCGGCCCGATACGAAACCCGCGCGCACGCCGATCCCGAAATCGCGCTGCGCGCGTGCGTGGCCGAGGCGTATCACGCCTTGCTGGCGCCGTCCTCGCTCTATGCGGACTCCGCCGGGCTCGAGGCGGCGTTGGAGTCCGTTTCGGCCGCCGGTCTTGCGGCGCCGGAAACGATCCGGCGGCTCTATCTTTATCGGCTCGGCACCGGGCGCAAGGCCGATCGCGCGCCGCATCCGCTCGTCGTGGCGCGATCGCCGGACAACCTCAATCCGGATTTCTGGCGTCGGCCGGTCCTTTACGGCTGAGGACCGCGCGGGTCGCATTTTCGCCCGACGATGGGCTAGCATGCCCGCGTTCGATGACCCCGAATTCGCCAGAAGAAGTCTATTTGCGCGCCCGCGCCGATTTCGCCGCCGATACCGGCGCGGCGGACGCCGTCTCGCGCCTGGAAGCGGCCGCGCGCGAATTGGGCGGTCCGGTTCTGTCGGCGGAGGCGATGGGCGCGGCGCGCGCGCGCGCTTCCTCGCCCGAAGCGCTGGTCGAAACGGGCTATCTATTGGCCGTGGCGTTGCGCGATCTGGGCGAGGTCGAGACCGCTTTCGGACTCATGAATGAAGTCTGTGCCGCGCGCGACGATCCCGGTCTCGATCAATTCCGGGTGGTTCTGGGCCTCTACCGCGACGGCGCGGACGAAGCGTTTCTTTCCGAACTGCGCGGATGGTTCTATGCGCGCGCGCGCGCGCGCCGCGCGCACACGCCGTTGCGCCCGCGACGCGATGCCCACGGCGGGCCGCTGCGCGTCGCCTTTTTGGGGTGGGATCCCATCTTGCCCTTCTACGCGGCGCTGCTGGTGCCGCTGCTGCGCACGCTCGATCCGGCGCGTGTGCGGCCCATCGCGATCGTGCCCGACGCGCCCGAACAAGCGTTGGCCCCCTTGCGCGCACTTGGGATCGACGCGCGCGGGCTTGCGGTGGGCGGGCCATGGGCGGGCGAGCGGCACGCTTTGGCCGCCCGGGAACTCGCGGCCCTCGAGTTGGACGTCCTGGTCGATTTGGGCGATTGCCTGGGGCCGACCGCGGCGATTCCGCTCCATCGCGTCGCGCCGATCCAAGTGACGTGGCAGAACATGTTGGGTCCGTGCCCAGATCCGGTTTTCGATGCGCTGATCGGCAACGCGGCGCTTTATCCCGGCGGCCCGGTCTATGCGGGCAAAGCGCGGCTGATGCCGTCCGATTTGTTCGTCTACGATCCGTATCTTTTCGGCGAGGGCCCGCCGCCGCCCGCGCCCGCGCCGTGCCTGCGCGAGGGCCGCGTCACGTTCGGTTCGTTGTCCGCCCTCTATAAAATGGGCGAATCGTCCCTCGCGTTATGGGCAAAGGTCGTGCGCGCCGTGCCGGGTTCGCGGCTGCGGCTGGGCAACGCGGGCTTCGCCGATGCGCGCGTGCGTGCGCGCGTTTCGGCCATCCTCGCGCGCCACGGCGTCGATCCGACGCGGGTGGATTTCGGCGTCCAGTCGGGCTGGCCCGGCTACCTCGCCGGATACCAAGGCATCGACATCGCCTTGGCGACGGTGCCGGTCGCCGGCGGCACCACGATGTTCGAGGCCGCCTACCAAGGTGTACCGATCCTCAGCCGCGTGACGCCCACGCCGTTGGGCCGGATCGGGCGTTGGATCGAAGCGGCGACGGGTCGGCCCGGGACGGCGCACGACGACGACGACTCCCTGATCGAAACCGCGAAAGCCTGGGCCTCGGACCCCGGCGAGCTCGCGCGCTGGCGCGCGGGCGCGCGCGCGCGGCTGGATGCCAAGCGCGCGCTCGACGCGCCGCGTCAGGCCCGCGCGTTCGCGGCGATCCTCGCCGAACTGACCGGCGCGCGCTGATCCGCCCGAAACCCGTTGCGCGGGCGTTCGGGCTGTCGCAAAGTCGTCACAACGCCCGGCGGCCCGGCCGGGCGCGCAACGATAACGGGCTCGAACAGGAGATTTCCCCGATGACGAAACCGGCTTCCCACGCCGCGCTTTTCGCGGCCGCGGCGGTCGCGGCTTTGGCGGCGTTCGCGCCGCCGTCCGCCTCCGCGCAGACGCTGCGCTACGGCTCCGCCAACGACATTCTCGGCCTCGATCCGCACGCCAACAATCACGGCGTGACCAACGCGATGAAGTCGAACATGTACGATCCGCTGGTGCGCCGGAATTTCGACGGCGCCCTGCAGCCGGGCCTGGCCGAGCGCTGGGAGCAGACGAGCCCGACGACCTGGCGCTTCCATCTGCGCCGCAACGTCCGTTTCCACGGCGGCCAGCCCTTCGTGGCGGACGACGTGATCGCTTCGTTCGAGCGCGTGCGCCAGCCGACCTCCGACATGAGCTACACGGTCGTGTCGATCGAGCGCATCGAAAAGGTCGATGACCATACGGTCACGATCGTCACCAAGGGTCCGAACCCGGTCCTGCTGCAGGATCTGACGCTGTTCTTCATCGTCAACAAGGCTTGGATCGACGCGAACAACGCGATGACGGTCGCGCGCTCCGGCCAGGCCGGTGCGGCGACCAACTTCGCGAACAACAACGTCAACGGCACGGGGCCCTTCCGCCTCGTCGAGCGCGTCGCCGACGAACGCACGGTGATGGAGATCAATCCCAACGCCTGGGACTCGGCCGCGGCGACGGGCATCCAGCGCGCCATTTGGCGTCCCGTGTCCAATGCGGCCACGCGCGTGGCGGCGATCCGGTCGCGCGAACTCGACATCATGTATCCCGTCCCGCTGCAGGACGTCGCGGCGCTCCAGAACGCGCAAGGTCTGACGGTCCGTCAGGGCCCGACCGCGCGCACGGTCTACCTCGCCATGGACACCGCGCGCGAGACGCTGCTCGACCAGCCGGGCGTCAAGAACCCGCTGACCGACGCGCGCGTGCGCCGCGCGATCTATCAGGCCATCGACATCGCCGCGATCCAGCGCGTGGTGATGCGCGGCTTCGGCCAGACGTCGGGCCTGATCATCGCCCCGCAGGTGCAGGGATGGGACCGCGAGGCCAACCAGCGCCTGCCGCACGATCCCGACGCCGCGCGCCGGTTGCTCGCCGAAGCGGGTTACCCGAACGGCTTCACGATCTCGATGCACTGCCCGAACAACCGCTACATCAACGACGAGGCGATCTGCACCGCGGTCGTCCCGATGCTGGCGCGCGTGGGCGTGAACGTGCGCCTGACCGGCATGAATTTCAGCCAATTCATCCCGGCCGGCGGCCAGGGGCAGTTCCAATTCTACCTGCTCGGCTGGGCGCCCGGTAACTTCGACCTCTCCAACCCGCTGCGCGAATTGCTGACGATGACCAACGGCGCGGGCACGTTCAACTGGGGCCGCTATTCGAACCCGCGCGTCGAAGCCTTGCGCGATCAGATCGCGACCGAAACGAACATGGAGAACCGCGCGGCCCTGTCGCGTCAGGTGTGGCAGATCGTCCGCGAGGACGTTCCCATCGTGCCGCTGCACCAGGAGCCGCAGGTCTTCGCGATTCTGGACACGGTCGCGGAGTTCAACATGCGCGTGCAGGAGGACGTCGAACTGCGCCACGTCCGTCTGCGCCGCTGACCTTCAGCGTTTCGAGGACGAGGGCCGCCCGGGAAACCGGGCGGCCTTTTCCGTTTCAGACGACGTTTTTCTCGATCATCTTGCGCCCTTCGAGCAGGCGCGCGGGCGCGAGGTCCGAAAGATCGAGCGTCGTATAGCGCCCGTGGCGGATCAGTTCGGCGATGCCCCGGCCCACCCCCGGGCTTTGCTGCAACCCGTGGCCGGAAAAGCCGTTGGCCAGAAGCACGTTGGCAGTCCCCGGCACGGGACCGATCAACGCGTTGGCATCGAACAGGTTCATGTCGTAATGCCCGGCCCATGCGCGGCCGCGCTTGATGGCCTCGAACGCGGGCACGCGCGCGGCCAATGCGGGCCAAACGCATTCGTCGAAAAAGCCGTAATCGACCTCGAAATCGTCGGGGGCCGCGTCGGGGTCGGACTCCTCGGGCGGCGAGGCGCCGCCGATATAGCCCTCGCCCTCGGGCCGGAAATAGACGCCCGACGGATCGATCGTCAGCGGCACGCCCGCAAGTTTCTCGCGGCACTCGAAGGCGAAAACGAAGCGCTTTTTCGCGCGGACCGGAATGTCGAACCCGATGGCGCGGGCAAGACCGGCGGTCGCCGTACCTGCCGCCAGGACGAGATGCCCGGCCGACAGCCGGCTGCCGTCGTCCGTCACCAGCGTTTCGGCGCGCGGCCCGCGCATCTCGACGCGGGCGAGTGCTGCTTTGCGGAACTCGACCCCTTGCGCGCGCGCCTTTCGCCGCAGAGCCTGGACGAGGCCATAGCCGTCGAACCAGCCTTCGCCCGTGCGACCCCATGTGCCGGCGACGAGATCGTCGACGGCGAGCCAGGGGAAACGCGCGGCAAGGCCCGCGCGGTCGTACAACGCGATATCGGCCCCCAGCGCGGATTGCAGCGCGTGGTTCGCGCGCAGAACCGCTTCGCCCGCAGGCGTGGCCATGAACAGATAGCCGCCTTCGCGCAAGCCGATATCCGGCCTGTTTCCGTCCACCGCCAGCGACGTGCCGAGTGCGCGCAGGAATTCGATGCCGTAGAGCGAGAGCTTCACGTTGACGGCCGAGGAAAACTGCTGGCGGATCGACGCGGCCGACAACGCCGAAGCCGCGCGCGCGTAGCTCGGGTCCGGCTCCAACGCCAGCACGCGCAAGCCCGGCTCGGCGCTCAGATGATAGGCGATCGAGGCGCCCACGGCGGCCCCGCCGGCCACCACGACGTCGAAGGATTCGGTCATGGCGCGCACGTTAGCGCATTGAAACGGCGTTTGCGCCGGGGTATGTGAGGGCCTCGCAAAAACGGGGTCCGCGCGTGATCGAGAAGCACAAATTGAAGGCCATCAGCGGCTATCCGGAATGGCTGCCGGAGCTTCGCATGGTCGAACTGGCCTGGCTCGACGAGATCCGCCGGATCTTCGAAAGCTACGGCTACGCGCCCGTCGAAACCCGTTCGGTCGAACCGGTCGAGGTGCTGCTGAAGCAAGGCGACACCGACAAGGAAATCTACGCCATCCGCCGACTGCTCGCGGAAGGGGACGAGGCCGCCCAAGCGCCCGAACACGCCCTGCACTACGACATGACGGTACCCATGGCCCGGTACGTCGCGGCCAACCTCAACGATCTCGTCTTCCCCTTCAAGCGCTACCAGATGCAGAAGGCCTGGCGCGGCGAGCGGCCCCAGGAAGGGCGCTTCCGCGAGTTCGTGCAATGCGACGTCGACGTGATCGACACGCGCGACATTCCGTTGCATTACGACGTCGAAATGCCCGCGATCGTTTTCGAGACGCTCGACAAGCTCGGCGTCGGCGGATCGTTCACGCGGATCAACAATCGCAAAATTCTGCAGGGCTATTACGAAGGCCTCGGAATCGCCGATTACGCCAACGCCATGCGCATCGTCGACAAGCTCGACAAGATCGGCGTCAAGGGCGTCTCCGCGATGCTCGCGGCGGAGATGTCGCTCGACGAGTCAACCATCGGCAAGATCCTCGCGTTGGCCGACATCAAGGGCACGGATGCGGGCGTCGTCGCGAAAGTCGAGGCGCTGGGCGTCAAATCGCCGACGCTCGAACAGGGCCTGGCCGAGCTTGGCTTCGTGATGGGCGAACTCGCGCGGTTTCCGGCCGGCGCGTTCGTCGCCGATCTTTCGATCGCGCGCGGGCTCGCCTACTACACCGGCACGGTCTACGAAACCAAACTCGCCGCGTTCCCCGATTATCCGACCGTGTGCGGCGGCGGGCGCTACGACAATCTGGTCGGCTCGCTGATCAACCGGCGCCTGCCCGGGATCGGGATCTCCATCGGCCTCACGCGCATCTTCTGGAAACTGCAGAAGGAAGGGCGGATCAAGCCCACGCGCAAAACGCCGACCGACGTGCTGGTCGTGTTCCCGCGCGGGGGGCAATACGCCCAAGTCGCCGCGACCGCGCGGGTGTTGCGCGCGCGCGGGCTGAAGGTCGAGATGTGGCACGAGGAACGCAAACTCGACGCCCAACTCAAATACGCGGCCGACAAAGGCATCCCTTATGTGTGGTTCCCGCCGGCCGAACCGGGAGACGCGCATCAGATCAAGAACATGGCGACCGGCGCCCAAAGCGAGGCGGACGCCGCGACGTGGCGCGCGCCGGACTGACGCCTAGATCAGGTGCGCGATCGCCGCGAGGGTCGCGGCGAGCAGCATCGCGGTCGTCGCCAGCATCGCGAGGATGAAGCCGGGTCCGCGCTTCGAGGGCGCGGCGACATAGGCCCGCGCGTACAGCGCGCGCCCGACGAACCACGCCCCGCCGCCCAACCCGGCCCATCCGTCGCCGACCCAAATCGCGCACAGCCAGATCGCGGGCAAAGCGACGGCCAGTTGTTCGAGCGTGTTCATCTGGACGCGCAAACGGACCTGGAAGTCGGGCGGCCCGTCCGTCGCGGGTGCCGATACGCCGTGTTTGCGCCGCGCGGCGCCCACGCCGAGGACGGTGACGTTGTAAAGCGCGACGCATGCGATCGTCGCGAGGCTGGCGTAAGGGTACATCGGCGGGCGCTTCGGTTCGGAGGGCGGGCGACGTCGCGTCGGAGATTACGATAGTAATCCCAAAACCGCCGTCACCGATACCCGTCTTGCTTCAGCCGGCGTCCCGGCCGCCGGGCGCGGCCGCCAAACTCAGCAGGATCGTG
>JADCGK010000109.1 GCA_020249045.1 Azospirillum sp. | reverse complement strand
TCGCGCGCCGCTCGGCGGCATCGGCGAAGGCCTTGCGCAGGTCGGCCACGCCCGAGAACACCGCCGACAACGCCGCGAATTCGAGCCCCGCGGCGCCCGCAAGCAGGCGCGCGAGCGTGGTCTTGCCGCAGCCCGGCGGTCCCCAGAGCACGATCGAGGCGAGCTTCTTGGCACCCAACATCCGCGCGAGCGGCCCGTCGCCCTTCAGCAGATGGTCCTGGCCGATCACCTCGTCGAGCGATTTGGGGCGCAAGCGTTCGGCGAGCGGCTTGTCCGCTTCGGGCGCCGCGAACAACCCGGCCTGGGGCGTGGGCTTCTTCATTCCCCGTCCCCTCAGCCGCCGATGGTCGTGGTCAGCGTGCGTTCGCCGCGCCGGACCGTCAGGCGCCACGGCAGCGGCGTTTGGGCCGCGCGCCGCGCGTCGTCGACGGTGCGGATCTCGCGTTCGTTGACGCGCGCGAGGATATCGCCGGGCTGCAGGCGCAGATTGGCGGCGGGCGAGCCGCGCCGCAGTTCCAGCACGATCACGCCGCGCGGCGGCAGATCGAGCCCGAGTTCCTCGACCAGCGCGGGCGAGAGATTGGCGAGCGTGGCGCCGGACAGCGGATTTTGTCCGCGCATCGGCGTGGTGTCGCGCGGCGGATTTTCGGGCGGGGCGACGACCGCCACGCTGACGGTCTCGGTCCGGCCCTGGCGCGCGATCGTCAGGCGCACGGGCTGGCCGACGGTTTGCGTGGCGATCCGGAAACGCAGAGCCTCGTTGTCGTTGACCTCGCGCCCCTCGACGGCGAGCACGACATCCCCGCGCCGCAGCCCCGCGCGTTCGGCCGGGCCGTCGGGGAACACATCGGCCAGCACCACACCTTGCGGCCGGGGCAAACCGACGGCGGCGGCGACATCCTGCGTGACCGCTTGACCGGCGGCGCCGAGCCAGCCGCGCACGAGCCGCCCGCCCGCGCGCACGCTCGCCACGACCGTATTGACCATGTTCGCCGGCACGGCGAAGCCGATGCCGTTCGACCCGCCGTCGCGGCTGAAGATCGCCGTGTTGATGCCGACCAACCGTCCATCCATCGCCACGAGCGCGCCGCCCGAATTGCCCGGGTTGATCGCGGCATCGGTCTGGATGAAGAAGCGGAAGTCGGAAATCCCGGCCATCGTGCGCGCGACCGCCGAAACGATGCCTTGCGTGACGGTCTGTCCGACGCCGAAGGGATTGCCGATGGCCAGGACCAGATCGCCGACTTCGACGTCGTCTGAATCGCGCATCTCCAGAAAGGGCAGGCGTTCGCCGCGCGCATCGATGCGCAGGATCGCAAGATCGGTGCGCTCGTCCCCGCGTGCCACGGTGGCTTCGAACTCGCGCCGGTCGGCGAGGCTCACGACGATCTCCTCCGCACCCCGGATGACGTGGAAATTCGTGACGATCAGCCCCGACGGATCGACGATCACGCCCGAACCGAGCGAGCTTTGCACGCGCTGGCCCATGCCCGGAAACTGGTCGCCGAAGAACCGCCGGAACATCGGGTCCTGCAGCAAGGGCGAGGGCAGAGCTTGCTGCGTGCGCCGGGTGGTGATGTTGACCACCGCGGGCGCCGCGCGCTTGACCACGGGCGCGAAGCTCAACGCGATCTGCTCGCGGCTTTCCGGCACGCGCGGCTGGGCGAACGCCGGCGCGGCGACAAGACAGAGAAGCAGGACTAGAAATCGCATGGCGCGATTCTCCCCGGTTGGCCCGCACCGGGCAAGCGCCGTAAACGCGGGCGCATGGAGGGAAGGGAAAACGCGGCCCACGTGGCGCGCGGGCCCGATCTGGACGCCATGCGCCACGGCCCAGAGGCCGGACGCGCCGCGGTGTTGAAGTTCGCGGGTCTCGGCGGCGCTGGGTTGCTTCCCCCAAACAGCGAAACGGCGCCGGGGATACCGGCGCCGTTCCAAAGCCTTTGAGAAAAGAGCGGGGCTTAGGCGGCCGCGCCTTCCTTCTCAGCCTTTTCGGCCGCTTCGCGTTCGGCCGCGACCCGCGCCTTGTCGGCCTTGCCCTTCGCCGCGACGTCGCGATCGACGAGTTCGATCACCGCCATCGTCGCCGCGTCGCCGTGGCGCACGCCCGCGCGCAGCACGCGCGTATAGCCGCCCTTGCGCGCCTTGTAGCGTTCGGCGATCGGGCCGAACAGCTTGGCGGTCACGTCGGTATCCTGCAGCGTCGCGATCGCGCGGCGCCGATTGGCGAGGCCGCCCTTCTTGCCGAGCGTGATCAGACGCTCGACATAGGGCTTGAGCTCCTTCGCCTTGGGCAGCGTGGTCTTGATCTGCTCGTGGACGATGAGCGACACGGCCAGGTTCGCGAGGGTCGCCTGGCGGTGGGTCGAGGTGCGGCCGATTTTACGGCCAGCGGCTCCGTGACGCATGGATCCTTACTCCTGTGGAAGCGCCGCTCAGTACGGCTCTTCGAGTTTCTTGGCGAGATCTTCGATGTTCTCGGGCGGCCAGCCGGGAATTTGCATGCCCAGATGCAGGCCCATCTGCGAGAGGACTTCCTTGATCTCGTTGAGCGACTTGCGGCCGAAATTCGGCGTGCGCAGCATCTCGGCTTCGGTCTTTTGGACCAGATCGCCGATGTAGATGATGTTGTCGTTCTTGAGGCAGTTGGCCGAGCGGACCGACAATTCGAGTTCGTCGACCTTCAGCAGCAGGTTCTTGTTGAACGGCAGATCGCCCACGCGCTCCTCGGCACGCTCGGCGGTCGGCTCCTCGAAGTTGATGAAGAGCTGCAGCTGGTCCTGCAGGATGCGCGCGGCCAGCGCCACGGCGTCCTCGGGCGTGACGGCGCCGTTGGTCTCGACCTTCATCGACAGCTTGTCGTAGTCGGTGACCTGGCCCACGCGGGTATTGTCGATCTTGTAGGTCACCTTGCGCACGGGGCTGAACAGCGCGTCGACCGGGATGACGCCGATGGGCGCGTCGGCCGAGCGGCTGGACGAGCCGGCGACGTAGCCCTTGCCCGTCTCGACGGTCATTTCCATGTTGAGCTTGGCGCCGTCGTCGAGCGTGCAGATCACGTGGTCGGGGTTCATCACCTCGATGTCGTGGCCCGTCTCGATCTGGCCCGCGCGCACTTCGCCGGGGCCGGTGGCCTTCAGGACGATGCGCTTGGGCCCTTCGCCGTGCATGCGCAAGGCGACCGCCTTGACGTTCAGCACGATGTCGGTGACGTCTTCGCGCACGCCGGGGATCGACGAGAACTCGTGCAGCACGCCGTCGATCTTGATCGTCGTGATCGCCGCACCCTGCAGCGAGGACAGCAGCACGCGGCGCAGCGCGTTGCCCAGCGTCAGACCGAAGCCGCGCTCCAGCGGCTCGGCGACCACCGTCGCTTCGCGCTTGGGATCGTCGCCGGGTTCGATGTCCAGCTTCTGCGGCTTGATCAGCTCTTTCCAGTTCTTCTGCAGCACGTTGGTCCTGCCTTTCGGTCGGCGGGCGGCACGAAAAGCCCGTTCCCCCCGGGAACGGGCCGGCCGCCGAAATGTGTCGGAAGCGCGGGCGGCCGGCGCGTCAGACGCGGCGGCGCTTGGGCGGACGGCAGCCGTTGTGCGGGATCGTCGTCACGTCGCGGATCGACGTGATCTGAAAGCCCACCGACTGCAACGCGCGCAAAGCCGATTCGCGACCCGCACCCGGGCCCTTCACTTCGACCTCGAGCGTGCGCATGCCGTGCTCCATCGCCTTCTTGCCGGCGTCCTCGGCGGCCATCTGCGCGGCATACGGCGTCGACTTGCGGCTGCCCTTGAAGCCTTGCGTGCCGGCCGACGACCACGAGATCGTGTTGCCTTGCGCGTCGGTGATCGTGATCATCGTGTTGTTGAACGACGCGTTCACGTGGGCGACGCCCGACGTGATGTTCTTGCGCTCGCGGCGGCGCGGACGCGCGGGCGTACCGGCGGCGGCTTTCTTCTCGGCCATGGGGATCGGTCCTTCGGGGTCCGGAAAAGGGGATTACTTCTTGGTCGCGATCTTCTTGCCGGCGATCGGACGGGCCTTGCCCTTGCGGGTGCGCGCGTTGGTGTGCGTGCGCTGGCCGCGGACCGGCAGGCCCTTGCGGTGGCGCAGGCCCCGATAGGCGCCCATGTCCATCAGCCGCTTGATGTTCATCGCGACTTCGCGACGAAGATCGCCCTCGACGCGATACTCGCGGTCGATGCACTCGCGGATACGCAGCACTTCCTCGTCGGAAAGCTGGTTCACGCGCTTGGATTCGGCGATGCCGACCTTCTTGCAGATTTCGACCGCGTTGGACGGGCCGATCCCGTAGATGTAGCGCAGCGCGATGACAACGCGCTTGGCCGTGGGAATATTGACGCCAGCGATACGCGCCACGATCTCTCTCCTTCGTCTCCGGCGCCGTACGGGGCGCCTTCCGGTTGCTGTCGAGGCCGCCCGCGTCCCCACCCGATGGGGTCCGGGACCGGCGGCCCGTGATTTTCGTCTCCGTTGGGCGCGGATGCGCCCGGCGATTTCGTTCCGATCCTCGGCCGAAACGACGACGTGCCAAGGCAATAGCTTGGCACCCCGCCCTAACCGGCCGGTCATCGGGAGCGGCGGATTATATGAATCCGCGACCCCGAGTCAACCGCCCAAACCCGTCGTTTCCGCCTTTTTTCGACGGCTAGATCGCCGGGACCTCCCGGCCCAAAACCTTGCCGAGCGCCGCCGTGACGACGTTCATGTCGGCCATCCCGTCGATCGTCTTCAGGGTTCCTTTGGCGCGGTAATAGGGGATGATCGGCGCCGTTTGGTCGTGATAGGCCTTCAGACGCGCGGCGACGGTGTCGGCGTTGTCGTCGGGGCGACGGACCATCTTGGTCGAACCGCACGCATCGCAAGTGTCCTTGGCCTTCGTGGGCTTGGTCTGATCGTGATACACGGCGCCGCAATTGCCGCACGAGTAGCGGCCCGAAATGCGCGCGACCAGCGCCTGGTCGTCGACCGCGAGCTCGACGACATGGTCGAGCTTGGTGCCCTTCCCCGTCAGCATCGCGTCGAGGGCTTCGGCCTGGGCGACCGTGCGCGGGAACCCGTCGAGGATGAAGCCGTTCTTGCAGTCCGGCTCGGCGATGCGCGCTTCGATCATCGCGATCAGAATGTCGTCGGAGACGAGCTTGCCCGCCTCCATCACCGCCTTCGCGCGCTTGCCCACATCCGTGCCGGCCGCGACGGCCGCGCGCAGCATGTCGCCGGTCGAAAGTTGGACCACGCCGAGCGCTTTCTCGATCCGCTTGGCTTGCGTGCCCTTGCCCGCACCGGGCGGACCCAACAGAACGATTTTCATGGCGCGCCTCTCCCTTTTTCGTTCCGCCTAACGGCGGGTTCCGCGCAGCTTGGCCTTCTTGACGAGGCCCTCGTATTGATGCGCGAGCAGATGCGAATGCACTTGGGCGACCGTGTCCATCGTGACGGATACGACGATCAGCAGCGACGTGCCGCCGAAATAGAACGGCACCGAATACTGGCTGATGAGGATTTCCGGCAGCACGCAGATCGCCGCAAGATAGCCCGCCCCGAGCACCGTGAGGCGCGTCAGAACGTAATCGAGATAATCGGCCGTGTTCTTGCCGGGCCGGATGCCGGGCACGAAGCCGCCGTACTTCTTCAGATTGTCGGCCGTCTCGACCGGGTTGAAGACGACGGCCGTGTAGAAGAACGCGAAGAACACGATCAGCGCGACGTAGAGCGCGATGTAGATCGGCTGGCCGTGCGCGAGGTTGGTGGTCAACCAGGTCAACCAGCCGATTTCGTTGTTCTGGTTGAAGTTGGCGAAGGTCAGCGGCAGCAGCAGCAGCGACGAGGCGAAAATCGGCGGGATGACGCCCGAGGTGTTGAGCTTGAGCGGCAGGTGCGAGGACTCGCCGCCGAACATCTTGTTGCCGACCTGGCGCTTCGGATACTGCACGAGGATCCGGCGCTGCGCGCGCTCGACGTAGACGATCGCCATCACGACGAGCACCGACATCGCGAGCAGGACGAGGATGATGAACGTCGACAGCGCGCCCGTGCGGCCCATTTCCAGCGTCGCGCCCAGCGCGGACGGCAGATTGGCGACGATCCCCGCGAAGATGATCAGCGAAATGCCGTTGCCCACGCCGCGCTGGGTGATCTGCTCGCCCAGCCACATCAGGAACATCGTGCCGCCGGTCAACGTGATGACGCAGGTGAACCGGAAGAACCAGCCCGGATCGATGACCGCGCCGCCCACCGATCCGCGCATCCCCTCGAGGCCCACGGCGATGCCGAAGGATTGGAAGATCGCGAGCAACAGGGTGAGATAGCGGGTGTATTGGTTCAGCGTCTTGCGGCCCGCTTCGCCCTCTTTCTTCAGCGCTTCGAGCTGCGGGGAAACGGCCGTCATCAGCTGGATGATGATGGCGGCCGTGATGTACGGCATGATGTTGAGCGCGAACAGCGTCATGCGCCCGAGCGCACCGCCCGAGAACATGTCGAACATGCCCAGGATGCCGCCGCGCTGCGTCTCGAAGATTTCCTTCAGGATCTGCGGATCGATCCCGGGCAACGGAATGTAGGTTCCGATGCGGTAGACGATCAGCGCGCCCAGCGTGAACCACAGGCGCTTCTTGAGGTCCTCGGCTTTCGCGAAGGCGCCCCAGTTCAAAGATTGCGCGAGTTGTTCCGCCGCCGATGCCATGAAGCCGTCTCCCCGACTGCCGATCCCGATGTTATTTGGGCGGGCCCGCAGGGCCCGTCCAGGTTCGGGATCAAGCCGCCGGCGCCGCAGCGGGCTTGGCGCCGCCCTTCTTGGCTTCCTTGGCCTTGCGCTTGGCTTGGCGTTCCTTCTTCGCGGCCTTGTCGGCCTCGACGCGTTCGCGCTTGGTCTCGATGACCTGCACCGAACCGCCGGCCTTCTCGATCGCGGCCTTCGCCGTCGCGGTGATGCCGTGGACGACGAGGTTGAGCTTCGCCTTGAAGTCGTCCGCGCCGTCGCCGAGCACGCGCAGACCGTCGAACTCGCGGCGCAGGATGCCCGCCTTGACGAGCGACGCCGCGTCCACGGTCGACCCTTCGGCGACGCGCTTCTCGTCGACCGCCCATTGCAGCTTGCCCAGGTTGATCTCCTGGTAGCGGAGGCGGAAGACGTTGTTGAAGCCGCGCTTGGGCAGACGGCGGTAGATCGGCGTCTGACCGCCTTCGAAGCCGTTCAGCGCCACGCCCGAACGCGCGGTCTGGCCCTTGCCGCCGCGGCCGGAGGTCTTGCCGAGCCCCGAGCCGATGCCGCGCCCGAGGCGCTTGGGCGCCTTGCGCGCGCCGCGGTTGTCGCGAATCTGATTGAGCTTCATGGGTCGATCCACCGTTCCGAAGTTGCGGGCCGCGGCCTTCAGGCCGAGACGCGCAGCAAATGCTTCACTTTCTCGATCATTCCGCGCACGGCGGGCGTGTCCTCGAGGGTGCGCGTCGCGCGCACCTTGCCGAGGCCGAGGCCGCGCAACGTCTCCTTTTGGCCGGGCTTGCGGCCGGCGACGGAGGCGACTTGCACGAGGGTCACGGTCTTTTTGGCCATCGTTCGCGTTCCTCTCAAGCGGCTTGCGCGGCGCCGTCGCCCTCGCGACGGCCGACGATGTCGCCGATCTTCTTGCCGCGCTTGGCGGCGACCGAACGCGGGCTCGCCATGCGGGTGAAGGCGTCGAACGTCGCCTTGATCATGTTGTGCGGGTTGGACGTGCCCGTCGACTTGGCGACGACGTCCTGCACGCCCAGGCTTTCGAAGATGGCGCGCATCGGGCCGCCGGCGATGATGCCGGTACCCGGTTCGGCCGTGCGCAGCACCACATGGCCGGCGCCGAAATGCCCGCGCACGTCGTGGTGCAGGGTGCGGCCTTCGCGCAGCGGCACGCGGACCATCGCGCGCTTGGCGTACTCGGTCGCCTTGCGGATCGCCTCGGGGACCTCGCGGGCCTTGCCGGTGCCGTAACCGACCTTGCCCTTGCCGTCGCCCACGACCACGATCGCCGCGAAGCCGAAGCGCTTGCCGCCCTTGACGACCTTCGCCACGCGGTTGATCGCGACCAGCTTCTCGATCAGTTCGGCCTCATCGCGCTCCGCGCGATCGCCGCCGCGATCCCGGCCCCGGCCGCGACCGTCGCCGCCTTCGCCGCCGCGCCCGCGACGCCGATCTTCGCCGCCGCCTTCTCCGCCCTTGCGTGCCATTTTAAAGCCTTCCTCGAATATCGGATCAGAACGCTAGACCGGCTTCGCGCGCGCCGTCCGCGAGCGCGCGAACGCGCCCGTGATAACGGTAGCCGCCGCGGTCGAACGCGACTTCCTTGACGCCGGCAGCGATCGCGCGCTTGGCGACCAGCTCGCCCACGGCCTTCGCGGCGGCCAGATCGCCGCCCTTCTTGCCGTCGCCCTTCACTTCCTTGTCCAGGCTCGACGCCGCGGCGAGGGTGGCCCCCTTCGCGTCGTCGATGATCTGGGCATAGATATGCTTGGACGACCGGAAGATCGACAGCCGCACGCGGCCGCCCGCCTTCCGGCGCAGCGCCAAGCGCACGCGCGCCGTACGGCGGACATGCATTTCCTTCGCTTTGAGCATCGCCATTGGACGGGTTCCTTACTTCTTCTTGCCTTCTTTGCGCCGGACCGTTTCGTCCGCGTACTTGATGCCCTTGCCCTTGTAGGGCTCGGGGCGGCGGAACCCGCGGATCTCGGCGGCGACCTGGCCGACCTTCTGCCGGTCAGAACCGGAGACGGTCAGCGCCACGTTCTTGTCGCCCACCTTGATCGCGATCCCTTCGGGGATCGGATAGACGACTTCGTGGCTGAAACCGATCTTGAGGACGAGGTTCTTGCCCTGAACGTCGGCGCGGAAACCGACGCCGTTGATCTCGAGATCGCGGCTGAACGGCGCCTGCGCGCCCTTGACCATATTGGCCACCAGCGCGCGCGACGTGCCCCACGCGGAGCGCGCGAGCTTCGACTGGCTGCGCGGCAGGAAGACGACCTTGCCGCCCTCCACCTTCGCCGTCACCTCGCGGTGCAGCGTGAGCGACGCGCGCCCCGCCTTGCCGGCGACGACGACGTCCTGGCCCTTCACTTCGACGGTCACGCCCTGCGGGACGGCGACCGGCGCTTTGCCGATACGCGACATGTGCTTCGCCTCCCGATCAGAACACGGTGCAGAGGACTTCGCCGCCCACGTTCTGGGCGCGGGCCTCGCCGTCCGACATCACGCCGCGCGGCGTGGACAGGATGGAGATTCCGAGCCCGCCGTAGAACTTCGGCAGGTCCTTGATCTTCGAATAGACGCGCCGGCCGGGCTTGGAAACCCGGGCGATCTCTTTGATCACCGGCTCGCCTTCGTTGTACTTCAGCTCGATCAAAAATTGGGGCACGCCCTTCTTCACGTCGACCGAAGCATAACCGCGGATGTAGCCTTCGCGCGCCAGCACGTCGAGAACGCTCTTGCGCAGCTTCGAAGCCGGGACGTCCACGGCCGAAATGCGTTGCGTCTGCGCGTTGCGGATGCGCGAAAGCATGTCGCCCAAGGGGTCGCTCATCGCCATGTCCGTAATCCTCTTCCTTTACCAGCTCGACTTGACCATGCCGGGGATCTGGCCGACCGAGGCCAGTTCGCGCAGCTTGATCCGGCAAAGCTTGAACTTGCGGTAGTTGCCGCGCGCGCGGCCGGTGAGTTCGCAGCGCAACCGCACCCGGTTGGGCGCCGAATTGCGCGGCAATTGCGCGAGCTTGAGGCGCGCTTCGAAGCGCTCCTCGGCCGACAGCGATTCGTCGACCGCCGCAGCCTTCAGGCGCGCGCGCTTGCCGGCGAATTTCTTCGCCAGGCGCTCGCGGCGCTTGTTCTTCTCGACCGAGCTTTTCTTGGCCATTTGAAGGTCCCCGGGACGGTCAGTTGTAGAACGGCATGTTGAAGCCCTTCAGAAGCGCCTTGGCTTCCGCGTTGGACTTCGCCGTCGTCACGATGATGATGTCCATGCCCCGGATCGCGTCGATGCGATCGTAGTTGATCTCCGGGAACACGATCTGCTCCTTGATGCCCAGCGCGTAGTTGCCGCGGCCGTCGAACGAACGGCCCGACAGCCCGCGGAAGTCGCGGACGCGCGGCAGCGCGATATTGACCAGGCGGTCGAGGAACTCGTACATGCGCGCGCCGCGAAGGGTGACCTTCGCGCCGATCGGCAGGCCGCGGCGCAGCTTGAAGTTCGCGATCGCCTTGCGCGCGCGGATGACCATCGGCTTCTGGCCGGTGATGGCCGAAAGCTCGGACACGGCGGCTTCGAGCTTCTTGGCGTCGTGCGCGGCTTCGCCCACGCCCATGTTGACCACGATCTTTTCGATGCGCGGCACCTGCATGGGGCTCTTGTACCCGAACTCCTTCATGAGCGCGGGACGGACGGCGGCGACGTAGTTTTCCTGGAGACGGGCGGCCATGGTTCTCACCGATCGATCATTTCGCCCGAGCGGCGCGCGAAGCGGAGCTTGCGGCCGTCGACGGTCTTGAAGCCGACTTTGGTCGGCTTGCGGTCCTTGGGATCCAAGAGCGCAACGTTCGAGACGTGGATGGGGGCTTCCTTCTCCACGATCCCGCCCTGCCGGCCCTGGGCCGGACGCTGATGGCGCTTGACCATGTTCACGCCCTGCACGAGCACGGTCATATCGTCCGGGAAGACCTTCACGATCTTTCCGGTCTTGCCCTTCTCGCGGCCGGTCAGGACGGCGACTTCGTCGTCTTTGCGGACCTTCATCACAGCACCTCCGGCGCCAGCGAGATGATCTTCATGTAGCCCTTGCCGCGCAGTTCGCGCGTGACGGGTCCGAAGATGCGCGTCCCGATGGGCTCGCCTTCCTTGTTGATCAGCACGGCGGCGTTGCGGTCGAAACGCACCGAAGAACCGTCCGCGCGGCGGATTTCCTTCGAGGTGCGGACGATGACCGCCTTGTGGACGTCGCCCTTCTTAACGCGGCCCTTCGGAATCGCTTCCTTGACCGAAACGACGATGATGTCGCCGATCGTGGCCGTCTTGCGCATGGAACCGCCGAGCACTTTGATACACTGGACGCGGCGCGCGCCCGAGTTGTCGGCGACTTCCAAGTTGGTGCGCATCTGGATCATGATACGTGTCCCTTCGCGAACCTCAGACCGTGGCGTCGTCGCCCAGAACTTCCCAACGCTTGCGCTTGGAAAGCGGGCGGCACTCGCGGATGCGCACGGTGTCGCCTTCCTTGATGCGGTTGGTTTCGTCGTGCGCCAGGTACTTCTTCGACTGCACGATGAACTTCTTGTAGATCGGGTGCATGACGCGACGCTCGACGCGGACGGTCACCGTCTTGTCCATCGCGTCGGAAACGCACGTGCCTTGGAGAACGCGGCGGGGCATGTCTACCTCTTCCCTCTCAAGCCTTGGCGGCCGCGGGCTTCGCCGCGGCGCGGGTGCGTTCGGCCAGCAGCGTCTCGATCCGCGCGATGTCGCGGCGAACGATGCGCACGCGCGCGACGTTCTCGAGCTGCCCGGAGGCCTTCTGGAAACGCAGGTTGAATTGCTCCTTGCGCAGATCGCCCAGCTGATCCTTCAGCTGGTCGTCGGTCTTGGCGCGCAGATCGGCGGGCTTGCTCATCGGATCAACCCTCGTCGCCCAGACGCGTCACCATGCGCGTCTTGATGGGAAGCTTGGCGGCGGCCAATTCGAACGCCTCCGCGGCGATCGTCTTCGGCACGCCGTCGATTTCGAACAGGATGCGGCCCGGATTGATCCGAACCACCCAGAATTCCGGCGAGCCCTTGCCCGAGCCCATGCGGACTTCGGCCGGCTTCTTCGACACCGGCACGTCCGGGAACACGCGGATCCAAACGCGGCCCGCGCGCTTGAGGTGGCGGGTGATCGTGCGGCGCGCCGCCTCGATCTGGCGCGCGGTGACGCGCTCGGGCTCCAGGGCCTTGAGGCCAAAGGCGCCGAAGTTCAGCGTGAAGCCGCCCTTGGCGTTGCCGTGGATCCGGCCCTTGTGCGCCTTGCGGTACTTGGTGCGCTTCGGGGAGAGCATGGTGGTTCCGTCCTATCTTCCTCAGCGCGCCGGCTGCTGTTCCATGGCGCGCTTGTCCTGCGCCATCGGGTCATGGGCCATGATCTCGCCCTTGAACACCCAAACCTTGACGCCGCACGTGCCGTAGGTGGTCTTCGCCGTGGCCGTGCCGAAATCGATTTCGGCGCGCAGCGTGTGCAGCGGCACGCGGCCTTCGCGGTACCATTCGATGCGCGCGATTTCCGCACCGCCCAAACGGCCCGAGCAGTTGATCCGGATGCCGAGCGCGCCCAGGCGCATCGCCGACTGGACCGCGCGCTTCATCGCGCGGCGGAACGCCACGCGGCGCTCCAGCTGCTGGGCGATGTTCTCGGCGATCAGGCGCGCGTCGATCTCCGGCTTGCGGATTTCGACGATGTTGAGGCTGACCTCGGCCTTCGTGAGCTTGGCGACTTCCGAGCGCAGCTTCTCGATGTCAGCACCCTTCTTGCCGATCACCACGCCCGGACGGGCGGTGTGCAGCGTGATGCGCGCCTTCTTGGCGGGCCGCTCGATGACGACGCGGCTCACGCCGGCCTGCATCAGCTTGTCCTGCAGCCACGCGCGCAGGCTCAGATCCTCGTGCAGCAGCTTGCTGTAGCGGCTGTCCGCGAACCACCGCGAGTCCCAGGTGCGGTTGATGCCGACGCGCAGGCCGATCGGATTGATTTTCTGACCCATCGATTTCTCCTCAGGCGGCCTTGGCCGGCTTTTCGGCCTTCGCCTTGGCCTCGGCCGCGCGCTCGCGCACGACGACCGTGAGATGGCTGAACGGCTTGACGATCGAGGCCGAGCGGCCGCGGCCGCGGGCGTGGAAGCGGCGCATCTGGATCGACTTGCCGACATGCGCTTCGGCGACGACCAGCCGGTCGACGTCGAGCTGGTGGTTGTTCTCGGCGTTCGCGATCGCGGCCTGCAGCACCTTCTTCACCGTGCCGGCGATCCGACGCTTGGAGAAGGTGAGTTCGGCCAACGCGGCTTGCGCGGGCTTGCCGCGGATCAGCTCGGCGACGACGTTCAGCTTGCGCGGGGAGATGCGGACCGTGCGCAGGATCGCGCGGGCCTCGGTCTCCTTCAGCGAGCGGGGGCGGGCGGGTTTGGACATGGTTACTTCCTCTCGGCCGCCTTGTCGCCGCCCGCGGCCGTGTGGCCGTGGAACGTGCGGGTCGGCGAGAACTCGCCGAACTTGTGGCCGACCATGTTCTCGGTGACCATCACGGGCAGGAACTTGTGCCCGTTGTAGACGCCGAAGGTCAGGCCCACGAACTGGGGCAGAATCGTCGAGCGGCGCGACCAGATCTTGATGATCTCGTTGCGGCCCGAGGCGCGGGCCTTTTCCGCCTTCTTCAACAGGTATCCGTCGACGAACGGACCCTTCCAAACGGAGCGCGACAAGGGGCTCTCTCCTTATTTCGCGTTGCGGCGGCGGACGATCAAGCGGTCCGTCGCCTTGTTGTGGCGGGTCTTGTAACCCTTGGTCGGCTGGCCCCACGGGGTCACCGGATGGCGTCCGCCCTTCGTGCGGCCTTCGCCGCCGCCGTGCGGGTGGTCGATCGGGTTCATGGCGGTGCCGCGGACGGTCGGGCGGATGCCCATCCAGCGCGTGCGGCCGGCCTTGCCGATCTTGACGTTCTGCTGATCGGGGTTCGAAACCGCGCCGATCGAGGCCCAGCATTCCGCCGAGACCTTGCGCAGTTCGCCCGAGGACAAGCGAAGGATCGCGTAGCCCTGATCCTTGCCGACGAGTTGCACGTACGTGCCGGCCGAGCGCGCAAGCTGGCCGCCGCGGCCGAGCTTCAGCTCGACGTTGTGCACGACCGTGCCCACGGGGATGTTGCGCAAGGGGAGCGCGTTGCCCGGCTTGATGTCGGCCTTTTCGCCCGCGATGACGACGTCGCCCGGCGCCAGACGCTGCGGCGCCAGGATGTACGCGAACTCGCCGTCCTTGTACTTCACCAGCGCGATGTACGCGGTCCGGTTCGGATCGTACTCGATCCGCTCCACCTTCGCTTCGACGTCGCGCTTCGTGCGCTTGAAGTCGACGATGCGGTACTGCTTGCGCGCGCCGCCGCCGTGATGGCGCGTCGTGATGCGGCCGAGGTTGTTGCGGCCGCCGGTCTTGGCGCTGCCCGCGACCAAGCCCTTGTGCGGACCGCCCTTCCACAGGTCGGACTTGTCGACCAGGACGACCTGGCGCAGACCCGGCGTGATCGGCTTGAAGGATTTGAGGGCCATTTTGCTGCCTTCCCCGTCAGATCGCCTGCGTGACGTCGATCGACTGGCCTTCGGCGAGCGTGACGATCGCCTTCTTCCAGTCCGAACGCAGACCCGCGCGGCCGCGGAACAGTTTCGTCTTGCCCTTCATCACGGCGGTGTTCACGGCCTTGACCTTGACCGAGAACAGCCCCTCGACGGCCGCCTTGATCAGCGGCTTGGGCGCGTCCAGGCGCACCTTGAAGGTGACCTGATTGAATTCCGACCCGCGCGTCGCCTTTTCGGTGATCACGGGCGCCAGGATCACGCCGTAAAGCGCTTCCTTGGGATACTTGCCGGGCTTGGCGTGCTTGTTCACTTCAGGCGCTCCTGCAGGGCGGCGACGGCGTCGCGCGTCAGCACGAGCGTGTCGCGGCGGAGGATGTCGTAGACGTTGGCGCCGTGCACGGGCAGCACGTCGATATGCGGGATGTTGCGCGCGGCCTTGGCGAAATTGTCGTCGAGCGTGGCGCCGTCCACGAACAGCGCCGCCGAGATCCCCATCTTGGCGAACTTCGCCGACAGGTCCTTGGTCTTCGCCGCCGGCAGCTTCGCGCTGTCGAGCACGATCAGCTTGCCTTCCTTGGCCTTGGTCGAAAGCGCCGTCTTGAGGGCGAGCTTGCGCACCTTCTTCGGCAATTCGTGCGCGTGGCTGCGCGGGGTCGGCCCGAAGATGACCGCGCCGTGGCGCCACTGGGGCGAACGCGTCGAGCCCTGGCGCGCGCGCCCCGAGCCCTTCTGCGACCACGGCTTCTTGCCGCCGCCGGAGACTTCGCCGATTTCCTTCGTGTCGTGGGTACCCGCGCGGCGCTTGGCGAGCTGATAGCGCACCATGCGCGCCAGGATGTCCTGGCGGGGCTCCAGACCGAAAACGTCGTCGGCGAGATCGATTTCGCCCGCCGCGCCGTTGTCGAGATTTTTGACCGCGATCTTCATGGTTCGAATTCCCTACCCTCAGGCCGCGGACTTGCGCAGACCGGCGGGCGTCGGCGCTTCCTTGGGCAGCTTGCGCTTGACGGCGTCGGTCACGAGGACCCAGTGCCCGGCTTGGCCCGGCACCGCGCCCTTGACCATCAGCAGACCCTTGTCGGTGTCGGTGGCGACGACCTTCAGGCTCTGCACGGTGGCGCGATCGGTGCCCATATGGCCGGCCATCTTCTTGCCCTTGAACGTGCGGCCGGGATCCTGGCGATGACCCGTCGAACCGTGCGAACGGTGGCTGATCGAGACGCCGTGCGAGGCTTCGAGACCGCCGAAGTTCCAGCGCTTCATGACGCCCTGGAAGCCCTTGCCGGTCGCGTAGCCCGCCACGTCCACGAATTGGCCGACGACGAAGTGGTCGGCGGCGAGTTCGGCGCCCACGTCCAGCAGCTTGTCGGCCGCGACGCGGAATTCGACCAGCTTGCGCTTCGGCTCGACCTTCGCCTTGGCGAAGTGGCCGCGCAGCGGCTTGCCGACGTTCTTGACCTTCGCCTTGCCGGCGCCGAGCTGGATGGCGGTGTAGCCGTCCTTCTCCTTCGTGCGCACCGCGACGACCTGAACGGCGTCGAGCTGCAGCACGGTCACCGGGACATGGCTGCCGTCCTCGGCGAACAGGCGGGTCATGCCCACCTTCTTTGCGATCACACCCGTACGCATGGTTCTGTTCTCCCTCGCGTCCGGCTCAGAGCTTGATCTCGACGTCCACGCCCGCGGCGAGGTCGAGCTTCATCAGCGCGTCGACCGTCTGCGGGGTGGGGTCCACGATATCGAGCAGGCGCCGGTGCGTCCGAATCTCGAACTGCTCGCGGCTTTCCTTGTCGATGTGCGGGCTCCGGTTGACCGTGAAGCGCTCGATGCGCGTCGGCAGCGGGATCGGCCCGCGGACCTGCGCGCCCGTGCGCTTGGCGGTGTTGACGATCTCGCCCGTCGATTGATCGAGGACGCGATGGTCGAACGCCTTCAGCCGGATGCGGATGCTCTGATTGACCATTTCGTTTTCCCGTTCTGGCGCCGAGGTCGGCGGCCGAAGCCGCCGCCTTTCGGGCCGGAAGATTCCTTGCTCTCTACTCGATGATCTTCGCGACGACGCCGGCGCCGACGGTGCGGCCGCCCTCGCGGATGGCGAAGCGCAGGCCCTCGTCCATCGCGATCGGCGCGATCAGGTGGACTTCCATGGCGACGTTGTCGCCCGGCATCACCATCTC
>JADCGK010000108.1 GCA_020249045.1 Azospirillum sp. | reverse complement strand
GTAATCCGCACGCGCGATCGCCACACCTGCGAAGATCAACGCCAATGCGATCGCCAACGCCTGCAACCGCCCCATCGTACGGGGGCGCTTGGCGGTGGTTCGGGCGATCATGTCGGCCATGGCCGATCCTTTCGCGGACGGAGCGCTATGGATTCCCCGTCCCACAAAAGAACGCAAGAGCCATGCCGCCTATTCCGGCGGATTTTCTTTCGCCTGACGGCGCTTTTGGCCTCGATGCCCATTGGGGCGGCACGGTTTCGAACCGAACCCCTTGCATCGGCTCAAGCGTTTCCTGAAAGGGCTCGGCGCAACGCGATCTTGAGCCGCTTGCGCCAATTCGGCGCTTTGGGGGCAGGTGCTGCCGCAAGCCGGGCCACCGGATCGACCGGTGCCGGGGCGGGGCCGAAGCGCCGCCAGAACCCTTGCTCGGTCCAGGCCGCGCACGGGGTGAGTGCACCCACCCTGAAATCGGCCGCGGCTTGATGTTGGGCCTCGTCCGCCAGCATGCCCGCGATCCGCCCGAACGACGAATTACCGAAAGCCAACGCATCGGCCCGCGCCAGGGCAAGGAGGTCACCGATCCGCGCATCCGCCGCAAAATCGGCCGGGGGCAACGGATCGAACCGGGCGAAGGCTGGGCGTACGGCCTCGGGGCTGTCGGTCGCGATGTAAAGCCGCGCACCGGGCGTACCGGTCAACGCCGCCTCAACCCAGGCGACGTACCAGTCGAGCGGCACCATCGCGAACTGCGGGGTTCCGGCATGCACCGGATCGGCGAGATCCCCGCGCCGGACATGGATCGCGATCACTGGCCCCGCGATCGACGTCCGCCATCGGTCGGCCGCCGCCTCGTCCCGGAAGCGCAGCAACCGCCGGAACAGCGCGCGATGGCGCATCCAGCACGCCGGCACCTCCTGGAAATAGCCGTCGAAATCGATATCGGCCAAGGGCTCGGGCAAGTCCCATAATGCAAGGGCTGCTTCGTCTTCGAAAGGCGCATAGCGTAGCGTGTGCAAATAGGTGGCGACGGGATCGGGCTCGGCGCCGATAAGGACGGCGGCCGGAAAATCCGGCGCTTCAAGCCGCAGGCCGTGGCGCCAAGCGTAGAAATTCAAGAACGTCCATTGGAGAAGCTGATTGGCCATCCGGCCGTTCTGGCCGAGATTGCGCATCGTCACCACGCCGCGCGTGCCCGGGGCGATCGCATCCAGGGCGACGACCTCAGACTCGACATAACGTCCATCGCGGGTCCGCACGCGACCTCGGTCGAATTCGGCGATATGCGCGCGCAGATCCATGGTCATGCCGTTATCGGGTTTCGGACCGAGGCCGGTCAAGCCGCGCTTGTGTTTGCATCCCCCACCGGTTACTGACCCCGCCCATGTCCGCGCGCTCCGCCGCCCAACATCTGCTCGACGCCGTTTTGCGCGGCAAACGCACGCTCGACGAAGCGATGGGCGTCGTTTTGGCGCTCAACCATCTCGAACCGCGCGATCGCGGCTTCGCGCGGCTGTTGGCAGCGACGGTTCTACGCCGCCTCGGCACGCTCGACGCGGTCATCGCCAAATGCCTCGACAAGGGCGCCCCGCCGCAACCGGTCGCGCATGTCTTGCGCTTGGGCGCCGCACAGCTTTTGTTCTTGGGCACGCCCGCGCATGCCGCCGTCGGCGAGACGGTCGATTTGGGCCCACCGAAGCTACGCGGGCTCGTCAATGCGGTGTTGCGTCGAATCGCCCGCGAAGGCGCCACCTTACTCGACGATATCGACCAAGCCCGCGCCGATACGCCCGACTGGCTTTGGGATGCGTTGGTGGCGGGGCATGGCGAAGCCCAGACGCGCATGATCGTCGCGGCGATGCGCGATGAGGCGCCGCTGGATTTGAGCGTCAAAACCGATCCCGTCGGCTGGGCCGAGAAACTCGGCGCGGAACTGCGCCCGACGGGCACGCTGCGCATGCGCGAAGCCAACGCGGTGCCGGATTTGCCCGGCTTCGAGGAAGGGGCGTGGTGGGTACAGGACGAAGCCGCCGCACTCCCCGTCAAATTGCTCGGCGACGTGACGGGCCAACGCGTTCTCGACATGTGCGCCGCCCCCGGCGGCAAAACGCTGCAACTGGCCGCCGCCGGTGCCAAGGTCGTGGCGGTCGATCAAAATGCCAAACGGCTCGATCGCTTGGTCGAGAATCTGGCGCGCACCGGCCTCGAAGCCGAGATCGTAATCGCCGACGCGGCCAAATGGCGGGCCCCCGCCCCCTTCGCGCGCGTGCTGCTCGACGCCCCCTGCACGGCCACCGGCACGTTGCGCCGGCATCCGGAGATCGCACACCTGAAATCCGGCGCCGATGCGACCAAACTGACGGCAGCACAGGATAAACTGCTCGACGCTGCGGCGGCGGCGACGGCGCATGGCGGAATTCTGGTCTATGCCGTCTGCTCCCTCGATCCGCGCGAAGGTCCCGCGCGCATGACCGCGTTCCTTGCGCGCCATCGAGATTTCGCGCGCGAAGCCGTGCGCGCCGAGGAACTCGGTGGCCGGGCCGAATTGATCGACGATTCGGGCGATTTGCGCACGACGCCGGCGCATGGCATGGACGGGTTTTACGCTGCGCGCTTGCGGCGTGCGTCCGGCTGACGCAAGCTGGCGCTATGTTCGGGAGTTTTTTCGCTGGCAAGCGCGTACTGCTGACGGGCCATACCGGCTTCAAGGGGAGCTGGCTGCTGATCTGGCTGCGCGAATTGGGAGCCGAGGTTTGCGGCCTATCCCTCGCACCGGCGACATCGCCGGCATTGTTCGATTTGGTCGAGGGGCCGAAGCTCTGCGCGCGCCATGTCGTGGGCGACATCCGCGACGCCGATTTGGTGCGCCGGACGGTCGTCGAGTTCGACCCCGAGATCGCGATCCATATGGCCGCACAAGCCTTGGTGCTGCCGTCTTACGAGGATCCCATCGGCACCTTCGCGACGAACGTGCAGGGGACCGTCAATTTGTTGGCGGTGTTGCGCGAGGCTTCCCGGCTGACGCGCGCATTGATCGTCACATCTGACAAGGTCTACGCCAATGACGGCTCGGGCCGTGCCTTCGCCGAAACGGATCGCTTGGGCGGGCACGATCCCTATTCGGCGAGCAAAGCGGCGTGCGAAATGGCGGTCGAATCCTTCCGTGCCTCTTACTTCGTCGACGGCAAGGTGGCACTTTCGGTCGGCCGGGCGGGCAATGTGATCGGGGGCGGCGATTGGGCGCCCTACCGGATCGTGCCCGATGCGGAACGCGCGATCATCGCCGGCAAACCTTTGGTCCTGCGGCGGCCGGGAGCGATTCGGCCGTGGCAGCACGTGCTCGATCCACTGGCGGGCTATCTGACCTTGGTCGCGTCGGGGAAGTCGGGGGCCTACAATTTTGGACCCGACCCCGCCAACCGGCGCAATGTGGGCGATCTGATTGCGCACTTCGCCGCAGCCAACGAGGGCGTTCCGGCGACGGTTTTGGAGAATGCGCCGCAAGCCCAGGAAGCACCCTATCTGGTGCTGTCGTCGGAAAAAGCCGCGCGCGACCTCGACTGGCGGCCGAAACTCGATTTCGACCGCGCCGTCGATACGACGGCTCAATGGTACAAGCGCCGACGCGCGGGCGCCGATGCGCTGGCGCTTGTGCGCGCGGATATCGCCGCCTTTTCGGCATGACGGCAGGCAACACGGAAATGACCGTCGTCGAAGATACGCGCGACGATATCCAGGTTTTGCGCGGCATCGCGGTTCTGCTTGTCGTTCTGTTCCACTTTCAAGTCCCGTTTTTCGGCAACGGCTTCATCGGCGTCGACGTCTTCTTCGTCATCAGCGGCTATTTGATGGCAAAGCTCTACGAGGGCCGCACCCCCTTAGAGTTCTACCGCAGACGCGCCGACCGGCTATTCGGCGGCTACATCCTGACGGTCGCCACGACGCTGGCCGTCGGCTTTCTGATCGCCGTACCCGTCGATTTCGCGCAGCTGTTCGAACAGGTCGTCGCCGCCGTCTTCGCACTGTCGAACGTTCAGTATTGGGGTCAGAACTCGTATTTCGACAAGACGGCATTCAACCCGTTGCTTCATCTTTGGTCGCTTGGATTGGAGATCCAGTTTTATTTTCTGGTGCCGTTTCTGTATCCGTTGCTGAGGCGGCGGCCAATCTTGTTCGCAGCGGCGTTCGCACTATCGCTGGCCGCGTGCATCGTGGTGCAGTATGTGTCGCCCAAGACCGCTTTCTTCCTGCTGCCATTCCGGATCTGGGAGTTTTTGATCGGCGCCGGGATCGCCTGGTACGTGCGCGTACCGGACGTGCGCGCGCTTCGCGGCGAGTCGCTTAAGCTCGGACTGGCTGTCGCGCTCCTGCTTCTGCCGCTGGCCGTCACGTTGCGCCCGGAGGCGGCCGGCTCCATTCTCCACGGCCATCCTTCGATCTTTGCGCTCGCCATGACCGCGTTGACGGGCGCGATCCTCGCTTTCGGCTTTCCGCGCATTCTGAGCGAGGGATGGGCGGCGATCGGCTTGCGCTGGCTCGGCGATCGGTCTTACGCGATCTACCTCGCGCATTTCCCGGTTATCGTGTTGATCAACTACGTGCCGTTCGGTGGGACGCGTTTCCATTTCGACGGTCCCTTGACGCTCGCTCTCGGACTTGCGGTGATGACGGCGCTGGCGCTGTTGACGCACCATCTCGCCGACGGCGCTTGGCGGCCCGCGTTCCGGCGCACGACCGTCAAGATGGGCCTCCTGGCGGCCTGTTTGACCGTCGCCGTCGTGTTGCACGCGCAGAGTTGGGCGGCGTATCCGCCCGAAATGCGCAATGTTCTGTCGGCATGGACGGACCGCGACGCCTATCGCTGCGGCAAGGTCTTCAGAATTCTTAATCCGACGGGGCGGCTATGCCCACTCGACAGCGGACCGGACGAACGACGCATCCTATTGCTCGGCAACAGCCATGCCGATTCGATCAAGCGCGTCTTTGCCGAAGCAGCCCGGGCGGCCGGCTATGCGGTCTATTTCGCCGTGCCGAACGATCCGCTGATGCCTGGTGGATGGACCGCCGAGAGAACGGCTGCGCTGGCGGCCGACCATCGTTTCGAGGCGGTCGTGCTGCATTATTCGGACGTCTACGCGGATACGCGGATCGCGCGTGAAATCTTGGGTTTTGCGCTGGCGATGATCGATTCCGGCGTGCAAGCAATTCTGATCGGGCCTGTTCCCACCTACGGCGCGCAAGTACCCAAAGCGATGTTCGAGAACCTCCGCGCGCCCGCTTTCCCCCTGGCAACGACGCTCACCGCGCATCGCGTCCGGACGGCGGCCTACCTCGAATTCGCGCGAGCGGTCGAGGCCGCGGGTATTGCAACGTTCGATCCGGCGCCCGAACTCTGTCCGGATGGCGGCGCCTGCCGCTACGCGGACTCTGAATTCCGGCCGTTCTACTTCGACGACGCACATCTGACCTTGACCGGCGCAGCTGTACTGCGCCCGCTCTTTGATCGCGTCATCGCCCAACTTCGTTGAGGCGGGAACTTGAATCAAAGCTCCCAGCGCGCGAAGCCGGGGAAGTCGCGTCCGCGCCACATGCCTTTGATGTCGGCAACGAGGGCACCGGGCTTGGCGACGCGACCGACATCCGCCGCCGTCCAAGCTGCGAATTCCGCGTGCGATACCGCGCCCACGATCGCATCGTACGCCGCATCGGCCGCGACCGCGCGCAACGGCGCAAATCCGTATTCGTGCTTGGCCTCGTCCGAATCGCAGATCGGATCGAGCACGTCGACCGCATGGCCCCATTCGCGCAAGGCACCGACCAGATCGGCGACCTTCGAGTTGCGCAGATCGGGCACGTTTTCCTTGAACGTGAGCCCCAGCACGAGCACGCGCTTGGCGCCCGCACCGCTCAATCGCACGAGTTCGCGCGCCACGCGGGTCGCGACGTATCCGGCCATCGAGTCGTTGATCCGGCGACCCGCGAGAATCACTTCGGGATGATGGCCCAGACGCTGCGAAAGATCGGCGAGATAATAGGGGTCGACGCCGATGCAATGCCCGCCGACCAAACCCGGCGTGAACCGCAGGAAATTCCACTTGGTCGCGGCGGCGGCGAGCACGTCGTGCACCGACACGCCGATGCGCCCGAAGATCATCGCGATCTCGTTCATGAAGGCGATGTTGATGTCGCGCTGCGCGTTTTCGATCACCTTGGCGGCTTCGGCCGTCTTGATGTTTCGCGCGCGGAAGGTGCCGCCGCTCGTGACCTTGCCGTAAAGGGCGGCGAGCAATTCGGTCACTTCCGGCGTTTGGCCGGCGACGACTTTCGTGATGCGTTCGACCGTATGCTCCCGATCGCCGGGATTGATCCGCTCGGGGCTGTAGCCGAGGAAGAAATCCACGCCCGATTTGAGACCCGATTCCTTTTCGAGCGCCGGCCCCGCGACGTCTTCGGTCACGCCCGGATAG
>JADCGK010000107.1 GCA_020249045.1 Azospirillum sp. | reverse complement strand
TACTGCTGAATTTGCTTTTGAACGCTTGCGCGGCGAGCCCGCCGCGGGGCACCGTCGCCTTCACCGCCCGTATCGAGGATTGCGATTTGGTTTGCGACATCGCCGACGAAGGCCCGGGAATGGAGGACGCGCGAATCCGCCAGCTTGCAGGTATGGACGCGGCGCCGAACGCAGGCGAACGTCTCGGCCTCGATGCTGTTGTCGCTCTGCTCGGCGACCTCGAAGGGGCAGCCGAGGTGGCGCGCGGCACGGGCGGCGGCACGACGATCCGCTTGCGCATTCCGCTCGAGAAGGTCTGACGATGGCCGGGGCTTCGCGGATACTTCTTGTCGAAGACGATCCCACGCTCGGTCCCGCGCTGATGCAGCGTCTGCGCTTGGAAGGGTTCGAAGCAAGGCTGGTGGCTTCGGGGGCTGCGGCCCTTGCCGTCGTCGACAACGAACCGCCTTACGCGGTGCTGAGCGATATCCGGCTCCCCGACATGGACGGCGAAGCGCTTTGGCGGCGAATCGTGGAAGCCATCGGACCCGTGCCGACCTGGTTCATGACGGCGCATGGCGATATCGCTCAAGCGGTCCGTCTCGTGAAGTCGGGCGCGCGTGACTATCTGACCAAGCCCGTCGATATCGACGCGCTGATGCGCGCGCTCGCGTCGCTGCGGCCGCTCGAGCCGCGGGTGCTTGGCCGGTTGGGAATTTCACCCGCCGCCCAGACGCTCGCCAAGCTCGTCGAGAAGGCGGCGCGGGCGGATCTGCCGGTCCTTCTGACTGGCGAGACGGGCTCGGGCAAAGAGGTCGCTGCGCGCGCAATCCACGATGCATCGCCGCGCGCCAAGCGGCCGTTCGTCGCGTTGAATTGTGCGGCAATCCCCGCCGAACTGGCCGAGAGCGTGCTGTTCGGCCACGAGAAAGGGGCGTTTACCGGCGCGCTGACGCGACGGCGCGGCGTCGTCGAGGAAGCACAAGACGGGACGTTGTTTCTCGACGAAGTTGCGGAACTCGCACCGCCTTTACAGGCCAAGCTGCTGCGGTTGGTCGAAGCGCGAACCTACCGGCCCGTCGGCGCCTCGGGCGATCACACCTTCCGGGCGCGGATCGTTTGCGCGACCCATGCGGATTTGCGGGCGCGGGCGGAGACGGGGGCTTTCCGTGCGGATCTGTTATACAGGCTCGACGTAATCGCGATTTCCATCCCGCCGTTGCGGGAGCGGGCCGACGATATTGTCGACCTCGCGCTCGGCTTCGCCACGACGGCGCGCGCGTCCGCACCGCCTTCTTTCGCGCCAGAGGCGCTCGAGGCGTTGCGCGCGCATGACTGGCCTGGAAACGTG
This sequence comes from Azospirillum sp., assembly GCA_020249045.1. Classification (GTDB taxonomy): domain Bacteria; phylum Pseudomonadota; class Alphaproteobacteria; order CACIAM-22H2; family CACIAM-22H2; genus Tagaea. The sequence continues at coordinate 3,048 of JADCGK010000107.1, read as the reverse complement.
CGCGAGCTTCGCAATCGTGTGGAACGCGCGATCGCGATGGCCGATGGACCGGCGATCGGCGTCGACGATTTGTTTCCCGAGATGCGGTTGGATTTCGCCGCGCGTCGCGGGGAAACGGAGCTGATCGGCGGGCCCGACACCCTCGATGCGGCGGCCCAGGCGGCGATCCGAGAGCGCGTGCGCGCAGCGCTTGCGAAGACGGGCGGCAACCGGACCGAGGCGGCGAAATTGCTCGGTGTGTCGCGTACGACGGTTTGGAAGTACTCCAAGGTGTGATCAACCGGGCGCCCCCCAGGTTCCGGAGACAGTTGGTTGGACAGTTGGCCTGCGGTCACTCGAACCGGAGGAAGTCCGGATGATTGGAGTGCGAGGTTTACCTCCCGGGATTTGAATCCCGCCGCTGCGGCCACTACCGAGAGACGAAGAAGCCCGCCCCGGGAAGCCGGCGGCGCGCCCCGGCGTGTTTGGGGGGGGGCCGGGGGTAACGTTTCCCATCGGAGGCGCATCAACGGTCGTCGTGGGTTCGTCCATCGGATAACGACAGCAAAGCACACACAACCCCGAACATCTGCTCGGATTTCTTGTCAAGGCCAGACGCCGCGCTGAGAACGGTCTTTGCCGCCTCCCGCACGTTGTCGGCGGCCTGCAAAACAGCCGTGATGTTCTTCGTCGCTTGGGCCTTGTGCCGCCTGCGGCCTCTGGCCGGCAAGGCGCATCAAAGGCGGTTACGGTCTGGGATCTGACTGCGTGCAATCCACGGAATAACGTTCATAATGATTGTTATTCGGTTCAATTCGAGCCGAGTTTTGGCACATGTCTCCGGTGATTGTGGCTGCGACGAAATGCAGCATCATTGCTGCGGTTCGGAAGTTGTTTTTAAATACGGCCGTTTAGGTCTGCCGCCCGGTGTAGTTTGGATAAATCAAAGCCATGATTTCGTCATTTTGAACCAGATTTCCGACTAAAAACTGGACTAAACTAAAACTTCAGTCATCTTTTTTACATCACATGATCTGATGCTGAAGTGCCGAGCGCTGGACACCCAAGTTCCAGGAGCCCCTGATGGAGCCTACCGACGACGGCCCGCTTGCAACGATCCTGGTGGTCGATGACACGCCGGTGAACTTGGAGATGATTGGCGACGCGTTGCGCGGTCGGTATCGCGTACGCGTGGCGATCAACGGGCGAAATGCGCTTGCCGCCATCGAGGGGGAACCCGACGTCGATCTGGTTCTACTCGACATAATGATGCCCGAACTCGACGGCTACGAGGTGCTGACGAAGCTGCGCGAGAATCCTGTCACGCGCGACATACCGGTCATTTTCGTCACTGCGCTCGACGACGACGTCGATGAAGCCAAAGGTCTCGCGCTGGGTGCGGTGGATTACCTCACCAAGCCCGTCCGGCCACCGATTCTTCTGGCGCGTGTCGCCACGCATCTCGAGCTCAAACGTTCGCGCGACGTCCTGCGGGAGCAAAATAGATGGCTTGAATCGGAGGTCAAAGTTCGGTCAGAGCGTGCGACCCATCTTCAGGATTTGTCGATCCGCGCGCTCGGCTATCTCGCCGAGACGCGGGATATGGAGACCGGTGCGCACATCCTGCGAACGCAACGCTATGTGGCCGAACTGGCGGAGCAATTGTCGTCCGACCCGGGATTCGCCTCGCTCCTGACGGCCGAGACCATCGATCTGATCGTAAAGTCGGCTCCCTTGCACGATCTAGGAAAAGTCGGTGTTCCGGATTCAATTCTCCGCAAGCCGGGGAAACTCGACGCGGCCGAGTGGGCTGTGATGCGCACACATGCCAAGCTCGGAGCTGACGCTTTGCGCAAGGCGACTTCCCAAATGTCGGATCCCGAGGCCAGCGACTATCTGCGCTTTGCCATCGAGATCGCACATCATCACCATGAAAAGTGGGACGGCAGCGGCTATCCCGACGGTCTTCGCGGCGACCAGATCCCCATAGCGGCGCGGCTCATGGCGCTCGCCGACGTTTACGACGCGCTCACCAGCCGTCGTGTCTACAAGGATCGCATGGCGCTGGACGAGGCGCGAGATCTGATCGTCCGCGAGAGCGGCCGGCATTTCGATCCTGCCGTGGTCTCGGCGTTTCAAGCGCGCGCGGAGCGTTTCGGGCAGATCGCGCTCGAATTGAGGGATGCGTCAAGTTGACGGGACACGGCGGAATCGCCGTATCTAGGCGCGCCTTCGGCGCCGGTGTTTTCGGCGCTCTTCTGACGCCCGGTTGCCTACCAAAAGAGCCGTTGCGGATTACGGCTCACCCGTGGCCCGGCTATGACCTCACCAAGTTGGGGATCGCGGACGCCCGCGCCAAAAGGCACGATGTCCGATGGACGGCGGTTGACACTGTGCAGCAGTCCTTCGAGCGCCTCTCCTCGGGCGAGGCGGACGGCGCCTGTCTGACGTTGGATCAGATGTTGGTCGCCCGATCGCAGGGAATTCCGCTGCGCGCCTATTTGATCTTCGACGTTTCCGCGGGGGCCGATACGGTCCTCGCGCGTCCGGACCTTCGCGGCTTGGGGGATCTGAGGGGGGCGAAAGTGGGCGTCGAGAGCAGTTCCTTGGGCGCCATCATGCTGAGCAAACTGCTCGATGCCGCCAGTCTTGCGAGAGCGGACGTTGCGGTCGTGCCGATGGATGAGAACCACGACATCGCGTGGGAGCGGAACGATCTTGATTTCATCATCACGTACGAGCCGAGTTTGGGCAGGTTGCGGCGCGTCGGCCTCAAGCCGGTTTTCGATTCCCGGCAGCTTCCCAAGCTAATCGTCGATCTTCTCGCTGTTCGCCCCGATGCGGCTGCCGCGCGCGGCGAAGCAATGATGTGGATCATCGAGACGCACTTCCAGATGTTGGAGGCTCTGCGCACCAATCCGGTCGATCTCCACTCGAGGCTTTCGGCAATGACCACGATGCCGCCCGATGAAGTCGCAGCCTCGTTCCGCGGTCTCGACTTTCCCGATCCGCTTTACAACCGCCGTTTGCTGACACCGCCGGCTACGGAACTAAATCGTGTCGCCGAAG
>JADCGK010000106.1 GCA_020249045.1 Azospirillum sp. | reverse complement strand
GAAAGGCGGGATCGTCCTTGCGGATCTGTGTCAGGCTCGCCGCTTGGTCGACGTAGGAGACGGATTTACGGGCTTTGCGCCACGCGTCGATCCGCTCTTCGAGGGCTGCGTTATAGAGCAGTTGATGCAAGCGCAGCGCTTCGCTCAGGGCGAGAGCCTGGCTGCGCGACGGGTAGAGCTTGTACGTGAGGCGGCGCTTGACCAGCATACCGAAACATTATATTGGTTTTGGCAATGAGTCAACAGTTAAATCACTACGCACATTGCGTTTATCGCCTCGACTATCATTTGGTTTTAGTCACCAAGTATCGTCGCAAAGCATTGAGCGGTGCGATGATCGAGAGGTTTCGAGACCTCGCGCGTGAGCGCTGCGAAGCTTGGCGCGGCGCGCTTCTCGAGATGGATGGCGAAGCCGATCATGTCCATTTGCTGATAAGTCTTCCGCCAACGGCGGAGCCGGCGAGGTTCGTCAACAATCTGAAAACGACGACAAGCCGTCTTCTGCGACGGGACTTCGCGGCGGAGCTGGGGAAAATCTACCGAAAACCGGTTCTTTGGAGCGCCAGTTACTTCATTGCGAGCTGCGGCGGTGCGTCGCTGGAAACGATCAAGCGCTACATTCAAGATCAGGAAACGCCAAAGTGAAAAGCGGCGCCAGCCTGGCGGCCCTACCGACCAAGTCTCAGGATACTCTGGTCGTAGTCCGTGGCGCCGAAGAGATGATCGATGTGATCGGTACCGAGGCGCTGGAGGCTGGCCTCGCAGCCCGCGATCAACCAGCGGCGCGACGTGCCACGCGTATTGGGATCGTCGCCGGGGGCGGGATTGGCGATTCTGGTCGCAAGCACCCAGCGCGCGCGATCCCTGGCGATGAGACGGCCGACGATGCGTTCTGATTCTCCGCCGGCATAGGCATCGGCGGTGTCGAGGAAATTGATACCCGCCTCGCGCGCCGTATCCAGAATGCGCGCCGATTCGGCCGCGTCGGTTCGATCGCCGAACATCATCGTGCCAAGGCACAGCGGCGAAACTTTGAGCCCGGATCGACCGAGCGCGCGATAAGTCGACATGCCGAAACCCTCCCCGTCGGGATCGGCCGCCAGAATCCGGCTGGCGCGATCCGTAGGCGATGGGGTGGACGCCCCCCGACGGCATCTGGTGTGCCAAGGTTGTGGCGTATGAGGTCACAACAAGGGAGGCGTCCATGGGAGAGGTAAGCATTGTTGGGCTTGATCTGGCAAAGAATGTTTTTCAAGTGCACGGCGCGAGTGCGTGCGGCGCTGTAGTGTTTCGCAAGCAGCTTCGCCGGAACAGGGTTCTCGGATTCTTCGGCGAGTTGGGCAGGTGCGTTGTGGCGATGGAAGCGTGCGCAAGTAGCCACTATTGGGGCCGTGAGATCACCAAGCTGGGGCATGAGGTTCGACTGATCGCGCCGATTTACGTGAAGCCCTTCGTGAAGCGGCAGAAGAGCGATGTTGCCGATGCGGAAGCGATCGCCGAGGCGGCCATCCGGCCGACGATGCGCTTTGTCGCGGTCAAAAGCGAAAGCCAGCAGGCTGCGGGTATGACTTTTCGTGCTCGCGATCTCCTCGTTCGCCAACGAACGCAGACAATCAATGCCCTACGTGGGCACTTGGCGGAGTTCGGCGTAACGGTTCCAACTGGCGCTGTACATGTCGGGAAGTTGATAGGTATCGTGCGCGATCCAAACTGCAGCCTGCCAAAACAAGTCATCGATGTGGCGGTGCTGCTTGTCGCACAAGTTGAAGATCTCAATTCAAAAATTGCGACGCTGATGGAAGAAATCACCCGAAGCGCGCATGCGGACGAAGTGGCGAAGCGCTTGATGACCATACCAGGCGTTGGACCGATCACCGCCGCGGCAATCCTCGCCCTGGCGCCGCCAGCTCAGACATTCGGTCGCGGCCGCGATTTTTCGGCTTGGCTGGGGCTCGTACCGCGACAGTTTTCGTCGGGAGGCAAGGAAAGGCTCGGCTCGGTTTCCAAAGCCGGCCAGAGGGATATCCGACGATTGCTGATCACCGGCTGCATGTCGGTGGTGCGATGGGCAACTCGGCGTAGCGCGCCTGAAGTGAGTTGGCTTACCGACATGCTCGGCCGGAAGCCGCGCATGCTGGTCGCAGTGGCTTTGACCAATCGAACGGCGCGGATCGCTTGGGCGTTGATGGCTAAGGGAGGAACTTACCGGCATCCAGCCGCCGCCGTTTAAGCGAACGGCTGGCTACGTCGGGGAAAGTGGGAGGGCGATGAGGTTGTAAGGGCAAACGGTCAACGAGACGGAATCGGGAAAACCAGATTCACACCGTAGCGCTTCGAGCGCGCGTAAGCGAGTTGGACCCGGTCCGCGTATCTCCATACAGGCCCGCGGCGAGTGATCGGCCGCATTTAGAGGCCGGACACACGGCAGCACCTGACCACATGCTCAAGCAGCTCAAAAATCGTCTTGCTTTCCAAGGGGCGTCCACACACGAGTGTTACGCGGACCCGGATTCGAAATCGAGCGCGACGGCCAAGCGGGTGACCCGTCCGGCGGCCCCGAAGGGCAGCAGCAACGTCCCGTCGCGCCGCGGACGGCCGTCGAGCATCAGATCGCGCACGCGCGCGATCGGCTGCCGTGCACGGCCGACCTCCATATACGACTGGCGAATCGAAGCGCGTGTCTCGGGCTCGGGAAATTCGGCAAGCGTCTTGCCGGTCATGTCGAAGCCGTAGCGCTTAACTTGCCAGGAGCCGTCGCGCGCGAAGCGGAATTCGCAATCCGGCGGTACGCCTTCCACGTCAACCAAGGTGACCGCGCCGAGCGCCGAGGGACTCTCGACCGGGTCGAGTGCGCGCGGTGCCGGCAAGCCCGCGACGCCGGCGGGCAAAGCACGCCAGTGGTCGAGGAGTCGACGCAGAATGGAACTGGCGAGGTCGAAGTTCGAGGCGGACATGAAAAAAGTTGTGTTGTTCGACTTGACTCGCGTTTCACTAGTTATTTATTCAGACGAGAAGCTTTTCACTACAAAAGTAATCGGTTTGCGCTCGTCGGGCCAATGGCCGCCGAATTACCACCCGACGGTACGTTTCTGGTCGGAATCGGCACGAATCCGTGTCGCACGCATGGAACTGTCGCGGTCGAGGTCCGGCCGGTTATGATTCCGGCCACGAATCGGGGTCGAATCGCAGATGGATGCAGCGAACGCGCGGAACCTGAGCTGGGCCGAGGCCATCGCGCTTTACACGCGCGGACGGGTGCTCGCGATGCTGTTTTTGGGCTTTTCGGCCGGTCTGCCGCTGCCGCTGACAGGTTTCACGCTGCGCCAATGGTTCAGCGAGGCCGACCTGCAATTGTCGGCGATCGGCTTCACGGCCTGGATCGGCCTCGCCTACGCGTTCAAATTCGTCTGGTCGCCGGTCGTCGACCGGATGACGATGCCGTTCTTCGGCGCGCGGCTGGGCCATCGTCGCGGCTGGATGCTGCCCGTGCAGATCGGGTTGATGCTGGCCATCGCCGCGATGGCGCTTGCCGATCCGCGCAGCGCGCCCTTGCACGCCGCCGCCATCGCGGTCGTCGTGGCGTTCCTGTCGGCCACACAGGACATCGTCATCGACGCCTACCGCATCGAATCGCTCAAGAACGAGGAGCAAGGGGCGGGTCTCGCGGCCTATATCTGGGGTTATCGCGTGGCCCTTCTCGCGGCGACGTCGGGCGCGTTGCTGCTGGTGCGCGAGTTCGAAACCGGCTGGGCGGGCGTCTATGTCGCCATGGGCGCCCTGATGGCGGTGGGCATCGGGGCGTGTTTGATCGTCCGCGAGCCGCCCGCGGCGGGCCCCACCCGCGCGCCGGCCGCCGGTCCGGGCGAATGGTTCCAAGGGGCCGTGTTGCGCCCCTTCGCCGATTTCGCCAAGCGCGACGGCTGGATCTGGATTCTCGCCTTCGTGGCGCTCTTCAAACTCGGCGAGGCGTTGGCGGGCATCATGACGCCGCCGCTTTACCGATCGCTCGGCTATTCGCGCGAACAGGTCGCCGCGATCGGTTCTGGCTTCGGCTTGTTCGCGACGTTGGCGGGCGTCGGCGTGGGCGGCATTCTGGTCGCCAAATTGGGCGTCGGCCGGGCCTTGATCGGCACGGGCGTGCTGCAGATGGCGTCGAACCTGATGTACGTGGCGCTCGTGCATGCGGGCGGCGACATCACGATGCTGTGGCTGCAGGTCGGAATCGAGAACTTCACCGACGGATTGGCCGACGCCGCGTTCGTCGCCTACCTCTCGCGGCTGACCAACGTCGCCTTCACCGCCACGCAATACGCGTTGCTGTCCTCGCTCGCGGCGGTGCCGCTGCGCATGTTGGGCGGATTTTCGGGCGTGCTCGCCCAATGGCTGGGCTGGACGGAGTTCTTCCTGTTGACCACCGCGGCGGCGTTGCCGGGCATGGCGATCATGATCTGGCTGCTGCGCCGCTATCCGCCGCCCGACCGCGTCGGCGCCGAACCGGCGCAAGCCGAACGCGCGGGCGCCGGCGACGGCTGAGGCTTAGACCCCGGCGTTCGTACCCACGTATTCAAGGGGGATCAACGCGTCGGTCGCCGGGCGTTCGAGCTGCACGACGAACGCGATCCGCCCGTCGAGGAAACGCAGCTCCTTGTGCGCGCGCATCGGCAGCGGAATGCCGTTGCGCTTGCAGTGCCGGATCAACGCCTGGGACAGGGCGGCCGAATGGAATTCGACCGGTTGCGGCGGCGTGCCCTTTTTGGCGTAGATCAGCTTCACATCGAAATTTCCGCGATCCACGGTCATCTTGACCGCGCGGCCCGGAGGCAGTTTCACGCCTTGCGTGCGGGCATGTTCGACGAGCGCCAGGACGATTTCCCGGTCGTCGAAAAAAACGATGCGGTATTCGCTGCTCACATTTGTATGCCCGAATGCGGTGTTTTTCCTATACGGAAAACCCCGAATCCGTGCAATCGGGAAACGTCAGAATCGATCCTTTGCCGCGCGTATCGCCGCAAAAATTTCGGTCGGCGGCCGGTCGGCGAGACCCAGCGCCCGCGCGAACGCCGGGTCGTCGGCGCGCAAGAACGGGTTGGTGGCTTTTTCCTCGCCCAGCGAAGACGGCACCGTGGCTTCGTCCGCCGCGCGCGCGCGGTCGACGGCGGTTGCGCGCGCGCGCAGAATCGCGTTGCCGGGATCCACGCTCAGCGCGAAGCGCGCGTTGCTTTGGGTGTATTCGTGCGCGCAGTAGACGCGCGTATCGTCGGGCAGCGCGCGCAGCTTCGACAGCGAAGCCCACATCTGTGCGGGCGTGCCCTCGAACAAGCGCCCGCATCCCAGGGCGAACAGCGTATCCCCGCAGAACAGCGCGCGATCTTCGGCGAACCAAAATGCGATATGCCCGCGCGTATGGCCGGGCACGTCGAACACGCGCGCGATCGCCGCGCCGATCTTGTAGAATTCCCCCTCCCCCACCGCGACATCGATGCCGGGGATGCGCTCGCGATCGGCGCGAGGACCGACGATCGTGCAGCCGTGCCGCGCCTTGAGCGCCAGATTGGCCCCGACGTGATCGTTGTGATGATGCGTGTTGAGGATATGGGTGAGCCGCCAGCCGCGCGCGGCCAACGCCGCGTCGACCGGGCCCTCGACGGCCGGGTCGACGACCGCGACGGCGGCGTCCGCGCCCGCACCCTCATCCGGCCCCGCACGCAGCAGCCACACGTAATTGTCCTTGAGGACGGGCAATCGCAAAATCTCGAGCATTGACCGCAAATTATCCCGATTCCGTCGGAAAGGAGGCATTCATTTTACTGTCGTAGCATCGCCCAGTATGATCGCAACGAGGACGCCGGGAACGCCGCAATTATGTTCAAGTCCGAGAGCTTCGAAATCCATTGCCTGCGCGATACGCGCTGGATGATCGAGACGAGTATCGGCTCGCAAAGCGAGGCCGAGGCGTTCGCGCGCAAGATGCTGGAGAAGAAGGACGTTCTCGGCGTCAAAGTGGTCCGGGAACGCAAGGGTTCGTCGGGCAACACCAGCGAATCGGTCGTCTTCACCAAGGTCAAGGAGAAGAAGGAAGAGAAGGTCATGGTGACGCCGGTCGATTCGGCGCCCCTGTGCGAGGAGTCGGCCGATTGCTACGGCGTCGCCTCGCGTCTCGTCCTCAGCCGCCTTTTCCGCCAGTATCTCGACAAGCAGAACATCACCCCGATGGAGGTGATGCACAATTACCGCGAGTTCAAGCGGCTGCAGGATTCCGATTCGCTGATGACCAGCGCCATCGGGATGCTCGCGACGCTGCAGGCGCAAGCGGACGGCGCCATGAACGCCACGCAGCGCCGCGATACGCTCTACAAGTTCCTCAAAGAGATGTCGGATCGGGTGCGCGAGATCGAATCCACGCCGCTGCCCTCGATCAAACTGCTCGGCGCCGACGAGACGTTGCGCAAGATCGCGCCCAAAGCCGGCGAGGACAAAGGCAACGCCGAGTTCCTGTTCCGCGCCGCCGTCAGCCGCGATCTGATCGACATCCGCAATTTCGTCGGCAAGCTCGACCGCGCCTTGATGTGGGCCGACGACAGCCAGGACGAAGGTGCCGCGCAGCTGCTCGACGATTTCGTCTGCGACGTGCTGGGGGCGGCGGAAGTCGTGCAGGAATTGCTCGGCGATCAGCCCAATCTGTTCGCCGCGATCTCGCGCCTGCTCGACCTGGCCGAAGGCAAGTGGGACGCCCCGCCGCCGGGTGCCGTTCCCGCGAGCGCGGACGGGCCGAAGGCCGCCGCCGCCCAAGCCGCGGTCGAGGCCGAGGAGGACCGCGCGATCAAGATCGGCCGCTTGATCGTCGGCGGCAAATTGCCGAACACCGGCCGGGTGCTGATGGAGCGTGTGCGCCAGCAGCTGATAGGCGCCAATCCGCTGGTGCGTTCGGATCCGGAACAGGAAGTGCCATCGTTCCGGCAATTGATGGATCGGCTGCTGCCGGAGAACGGGCCGATCCTGGGCGGTACCGATATGGTCGAAGCGCTGGTCCAGCGCAAATCGCGGATCCTCAACAAAGGCGGGGCCGGCGGTTTCCGCGCCGCCGCGGGCTGGATCGCGATGGTGATGCTCAACCCCGCGCGCAAGGCGCGGTTTTGCATCGCGTTGACGCAGACGGCGTCGGGAAAACAGTATTCGAACGAAGCCTACGGCTTGATCGACGATCTTTTCGTCAGGGTCGAGTCGATCGCCGATATCGCCAAAGCGCGCGTGCCGCCCAACGAACGCATGGCCGCGATCACGCAAGTTTGGAACGAGTTCCGCGCCGCCCCGATCCAACTCGACTACGTCGAGCGCGTGTGCGGCCGCCTCGACGAATTGCTGGTGCACTACATCAAGGCCGAGCGGATCCTCGAGAAGATCGACGATCCCGGGCGGCCTTTGCGCCTGCGCACGATGATGCTGATGAAGCTGTGCCTGCCCACGTCGCTGCCCCCGGGCAAGGCGTCCGATCTCGCGCGCGCGATCATCGTCGAGAAACTCAAGCGGCCGAATTTCGAAGGCGAAGTCGTCGCCGATCTCGCCGACCCGAACGAAAAGGCAAAGGCCCAGCGCGACATCTTCATGCTGATGCGCCAAGCCGGGTTCATGTGAGCGAACGGGAAACGGCCGACGACGAACTCCTCGCCCGGCGGATCGCGCGCGGGCTTTCGCGCGCGCTGGCGCGCAAAGGATGGACGAGCCTGCTGGAGGTCCCGCTGGCGAGCGGACGGCGCGCCGATCTTCTGGCGCTGTCCGACGACGGGCGGTTCCTGCTGGTCGAGATCAAATCCTCGGCCGCCGATTTCCGGTCCGATCGGAAATGGCCGGAATATCTGGAATGGTGCGATCTGTTCGCCTTCGCGGTGGCGGAGGATTTTCCCTTCGACCTGTTGCCGGCCGAGCCCGGAGTCTACGTCGCCGACGCCTACGACGCCGCGCTGCGCCGGCCGCTGCAGATGGCGCCCGCCATGGCGCCCGCGCGGCGCAAGGCGCTGACGTTGCGTTTCGCCCGGCTCGCCGCCGAACGCTTGCGTCGCGAATACGATCCGGGCGTGTGACGCTCAGGCCGCTTTGCGTCGCCGCAAAGGACGCGCCCGCTCGATCCGCGCGCGGCGCTTGGAATCGTTCAATGCGAGCCAGAGATCCGTGCGGCGTTGCGCGTTGAGCCAAAACTCAGGTGACGTCCGCAATACCCGCGCGAGCATCAACGCGGTGTCAGCGGTGATCGCCCGCTTATCGAGGCAAATCTCGTTGATCAGGCGCCGTTCCACACCCATGGTTCGCGCCAACTCGGTTTGCGTGAGGCCGAGCGGTCCCATGAATTCCTCGACGAGGATTTCGCCGGGCGAGACGGGCTTGCGTTCGGAAAGGATCATCGCGTCATCCTCTGTATCGATGCGGATCTAGTCTCAACTCGCGCGCTTTCCCGGTCG
>JADCGK010000105.1 GCA_020249045.1 Azospirillum sp. | reverse complement strand
CATCCATGGCGGCTCGATCCTGGAACGCGCGCCGGGCGAAAAGCTCTACAACACGACCTACGCATTCGATCCCGCCGGCAAGCAGATCGCCAAGTATCGCAAGATCCATCTTTTCGACGTGACCACGCCGGACGGCCAAAGCTATCGCGAGTCCGCAAGCTTCGAGGCTGGCGCGGATGTCGTGACCTACAAAGCCGGCGATCTGACGATCGGCTGCACGATTTGCTACGACCTGCGCTTTCCCGAGCTTTACCAAGCCCTCGCCAAGAAGGGGGCCGACGTCATCATGGTGCCCGCGGCGTTCACGCTGCAGACCGGCAAGGATCATTGGGAAGTTCTGTTGCGCGCCCGCGCGATCGAAACCGAGACCTACGTCGCCGCCGCCGCGCAAACCGGCACGCACGCCAACGGCACGCGCGCGTGTTGGGGGCATTCTTTGATCGCCGATCCGTGGGGGCTCGTGCTCGCGCGCGCGGGCGAGGGGATCGGCCACGCTTCGGCCCGAATCGATGGCGGTTATCTGCGCACCGTGCGCGGCCGCATTCCCGTTATGGAGCACAAAAAGCTGTGATGCGTCGTTCCGCCGTTCCGTTCGCCCTGGCTTTGGTTTTGTTCGCGGCCCCGGCCGGCGCGCAGTCGCTCGACGACGGGGTGCGCGCGCTCGGTCAAGGCCGGTTCGGCGAGGCGGTGCGTCAGTTGGGGCCGCTCGCCCAGCAGGGCAACCCGGAGGCGCAGTATTTGATCGGCACGATGTACGCCAACGGCGACGGCCTGCCGATCGACGTGCCGCGCGCCGAACGGCTGTTCCGGGCGGCGGCGGCGCAAGGCCACGCGCGCGCGCGCGAGCAGATGGAGTTCTTGCGCAGCTTGCGCCCGCCCGCGCAGGCGGCCGCCGCGCCCGCCCCAGCCCCGGCGCCCGCCGCACCCGTGGCCGGTGCCGACGGCGCTTGGCGCGTGCAACTCGGTACCGTCGCCTCGCCCGAATTGGCGCAAGCCGAGCATCGGCGCCTTGCGCGGCGGTATCCGGACATTTTGGGCGATTCCCAGGCGTTTTCGGCGCCATTCACCATGCCTGACGGCACGGGGGTGGCTCGCGTACTGGCCGGGCCTTACGACGAGGCGACCGCACGCGACGTCTGTGCGAAGCTGCGCGAACTCAACGCCGGGTGCCGGGTCGTCCGGCCCGACGGCTAAGGCCGGTCAGGCGCTGGTCGCTTCCAGGCGCCGGAACATTACGGGATCGGTCAACGCAGCGAGCGAAAATGTCCGCTGAATCGACGCGTTATCCGTCCGGCGCAGTCGGGCGTGGGGGATCTTGTTGGGATCCTGGAACACCAACTCGACTTCCCAGTTGATCGCCTCGCGGCCGACGGAAACGTAACGGTCGCCGATCTTCGGCGCATCGGACTTGCTGCGGAACATGGACAAGGGACTGGGTTCTCTCTGACCGCGATTCGGTAAACCTAGGGGCGAATCTAGGCGGGACCGACCCGGTCGTAAAGGCTTCGATTGTTGTCCTTGTGCCGCATGTGGATGAAACGTTAGGCAGCCGGTCGTTCCGTTGGGCGGTATATCTCGGGGGCGGGGGACACTGGATCGTCCCCGCCGAACTCTGCAAGGTGTCCACGCGGACCGCGTCCGGTGCGAAGACAAAGTGTGAAATAAGCGATGGCGATTTACCTAGTCACCGGCGGTGCGGGCTTCATCGGCACGCATTTGGTCGAATCGTTGCTCGACGACGGCCACGCCGTGCGCGTGCTCGACGATCTTTCGACCGGTGTGCGCGAAAATCTCGATTCGCGCGCCGAGCTCGTTGTGGGCGATGCGGGGGTGCCCGGCACGGTGCAAGCAGCCATCTTGGGAGTGGCGGGAATTTTCCACCTTGCGGCCGTTGTTCCGGGGCCGTCGGACAAGGTGGACTGGCGCGATGCCCATCGCGCGAATTTGACGGCGACGCTGCACGCCGTCGATGCCGCGCGGGCGGCGAATGTCCCGGTCGTCTACGCCTCGTCGTGCGCGGTGTATGGCGACTGCGCGGACTCGCCGTTGTCCGAGGCTGCGCGGCCGATACCGATTTCGGCCTATGGTGCGGACAAGCTTGCCGGGGAGTCCCACATCCGTGCGGCCGGTCGCGCGCATGGCTTGCCGAGCGCCGTGTTCCGTCTGTTCGACGTGTTCGGGCCACGCCAGAATGCGCAAAGTCCCTACGCCGACGATATCCCTGCCTTTTGCGAGAGCGTCCGCCGCGGCGAGTCTTGCGTCGTGCCGGGGGACGGCAAGCGCGCGCGCGACCTCGTCTACGTCGCCGATGCGGTGGCCGCGCTGCGCTTGGGCATCGCACTCGCCGCAAGCGATGCGCCGATCTTCAACGTCGGCACCGGCCGGCCGACCACACGCCTCGATCTCGCGCGACGTTTGCAGCGTCTGTCGGGTTCGCCCGCCGATCCCGCGCCCGCGCCGCCGCGTGCCGACGAGATCGGGGATTCGCTCGCCGACATCCGCAAGCTCGCGGCGCGGGGTTGGACGCCGCGCACCGGTCTGGACGAGGGCTTGCGCGCCACGCTCGCGTGGCACGCGGGGGCGTGAAACGAAAAAAGGGGGAGGACTTGCGCCCTCCCCCGAGCCATCCGGACTCCCCCCCGAGAGCCGGACGACGGCGCCGACGCGAGGCCGACGCGATAACGATGGGGCCGATCAGACATCGCCTGTCCAATCCGCGCATTGATTTGGATCAAGTCGACGCGGGGTCGCGGCGCCAAGACCAGGTCAGTTCGTGCTTGTTATGGAACAAGTGGCGCAGATGCGAATTCGGGATGGCCGCGAAGCGCCGTGCGGTTTCGTGATCGGTCGGACCCTGGAACTTCAGCGTACAGACGATGCGGGCGGCGAGGCCCGAGTCGCGCCATTTCTCGACCAACTCGAACAGCCGCGCGGGATAGCAAATAACGTCGGAGAACAGAAAATCGACCGGGCCGAACGCCTCGGGCGTCAACGCGAACGCGCTCGCCCGCCGGAATTCGACCCCGGGCAGGCGCGCGACCTCGGGCGCCAGATCGGCCTTGTCGACCGCGATCACGGCCGCGCCCAGCTTCGCCAGAACCCAGGTCCAGCCGCCGGGCGAAGCGCCCAGATCGACGCAGACTTGGCCCGCACGCGGCAGGTCGCCGTCGAGCGTCAGCGCCTCCCAAAGCTTCAGATAGGCGCGGTTGGGGGGGCCCTCCTTATCCTCGACGAAGCGGCACTCGCCGTCGGGAAAAGGCGAGGAACAGCGGGCGGCGGCCAGCATCCGATCAGGTGCGATCAAGGCGAAGGCGCCCAAGGGCGCCGACGGCGCCGGCGCGCCGAACGCGAGCGGCTTGGCCGATACCTTCGGCAAATTCTCGACGATCAACGCCGCCCGGCGATGATGCGCGTAGTCGTGCAGCGCCCAATTGCGCTGGATCGCGCGCAGGGCCTTGGCCGCCTGGCCGATCGAGGGAACCGGCATTTCCCGCACGTCATGCCAGACGTTCTGCGCCCAGGCCGAGGGCCGCGCGTCGCCGTCGTAAAGGAACAGTCGGCCGAATTCCGCCGCCGGCGCGCCGAGTTCCTCGCGCAGCGGGGCTTCGTAGCCGATCGGCGCCAGATACCCGGTGGTCACTTCGCCTCGGCCACGCGGACGCTGGGGTCGACCGCGAAATCCGCGATCTCCTTGATCAGCTTGTTGACGATCGCGTAGGCGAAGCTTTCGAACTCGTCGATCGCGATCACGAAGGCGCCGGGTCCGCCGATCACCTGTTCGCGGTAGAATTCGTCCAGCGGCGGCTGGGCGAAGCCGCGCGGGCCCGGATTCGGATTGTCGTTCATGATCACGAGGCCGTTGATCGCCACGCCGCGCGCCACGGCGTCGTCGCGCGCGGCGTAGGCGGGGCGGCCGGAATTGTTGATGCCGTCGCCCGACACGTCGATCACCTTGCGCCGTCCGCGATAGGCCTGGCCGAACATCCCGACCGAATGGTCGATGGCGCCCGAGATCGATGTCCAACCCCAAAAGCTGCGCGGGGCCTCCAACACGCGATCGGCGAACAGCGCGCCCGATTCGGCGTCGGCGATCTCGGTCCATGGCACGACGGTTTTCTGGAATTCGGCGCCCGACCATTCGACGAAGGCGACCGCGATCTTGCGCAAGGGATTGGCCTGGATCGCCCGGATCACGGTCGGATGGGTGAAGGCCCGCGCATAGCCGCGGCGCTGCAACTCGAATTCCTGATCGTCGACCGAGCGCGACACGTCCACCGCCAGCACCAGTTCCAAATCCACTTCGACGCTTGCGTTCTGCGCGCGGGCCCGTCGCGACCATGCGGGCGCCGCCGCCATCGCGGCCAATCCCGCCGCCACGTTTCGCCGACCGAGACGACGCATCGATCCGCCCCTCAGTTCCGCCGCGCCAGCGCAAAGCAAGCGACGAAGTCTATCGCGATTCCGCGCCCGCGTGCCACACTGGCGCCGAGCCCGAATGAACGCCGCCCGCCGCCTTTTGCCGCCCGTCCTGCTCGCCTTTGCGATGGCGAGCCCGGTTCTTGGCGCGGACGCGATCCGGCCCTTCGCGGGGATCGCGCTCGCGGTTTGGTTGTCTGCCGTCCTTGCCGCCACGCGGCCGACCGAACGGGCGTTTTTGGGCGCCGCCATCGTCAGCGCCGCCGCCGTCGCGGCGTTTTTGCCCGCGCCCCGGGCGACGCTCGCTGCGGCGCTCGACCGGGCGATCGTATTCGTCGCCGTGATGCATGCGCTGGGACTGCTGCGCGACGCCGCGCGCAGTTCCAAGGCCGTGCGCGATTGCGGCGCGTG
The DNA here is from genome assembly GCA_020249045.1 of Azospirillum sp. GTDB lineage: Bacteria > Pseudomonadota > Alphaproteobacteria > CACIAM-22H2 > CACIAM-22H2 > Tagaea. Next base: position 8,312 of record JADCGK010000105.1, on the reverse strand, counting down.
GCTGATCGCCCAGCCGCCCGCGTGGCGCTTCGCGGCCATCGCCGGCGGCGGGCACGCCTTCGGCATCGCGCTCAACATGGGGGCGGTCACGCTGCTCGGCACGCTCGTCAATCGCGCCAATACGTTGGCCGCGGCGGGCGGGGACCCGCGCGTCGTCGAAATCCGGCGCGAACGGATGAACGTGGCACTGCTCCAGGGTTTCTTCGTCATGCTGGTGTGGTCGCCGATGGCGATCTCCATCGCCTTCACGCTGGCGATGATTCCCGGGCTGACGTGGTTCGACATCGCCCCGCCGGCACTCGCCTTCACGGTCGTGTTCCTGCTGCTCGCCTGGGTGATCGACCGGATCAAATGGCCGCCCAACCGACGCCTGTCGCCCGCCATTCCGCGCGCGGCACCGCCCGCACGCCAGGCCTTGCCGATGGCCGGGCTTATCCTGGCGCTGGTTGCGTTCACGCTCGGGCTCAAATCGCTGTTCGGGTATCCGATGCTCGAAGCGATCGTCGCGGTCGCGTTCGGTTTCGCGGTCCCGTGGCTCTACTTCCAGTATCGGCGCCGCGGCCCGAATCCTTGCGCTGCCCTCGCGCGCCGGTTGCGCAAGCATTCGGCCACGCGCATGGCCGAAGCGCGGCCCGAGGCGATCGTGCTCGCGGCCGCGTCGTTCCTGGGGGTTACGCTCGGTGCGCTCGCGCGCGCCGCGGGTTTTTCGGCGTTTCTCGACGCGCTGGCGCCGCCGGCATGGCTTTTGGCGGTGGGCGTGGCGGCTTTCGTGATCGGCGGCTCGCAGCTCGGCGTCGTGGCGCTCGTGACGTCCGGCATCGCGGGCGGCGCCGTGCTCGGCATGGCGAATTCCCCGCTCGCCCCGCTGGCCCTCGCGCTCAGCATCCAGATCGGCTGGGCCTTGTCCTCAGTGCTGTCGGCCTACTCCGGCGGCACGATGCTGCTCGCACGCATCGTCGGCACCGGCCCGACCACGTTCAGGCGCTGGAATCTGCCGTGGGCGGCGACGTGCTTCGCGCTGTTCGGCGTCGCGGCGTATCTGTTTTTCTAGGCCCAGAGCCGCTCGTTCTGCCGGTTCGTGTACAGGTCCGCGACGAAATCGCCGTAGCCGTTGAACAGCTGCGTCGGCACGCGCCGCCCGCCGGTGCCGATCAATTCCTCGCTGGCCTGGCTCCAGCGCGGATGCGCCACGCGCGGATTGACGTTGGCCCAGAACCCGTACTCGCTGGCCTGCAGCCCTTCCCAGAACGTTTTGGGCCGCTCGGCCACGAAAGCGAACCGCACGATCGATTTGACCGCCTTGAAGCCGTATTTCCAAGGCACGACCAGCCGCAGCGGCGCGCCGTTCTGGCGCGGGATGGGTTTGCCGTACAACCCGGTGGCGATGAAGGAGAGTTCGTTCATCGCCTCGTCCATCGCCAAGCCTTCCGTGTAAGGCCACGGATACCAGGTCGCGCGCTGGCCCGGCGCCACGCGCGGATTCTGGAACGTTTGCATGACGAGATACTTCGCGTCCGATTTGGGTTCGCACCACTCGACGAACTGCCGCAGCGGGAAGCCCGACCACGGCACGGTCATCGCCCAGGCTTCGACGCAGCGGAAGCGATAGACCCGCTCCTCCAGCGTCATCGCCTTCAGGATGTCGTCGAAACCGACGGTGCGGGGCCGCTCGACAAGCCCGTCGATGCGCACCTCCCAAGGCCGCAAGGGAAGGGCTTGGGCGGCGCGCCAGATCGATTTCGACGTGCCGAATTCGTAGAAGTTGTTGTAGGTCGTCGCCTCGCTCTCGGCCGTCAGATCGCGATCGACGCGATAGCGCATGTTGCGCATGACGGGATAGAGCCCTTCGGTCGGGTCGGGCGGCGGTGCGCCTTGGGCGGAAACCAGCGACGGCGCGAGCACGCTCGCCCCGGCGGCGAGGCCTGCCCCCAGCGCGTGCCGGCGGGTCCACTGGCTTTCGGGTGTCGCTTCGCGCTCGGGGATTTCCCAGCCGCGGCGGCGATGGACGAACATGCTCGATCTCCTTGCGTTGCAACCCGTTCGTTGTACGTCCGGAAAAGGTTTCTAGATCGCCCGCTCGCGCGGGCGGCGCTGGCTGCGCAAAGCCTCGGCATGGGCTTTGGCGGCCGGCAGGTGAGGGTGGACCGCGAGCGCCTTCTCGAAGGCTTCGAGCGCCTTGTCCGGCTGATCGAGGCGCAAGGCGATCATCCCCAGGCCCGACAGCGCGCCGAAATGCCGCGGCTCGAGTTCGAGGGTCTTCTCCGCGTCTTTGCGCGAATCCTCCAGCCGCCCGAGCTGGAACAGGATGGTCGCGCGGCGGTTCCAGCCCTCGGCATAGCCGGGCTTGAGGTTGACGATGGCGTCGAACAACGCGAAGGCGCCGTAAAGGTCGCCGCGTTGCTGCGCATCGACGCCCAAGCGCATCAGCGAATTGGCGCCGCCATCCTGCGGATCGAGCCACGCCTGCCAGATCGCCGCTTCGATCGTTTGCGCTTCGCGCGGATCGCTAGCGGCTTTCAGGCGTTCGAAAAGGCGGTCGAGCCGCGGATCGGCGGGGCGCGGGTCGGTTTGCGCGACGGCCCCGCGCGCGGCGAGCAGCCCGCCGGCCGCCATCCCCAGAATCGCTCGTCGGTTCCAGCGCCGCATGACCCGCAGCATGCGCGCGCCCGCGCGCGCTGTAAAGCGGCGGCACGCTTGCTTTTTTCGGCCCGGACCGTCTAATGGGCGCCATGATCGCGGACGCATTTTTCGCCGCCGACTACGCGGGCGCCCGGGAGAAATTCCTGGCGGCCGCCAAGCCCAATGCCGTGCGCCATCGCGCCGTGCAGAACCCGCTGCGCGGGCCGCGCGGGGAAAAGCTTTACTGCGACGCGGTTTGGACCGGTCCGATCGACGCCGAGCGCGTGCTGGTCACGCTTTCCGCCACCCACGGCATCGAAGGGTTCTGCGGATCCGGGTGCCAGACCGCCTGGTACGCGACCGGCGCGTGGCGCGAAATCCCGAAGGGGATCGCCCAGCTTCACCTGCACGCGGTCAACCCGCACGGCTTCGCCTGGCTGCGCCGCGTCAACGAGGACAATGTCGACCTCAACCGCAACTTCGTCGACCATGTCCGGCCTTATCCCGAGAATCCCGCGTTCGAAAGCCTGGTCGCGGCGATCTGTCCGGCCGAATGGACCGAAGCCTCGCGCACGGCGTCCGCCGGCGTGCTCGCCGACTACGCCAAGCGCCACGGCGACTTCGCGCTTCAGACGGCGATTTCGGCCGGCCAGTATTCGCATCCCGAGGGCGTGTTTTTCGGCGGCCATGCGCCGACCTGGTCGCACCGCACGATCCGCGCGGTGTTCGGCGATTGGCTGGCCCGCGCCACGGCGGTCGGCGTCGTCGATTTCCACACGGGCCTGGGCCCGCGCGGCTACGGCGAATTGATCTGCGCGCTGCCGCCCGGCCATCCGGGGGCCGCGCTGGCGCGCGCTTGGTACGGGGCGGATCTGACGTCGCCCGAGATGGGCACGTCCACCTCGCCCCCGTTGCACGGCACGAACGGCGAGGGCTTCGCGCGGTTCCTCGCGCATGCGCGGTTTTCCGCCATCGCGCTCGAATACGGCACGCTGCCGGTCAAGGACGTGCTCGACGCGATCCGGGCCGACAATTGGCTACATCTGCACGGCGATCTCGCCGGCGAGGACAGCCGGCGCATCAAGACCCAAATGCGCGACGCGTTCGCGCCGTCGGATTCCGCGTGGCGCACATCCGTGTGGACCCGCGCGGAGGACGTGTTGCGCAAGACCGCCTTCGGCCTCGCCGATCTTTGACCCTCGGAGTTCGATCCCATGTCCCTGCGCGCCCAGTTGAACGACGCCCTCAAGGAAGCGATGAAGGCCAAGGACCAAGTCCGCCTGGACGCGGTCCGCATGGCCATCGCCGAAATGAAGAAGCGCGACATCGAAGCGCGCGCGACCGGCAACATGGCCGGCATTTCCGATGCGGACCTGCAAGGTGCGATCCAAAAGATGATCGCTTCGCGCAAGGATTCGATCGCGATGTACGAGAAGGGCGGGCGGGCCGATCTGGTCGCCAAGGAACAGGCCGAAATCGCGGCGCTCGAAGCCTTCCTGCCCAAGCAGCTGGACGCCGCCGCCATCGAAGCCGCCGCGCAAGCCGAAATCGCCGCCGCGGGCGCGTCGTCCATCAAGGACATGGGCAAGGTGATGGGGGCGATGAAGGCCAAGTATACCGGCCAGATGGATTTGGGCCTCGCCTCGGCGACCGTCAAACGCCTTCTGGGCGGTTGAGAGCCGGCGACGGGCCGCGCGGATGGCCTTCCCCCCTTCGTTTCTCGAGGAGTTGCGCGCCCGGCTGACGCTGTCGAGCATCGTCGGCCGGCGCACGCGTCTGGTCAAAGCGGGGCGCGAGTACAAGGCCTGCTGCCCGTTCCACAACGAAAAGACGCCGTCGTTCTACGTCAACGACGACAAGCAGTTCTTCCATTGCTTCGGCTGCGGCGCGCATGGCGATGCGATCGGCTTCACGATGCGCGCCGATCATCTGTCGTTTCCCGAGGCGGTGGAAAAGCTGGCGGGCGAGGCGGGGCTCGACGTGCCGCGCATGGGCCCGGCCGAACGCGAAAAGGCCGAACGCGCCAAGACGCTGGGCGACGCGGTCGAAGCGGCGTGCGCGTGGTTCCAAGCCAAGCTGTGGGCGCCGGAGGGGCGCGCGGCGCTCGCTTATTTGCGCGAGCGCGGGCTGAACGACGAGACGATCGAACGCTTCCGCCTGGGCTTCGCGCCCGAGGGCTGGCGCAACCTCGCCGGCGCGCTGAAAGCCAAGGGTTTGGACGATGCGCTGCTGCTCGAAGCGGGGTTGATCGTCAAACCCGAGGATCGGCCCGATCCGTTCGATTTCTTCCGCAACCGGGTCATGTTTCCGATCACCGACCGGCGCGGGCGCGTGATCGCGTTCGGCGGCCGGGTGATGGACGATTCCAAACCCAAATACCTGAATAGCCGCGACACGCCGCTGTTCCACAAGCGCGGCAATCTCTACGCGCTCGACAAGGCGCGTCTGGCGGTGGGCGAGCGCAACGCGCGCGCGCTGGTGGCCGAGGGCTATATGGATGTGATCGCCCTCCATCAAGCCGGGTTCGAGGGGGCCGTCGCCCCGCTCGGCACGGCTTTGACCGAAGAACAGCTCGAAGCGCTGTGGCGCATCCATGCCGAACCGGTCGTGTGCCTGGACGGCGACGCCGCGGGCCAGCGCGCCGCCCTCAAGGCCGCGGAAACGGCATTGCCGCTGCTCAAGCCCGGCCGCGCGCTGCGGTTCACCGCACTGCCCGCCGAAGACGATCCGGATTCCCTCATCAAGCGCGACGGGGCGGCCGCATTCGCGGCACTGCTCGACCGGACCAAAGGCATCGCCGACGTCGTTTGGGACGCCGAACTCGCCAAAGGCCCGGTCGACACGCCCGACCGGCGGGCGGCGCTGGAGGCCGCCTTGCGCGAACGGATCGCGCGCATCGCCGACAAGACGGTCCAGAAGGCCTATGAGGACGAGTGGATTTACCGTCGGCTGCGCCGCCTGGGCCGGCCCGAACCGGTGGGCCCGCGCTTGGCGTTCACCCGCCGGCCCGACGGCAAGCCGGGACGCTTTCCCGACTCCCGGACTCGGGATACGGGCCTGCGCTCGACCCTCGATCCCGAGTTGATTCCCCGCCGGGCGCAGCGGCTTTTATGCACGGCGGCGATCAACCACCCGGTTTTGGCCGAGGAATTCGCCGAACCCTTTGCCGAATCGACATTTTCCGATCCGCTGGCGATCCGGATCCGGGCCGCATTGCTGGATTGCGCGCATGAAGCCGCCGCGGCCGAGACTCCGCTTGACAGGGCGAGCGTCCTAACCCACTTATCCGGAATGGGGTTGGGCGCCGAGGCGGAAACGCTCACGCGGCCAAGCTCTTACGAACACGGGGCTTTTGCCGGTCCGGCGGCGTCGCAAGACGAAGCGCGGGCGGGCTTTCGCTCCGTCTTGTCGTTGCTGACGCGCCCGCGGATCGAAGACGAGCTTCGGGCCGCGGCGCGAGCCATCGCCGACGCCCCCGAGCCCGAATTGCTCGCCCGGGTGGATGCGTTGACCGCTCTGTTGCGCGACTTGCCGGCGCAAGGCGGGGACGACGACGACGCGGCGGGAACCGGCGGCCCAACCGCCGGCGCGTGACGAACGCGACAACGAGTTTCTTCACGAGGGCATCCACGCCCTCACCGAGGTCCGAACCGATGACGTCAAAGGTCAAGCCCGTCCCCGCCGCCGTCTCCCCGCGCGACGAGGCCCCCGACGCGCCGCTCCTCGACGTCACCGCCGCCGCCGTGAAGAAGATGATCGCCCGCGGGCGCGAGCGCGGCTACGTCACCTACGACGAGATCAACGCGGTTCTGCCGCCCGATCAGGTTTCCTCCGAGCAGATCGAAGACACGCTGGCTCTGCTGTCCGAGCAGGGCGTCAACGTGGTCGAAAACGACGACGCCGAGGACGACGGTGCCGGCGACGCGGTCGCGGCCGCGGACGGCGCGAACGGCGAAGCCGCCGCCGACGCCGTGCCCGCGAACCAGCGCGCACCCGTGCCCGCCAAGGTGGGCGGCGAGGAAGCCGAGGAGGAGGAGGAGGAAGCCTCCCCGCGCGGCAATATCGACGCGGATTCCATCGGCCGCACGGACGACCCGGTGCGCATGTACTTGCGCGAAATGGGCTCGATCGAGTTGCTGAGCCGCGAGGGCGAAATCGCCATCGCCAAGCGCATCGAAGCCGGCCGGGAAAAGATGATCTCGGCGCTGTGCGAAAGCCCGCTGACGATGCGCGCGGTCGTGCATTGGCGCGATGCGCTGATGGACGGCAAGATGCTGCTGCGCGATGTGATCGATCTCGACGCGACCGCCGGCGGCGGTCCGGGCGGCTCGGCGGGCGGCGGCGTGGCCCCGGCTTTGCCCGCGGCTGCGGCCGACGACGCCGAACCGGCCGAAGGGGCCGAGCCCGCGGAAGGCGCCGAGAACGCCGAAGGCGGGGACGCGCAGAACGCCGACGGCGGCGAGGAGAACGTCTCCCTCTCCGCGCTCGAACAGCAATTGAAGCCGGCCGTGCTCGAGAAGCTCGAGACGCTGGCCTCCGTCTACAAGCGCCAATTCCGGATGCAGGAAAAGCGCATGGAGGCGCTGCATTCGGGCAAGGCGTTCAGCCCGGTGTCCGAGAAGCACTACCAGAAGCTCAAGAGCGAGCTGATCGGCATGATGGCCGAGGTGCATCTCAACAACGTCCGGATCGAGCAGCTGATGAACCAGCTCTACGATCTGAACCGCAAGCTCGTGCAGGCCGAAGGCCGCATGCTGCGCTACGCCGAGGAAAGCGGGGTCAAGCGCGACGAGTTCCTGTCCAAGTATCAGGGCAAGGAGGTCGATCCGCGCTGGTACGGCCGCGTCAGCCGCCTGACCGGCAAGGGCTGGAAGAAGTTCACGACCAAGTACAAGAACGAGATCCAGCAGCTGCGCAAGGACGTGTCGGAGATTTCCGAGCGTTCGGGCCTGCCGATCGCCGAGTTCAAGAAGACCGTCGCCCAGGTCCAGCAGGGCGAGCGCGAAGCCGCGCGCGCCAAGAAGGAAATGGTCGAGGCCAATCTGCGTCTCGTGATCTCGATCGCGAAGAAGTACACGAACCGCGGCCTGCAATTCCTCGATCTGATCCAGGAAGGCAATATCGGCCTGATGAAGGCGGTCGATAAGTTCGAGTACCGGCGCGGCTACAAATTCTCGACCTATGCGACGTGGTGGATCCGCCAGGCGATCACGCGCTCGATCGCCGACCAGGCGCGCACGATCCGCATTCCCGTGCACATGATCGAGACGATCAACAAGCTGGTGCGCACCAGCCGCCAGATCCTGCACGAGATCGGCCGCGAACCGACGCCCGAGGAATTGGCCGAGAAGCTCGGCATGCCCTTGGAGAAGGTGCGCAAGGTGCTGAAGATCGCCAAGGAGCCGATCTCCCTCGAAACGCCGATCGGCGACGAGGAGGATTCGCATCTGGGCGATTTCATCGAGGACAAGAACGCGGTCCTGCCGGTGGACGCCGCCATCCAGGCGAATCTGCGCGAGACCACGACGCGCGTGCTGTCGACGCTGACCCCGCGCGAGGAGCGCGTGCTGCGCATGCGCTTCGGCATCGGCATGAACACGGACCACACGCTCGAAGAGGTGGGCCAGCAGTTCAACGTCACCCGCGAGCGCATCCGCCAGATCGAAGCCAAGGCCTTGCGCAAGCTCAAGAAT
>JADCGK010000104.1 GCA_020249045.1 Azospirillum sp. | reverse complement strand
GTTGATCGATCGTCGCTTGTCTCAGCGGAACTGTCGTTTAAGGGCTTCAAGGCGCGGGGCTGGGTGTCGGCCGCCGTATACGGGGTTTCAGTCGGCGAATTTTCTGCGGAGAAGATCCCTTGTTTACCGGACCCGATAGAAGCATCGGGTGCTGACCCGGGAAACGGCGCGCACGCTGTCGCCGATTACTGCGCGCACAGCAGCTCGCAGCAGCAGAACGTCGCAAAACGGCTGAGAAATAAGGCCGTAGCGCGCGGGATGCTCTACTCAGAAGCCTGACGCACTGATACGGTGCCGATACACGGCGCCGTAACGTGTTGTTTATAAACTAATTTGTGCCTTAACGGCTACAAGATCGAATTGATCGAGCGCTGAGGCGTCAGACGCGCGAAGCCCAGAAGCCGAGCGCGATCATAAACACCGCGAACCCCGCCCACCGCAGCAGCCGCGCGGCACCCGGCCGATTGTCGTTGGCCGCCGGGGGCAGACGGCGACGGCCGAGCATCGCCGACGGCAGTGCCGTCGAAACGCCGGTTTGCTCGTCGCGCCTGGGGATCATGCCCGCGTCTCCTCCCGAACGAAAACGCCCCGCCCGGATTCCCGGTGCGGGGCGCCGAAACGTGCGGCCTCAGCCGCGCTTTTCCACCGGCACGAACGGCCGGTGCGCGGGGCCCGTGTAGAGCTGACGCGGACGGCCGATCTTCTGTTCCGGATCTTCGATCATTTCGTTCCACTGCGCGATCCAGCCCACGGTGCGCGCCAGCGCGAACAGCGCGGTGAACATCGCCGTGGGGAAACCCATCGCCTTCAGGATGATGCCCGAATAGAAATCGACGTTCGGGTAGAGCTTCTTCGAGACGAAGTACTCGTCCTGCAGCGCGATGCGCTCGAGTTCGACGGCGATGTCCAGCAGCGGATCGTTCTTGATGCCAAGTTCGCCCAGCACTTCCTTGCAGGTCTTGGCCATCACCTTGGCGCGCGGGTCGTAGTTCTTGTAGACGCGATGGCCGAAGCCCATCAGGCGCACGCCCTCGTTCTTGTCCTTCACGCGCTTGATGAATTCCGGGATGCGGTCCTTGCTGCCGATTTCGGCCAGCATCTTCAGCACCGCCTCGTTCGCCCCGCCATGCGCGGGGCCCCACAGCGTGGCGATGCCCGCGGCGATGCACGCGAAGGGGTTGGCGCCCGACGAACCCGAAAGACGCACGGTCGAGGTCGAGGCGTTCTGTTCGTGGTCGGCGTGCAGGATGAAGATTCTGTCCATCGCCTTGGCGAGGACGGGATTGACCTTGTAGGGCTCGCAAGGCACGCCGAAGGTCATGTAGAGGAAGTTTTCGGCGTAGCTCAGCTCGTTCTTCGGATACATGAACGGCTGGCCGATCGAATATTTGTACGCCATCGCCGCGATCGTCGGCATCTTGGCGATCAATCGGTACGACGCGATCATCCGCTGGTGCGGGTCGGAGATGTCGAGGCTGTCGTGATAGAACGCGGACAGCGCGCCGACGACGCCGCACATCACCGCCATCGGGTGCGCGTCGCGCCGGAAGCCCGAATAGAAGCGGTTGATCTGCTCGTGCAGCATCGTGTGCAGCGTGATGTCGCGCGCGAACTTCGTCTTCTCGACGGCGTTGGGCAGTTCGCCCTTCAGGATCAGGTAGGCGACCTCCATGAAGTCGCTGTGCTCGGCGAGATCTTCGATCGCGTAGCCGCGATGCAGAAGGATGCCTTGGTCGCCGTCGATGTAGGTGATCTTGGACTTGCAGGCGCCGGTCGAGGTGTAGCCGGGATCGTAGGTGAAGTACCCGGTGTCGGAGTAGAGCTTGCGCACGTCGATGACGTCCGGCCCCACGCTGCCCGACATCACGGGCATTTCGTAGGTTTTGCCCGACGCCTTGTCGGTCAAGGTCACGGATTTCGACATGCGGATCCCCTCGTGTTGACGTGTTCCCCGGCCCGGCGTTTCCCCGGCCTTCGCAGTTGCGGTATTGAAGCCCTTCGCCCCGGTTTTGGCAAGCGAAGGCTGGCTCAGCCCGGTGCGGCCAAAACGTCGTCGATCCGGCCCAGAGTTTCGGCTTTCCCGAGGATCGCCATGACTTCGAAGATCGGCGGCGAGGTGCCTTGGCCCGTCAATGCGCCGCGCAACGGCTGGGCGAGCGCACCGAGCTTGGCGCCGGCGGCTTCGGCCGCGGTCCGGAACGCGGCCTCGAGGGCGGCGGCCGTCCACTCGGGCGCCTGCGCCAGAAGGTCGCGGGCGGCGGCCAGCTGCCTACGATTGTCGCCTGAGACGAGCTTCTTGGCCGCGTCGTCGAGCGTCAGCGGCCTTGTGCGGACGTAGAACACCGCCGCCTTGGCGAGTTCCAGCACGGTTTTGGCGCGCGCCTTGAGCCCCCCCATGCCCGCGATCAGCCGCGCCCGGGCGTCGTCGGAGATCGCCAGACCCGCTTCCTTTTCGATCAGCGGCGCCGCATGGCCATAGAGCGCCTCGTCCGGCGTCTCGCGCATGTAATGGCCGTTGAGATTGTCGAGCTTCTTGAAGTCGAAGCGCGAGGCCGATCGGCCGACCGCGTCGATGTCGAACCATTCGATCGCCTTGGCGGTGGGTATGATCTCCTCGTCGCCATGCGCCCAGCCCAGACGCAGGAGATAATTGCGCATCGCTTCGGGCAGGTAGCCCATATCGCGGTATGCGTCGACCGCGAGCGCGCCGTGGCGCTTGGACAGCTTCGCACCGTCCGCCCCGTGGATCAGCGGGATGTGCGCGTAGACCGGCACGGGCCAGCCGAGCCGTTCGATCAGCTGCATCTGACGCGCGGCGTTGTTCAGATGGTCGTCGCCGCGGATCACATGGGTCACGCCCATGTCGTAGTCGTCGACGACGACGGAGAGCATATAGGTCGGCGTACCGTCGGCGCGCAGCAGGATCATGTCGTCGAGCTGTTCGTTGCCGATCGTCACGTCGCCTTGCACGCGGTCGCGGATCACGGTCACGCCATCCTGGCGCGCCCTCAACCGTACGACCGGCTTCACGCCTTCCGGCGCGTCTTTCGGGTCGCGGTCGCGCCAACGTCCGTCGTAGCGGATCGGCTTGCCGGCCGCTTTCTGGGCCGCGCGCATGTCCTCGAGTTCCTGCGGGCTCGCATAGCACCGATAGGCGCCACCCGAGGCGAGCAGCCCGTGGGCCACTTCCGCGTGGCGCGCCATGCGCGCGAATTGGTGCACGACCTCGCCGTCCCAATCCAGACCGAGCCACTTCATGCCTTCGAGGATTGCGGCGGTCGCCTCGGGCGTCGAGCGCGCGCGATCCGTGTCCTCGATGCGCAAGCGGAACGTGCCCCCGTGGCGTTTGGCATAAAGCCAATTGAACAGCGCGGTCCGCGCGCCGCCGATATGCAAATAGCCGGTGGGCGAGGGGGCGAAGCGGCAGACGATCTTGTCGGTCATTGGCTTGTCGGTCATCGCTAAAAGCGGTTTAATCCCAAAAGTTACAGTCGTAGGAAGTCGCCGCTCCGTTCGTCCTCGGACGGCGGC
>JADCGK010000103.1 GCA_020249045.1 Azospirillum sp. | reverse complement strand
GCCACGCCCGTCGCGCAATCCGGGCCCATGTTGCCGAACACCATGGCCTGGACGTTGACCGCAGTGCCCCACTCCTCGGGGATCTGGTGCAGCTTGCGGTAGGTGATGGCGCGCTGGTTCATCCAGCTCGCGAACACGGCGCCCACGGCACCCCAAAGCTGCTCCTGCGGGTCCTGCGGGAAGGGCTTGCCGAGTTCCTTGGCGACCATCGCCTTGTAGTCGGCGACGAGCGTCTTCCAATCGTCGGCGGTCATCTCGGTGTCGAGCGACACGCCGCGGTCGGACTTGGCGCGCTCGAGGATTTCCTCGAAATGGTGGTGGTCGACCTCGAGCACGACGTCGCCGTACATCTGGATGAAGCGGCGGTAGGAATCGTAGGCGAAGCGCGCATCGCCGCTTTCGCGGGCGAGGCCTTCGACCGTTTCGTCGTTGAGGCCGAGATTGAGGACCGTGTCCATCATTCCGGGCATCGAGGCGCGCGCGCCCGAGCGCACGGAGACCAGCAGCGGCTTGGCGGGATCGCCGAACTTGCGGCCGACGATCTTTTCGATCTGACCGAGCGCGCCGGCGACCTGCGCCTTCAGGTCGGCCGGATAGCTGCGGCCGTTGGCGTAGTAGTGGGTGCAGACTTCGGTCGTGACCGTGAAGCCGGGTGGGACGGGCAGGCCGAGATTGCTCATCTCGGCGAGGTTCGCCCCCTTGCCGCCGAGGAGATTCTTCATCTCCGCCTTGCCTTCGGCCTTGCCGTTGCCGAACGAGTAGACCCACTTGGCCATGGCGATGTTCCTCTAGCCTTCGATTTTGGAGAAGTCGGCGATGCGGGCGGGTGCTTCGCCGATCGCCGACAGAAGTTTGAGCCGGTTGGCGCGCAAGCGCGCGTCCTCGGCGTTGACGGTGACTTTTTCGAAGAACGCGTCCACCGGCGCGCGCAACGTGGCGAGCGACGCCATCGCGGCGGCGAAATCCTCGTGCGCGAGCGCCTTGTCGAGTTCGTCCTTCACGGCACCCAAACGGGCGAACAGCGCTTCTTCTTCCGGTTGGACGAAGGCCGCCGCGTCGACCGCACCTTCGGGCGCTTTGCCGTCCTTCTTGGTCTCGATGGCGACGATGTTGGCCGCGCGCCGGTACCCGATCAGCAAATTGGCGCCGTCCTGGCCCTTCAAGAACGTGCCCAGCGCGTCCACCCGCGCCAGCAGGCGTACGAGATCGTCCTCGCCGCCCAAGGCGAACACCGCGTCGATCAGATCGTGGCGCGCGCCCTTTTCCTTGAGCGCCACCTTCAAGCGGTCGGCGAAGAAGGCCATCAAATCGTCCGTCAACTTCGCTCCGCGCTCGCCCGTAAGCGTACCGTAGGCATCAAGCGCCGCGGCGAAGACCGGCCGCAACGCAAGGCGCAGCTTATTCTCGACGATCAGGCGGATGACGCCCAAAGCCGCACGGCGAAGCGCGAAGGGATCCTTCGAGCCCGTCGGCTTCTCGTCGATCGACCAGAACCCGGCCAGCGTGTCGATTTTCTCGGCCAACGCCACGGCGACCGAAACCGGGGCCGACGGGCAGGCATCGGCCGGGCCCAGCGGCTGGTAGTGCGCGCGGATCGCATCGGCAATTTCGGCCGCTTCGCCGTCGTGCAGCGCGTAATAGCGGCCCATGATCCCCTGCAATTCGGGGAATTCGCCGACCATGCCCGACGAAAGATCGGCTTTGGCGAGTTGGGCCGCGCGCGCGGCTTTGGCCGCGTCGGCGCCGATCTTCTCGGCGATGAAGCGCGACAGCTTCTCCAGCCGCGCCGCCTTGGCCGCCACGGTGCCGAGCTTGGCGTGGAACACGCGCTGTTCGAGGGCGGGCAAGCGCGCTTCGAGTTTCGTCTTGCGGTCTTGGTCCCAGAAGAATTTGGCGTCGGACAGGCGTGCGCGCAGCACGCGCTCGTTGCCGGCCACGATGGTGCGGCCCTCGTCCTCGGTTTCCATATTCGCGACGACGGCGAAGTGCCGGGCGAGCTTGCCGTCGGCGTGCAGCATCGCGAAATACTTCTGGTGCGCGCGCATCGAGCCGATCAGCGCTTCCTGCGGCACGTCCATGAATTGCGGATCGATGTCCCCGACCAGCACGACCGGCCATTCGACGAGGCCCGCGACCTCGTCGAGCAAGCCCGGATCGTCGCGCAGTTTCAATCCCACTGCCGTCGCGCGCGCGGTCGCGTCGGCCAGGATCTTCGCGCGCCGTTCGGCGGGATCGAGGATCACTTTGGCCGCGCGTAGCTTCGCCGCGTAATCGGCGAAACCCGCGACCGAAAACCGTGCGGGCGCCATGAAGCGATGGCCGACCGTCGTGTCGCCGAAGGGAAGCGCCGAGCCGCCAAGATCGAACGACCCCGCAAGCGTCTTGCCGTCGAACAAGGCGAGGATGCTTTGCAGCGGGCGCACATAGGCGAAGCGGTTGGCACCCCAGCGCATCGATTTGGGCCAGCCGAGGGCTTTGATCGTTTCGACGATCAGGCTTGGCAGAAGATCGGCGGTGGCTTGGCCCTTCTTCTCGACGATGGCGAACCAGAATTCCGCCTTGCCGACCATGCGCTTTTCGCAGGTGTCGAGCGAGGCGAGGCCCGCACCCTTCAAGAATCCTTGGATCGCTTGATCGGGCGAACCGACGCGCGGGCCCTTCTTTTCTTCCTTGAGGTCGGGCGTACGGACGGGCAGGCCGTCGACCACCAGCGCCAAACGGCGCGGGGTGACGTAGCTCTCCGCCTTGGCGAAGGTCAGTCCGG
>JADCGK010000102.1 GCA_020249045.1 Azospirillum sp. | reverse complement strand
TGGATCGTGCCCGATCCGCCGACGACGGTGCCGCCTTGGGGCAGGGTTTGGGCGAGGGCGAAATCGGCCGGCGTCGCGAAGGGGGCACCCAACGCCAGCGCCCCCAGGCCCCATCGCCGCGCGCGCCCCCATCGCCCACGCCGGCGCGCCGCCGCACGACGCAGGTCGGTCGGAGCTTGCACCCCTTGACCGGTAAAATTGTCAGTAAGAAAGGTTAAGTATCTGTTAGGCATTACACTTAATTATATCGAAGTCAGGTCAATTTTGACAATGTCTCTTTAATGTCGCGATTGCAGGGGGTTATCGCGGAAATAGGGACAAAATCGGTCGGGCAGCCGCCCAAAACGGCGTCAGGGGCGATGCAAAATGAAAATGTTAAGCGGCTGGATTAACCGGCGACGAGGGGGCCGGCTAGAGGAGCGGCGAAGTCGAGAAGGGCGTCGTCGCCACCACCGATTCCGATCGCCTGGAAGCCCGTCGGCAGGCCGCCTTGAGTCGTACCGTTCGGCAGGCTGATGGCGCACAGCTCCAACCAATTCGCGGCGCGGGTATATCGCGACATCGGGATCTTCGTCTCGTCGACTTCCGCAAGCGGGATGGCGGGCAACGGCGTGCTCGGCATCACGATCGCATCGAACTGCGCGAACGCTCCCTTGAACGCGGCGACGGCCGTCCGCCGTCGCGCTTGAAGTTCGCCGTAGCGGGTATCGTCGATGTCTTTTCCCGCGAGGATACGCACGCGAACATGAGGATCGAGCGGCGCATCGGGGTCTTCCACGCGCGTGCGATGTTGGCGGTAGGCTTCGTACGCAACAATGGCGCCGCACAGCGACTGATATTCCGTCAACGCGTCTTGAAAGACCATCGGCGTCAGCGAATGGCCCATTGCGCGCAACCGGTCGAGCGATCGATGATAATTGGCCAGCACGTCGGGATCGCATGGATCCAACTGCGCGACCGAGGCGGTCCCCACGCGCATGGGGCGGAATGGTCGGCCCGGATCGTCGGCAAGCCCCGCCATCACGCGGTACAACAACCGTGCGTCGGCAACGTCGCCGACGATGGGCCCCAGCGTGTCGAAGGTCGGGCTCAAGGCCGCGATCCCATCCAATGGGATACGTCCGAATGTCGGCTTGAAGCCGACCAAGCCGCACAATGAAGCCGGGATGCGGATCGACCCGCCGGTATCCGAGCCGATCGCGGCGGGTACGAGTCCGGCCGCGACCGCAACGGCCGAGCCGCTGCTCGACCCGCCGGGCACGCGATGCACCCGGGGATCGACCGGGTTCCACGGCGCGCCCATGGCCTCGTTGGTGCCCCATCCGCCCAGTGCGAACTCGACCATATGCGTCATGCCGACGACGACGGCGCCGGCGTCGATCAAGCGTTGGATGGCAGGGGCGGTGCGCGCGGGCGCTTCGGCCGCGTAGCACTTCGATCCGAAGCCCGGTGCGCGCCCTTGGATGTCGGCGAGGTCTTTGACGGCGACGGGTACGCCATGGAGCGGGCCTGCGATGCCGGATTGGGCCGCGCGCTTGTCGAGCTCCTCCGCGCGGCGCATCGCCGCTTCGGCGAATACTTCGACGAAGGCGTGCAGACGGTCGTTTTGCGCTTCTATGGCATCGAGCGACCGCCGGACGACCGACCGGCTGGAAAGGCGGCCGGTGGCGCATTGGCGGACGATTTCGCGGGCGGAAAGCTCCAACGCCAAGCCCGCCTCACGCCGCCCGGCGGTGGAAAAGCGCTTTGTAGCCGAACAGCGAGGTCGCACCGCCGGTGTGCAGGAAGACGACGTTTTCGTCTTCGCGGAACGTCCCCTTGCGGATGTGATCGATCATCCCGGCCATCGCTTTTCCGCTGTAGACCGGGTCGAGCAGCAATCCTTCCGTCCGTGCGAGCAGCGTGACGGCTTCGATCATGCCTTGGGTCGGCAATCCATAGCCTTCGCCCACATAGCCGTCGTCCGCGAACACGCGCTTGCGATCGACCACGCCCGCACGGCCCAAATGCTCGGCCGTCCGGCAGGCGAGGTCGAATACGATGTCCTCCTGCTTCTTGCGCGGATGGCGCACCGAGATGCCGAAGACCTCGACCGCGCTGCCCATCGCCGCGAACCCGGCAACGAGCCCGGCCTGCGTGCCCGAACTGCCCGTGCCGTGGACGACGCGCGAAATCTCGATGCCGATCGCCTTCGCTTGGTCGAGCAACTCGATCGCGCACGCGACGTAGCCCAAAGCGCCGACAGGATTCGAACCGCCGCCGGGGATGACGTAGGGCCGCGCGCCCTTGGCGGCGACGGATTTGGCGACGTCGGCGCACGCGGCGGCTACATCGGCGCCGCTGGGCACGTAGGTCCGCGGACAACCCAGCAATTCGTCGAGCAGCACGTTGCCGTTCTCCTCGTAGTCGGCGTCCGTCGTCGTGACGCGACGTTCGAGGACGGCGTGCGCGTTCAGGCCGAACCGTGCGGCGGCGGCGGCGGTCATCCGAACGTGGTTGGACTGAACGGCGCCCGGCGTGATCAGCGTGTCGCACTGCTTTGCGAGCGCGTCGGCCACCAGGAATTCGAGTTTGCGGGCCTTGTTGCCGCCTTGCGCGAGCCCCGTGCAATCGTCGCGCTTGATCCACAAACGCGGACCGCCGAGCGCTTTGCGCAACCGGTCGAGCGGTTCGAGCGGTGTGGGACCATGGGAAAGATTGACGCGGGCGAACGGGGCAAGAAGCATTTTGGACCGCCTTCGTGGGTAAGAGCGCTCCCACGCTAGCCGTGTGCGTCGCCGGTTTGAAATTCCGTTTGCACAATGCTTATGCAGAATTTGCATGATCTTTGGGCGACGCGGCCACGGCGCGCCAGATATGTTCGACGATCGACCGCTCGCGCGCGGCGCGTCGATAGGCGCGGATCTCGACATCCAACGCGAATTTCTTCGCATCGTCGCAAATGACCAAGCGACGTTCGGCAAGGTCGGCCTGGATCGCAGCGCGCGGCAGCCAGGCGACGCCTTGACCCGCCAGCGCCATGCCCTTGAGCGCTTCGACCAGCGCGCTTTCGTAGGTCGGGCGGGCGCGTGCGCCCAACCCCCAAGTTTCGAGTGCCGCGCCGACCAGTCGCCCGAGATAGGAATTGGCCGCGTAAGCCAGCAGCGGAAACCCGTCCCCGCCGTCGCCGCGGATCGCGTGCAACGCGCGGCCGCGTTTGCCGGGCGCCGAGACCGGAACGATCACGTCCGCGCCGATCGTCGCCGTCTCGAACTTCGCGATGCCGAAGACCGACGGCACCGATTTGGCGTTGTAGGCGAGCACCAGATCGCAAGCGCCCTCCATCAAAGCTTGTCCGCATTCGTGCAAATCGGCCGCGATCATCTTGACCGCGATTTCGCCGTCGCCGCCGATATGACGTACGGTCTGCAGCCATTTCGGCGCGAAATGGATGGCGAGCGTATGGGTGGCGCTGATCGTGACCGTGCGTTCGTCGCGCTGGACCATGCCGCGCAGTTCGGCGCGTTCGCGGTGTAGAATGCGCACCACGTCGAGTGCGGTCTGGTAGAAGGCGTGGCCCGCTGGCGTCAACGTCGTCGGGAAGCGCGACCTGTCGATCAAATCCGTACCGAGCCAATGCTCCAGCGCGCGGATGCGGCGGCTGAAGGCGGATTGGCTGATGTTCCTATCGTCGGCCGACCTGGAAAAATTTCCGGTGGACGCCAGACTGACGAAGTCCTCCAGCCACTCGACTTCCATGCGCTCCCCCGCGCCCGCCGGGATCGGGGCGACGGACCGCGCCCCATGCGTTTCGGCGTACGATGCAGAATGCGCATAACGTATCGAAAATGAGCAATGGCCGCAATGTCGGGCCTGCCGCTATGGTTTTGGCAAGTCCCCTTCGAGGGATGTCGAACCGGGCTTTTGGCCACAACAGGAGATGAGCGATGCGCTTTGTCGGACGTTTTGCGATTGCCGTCCTCGCGGTCGGCGTGGGCATTGGGGCGTTCGCCGCCGCCGGACCGGCCGTGGCGCAGAAGCGCGGCGGCACGCTGGTGCAGGTCACCCAACCCGAACCGCCGACGTTGGGCTCCTACATCTCCACGGCCTCCCCTGTCGGGCAGGTTGCCGCCAAGGTCTACGACGGGCTTCTCGAATACGGGTTCGACCTCAAGCCGATTCCGAGCCTCGCCCAATCCTGGACGATCGCCGACGACGGTCGGACGATCACGTTCCGCCTGCGTCCGGGCGTCAAGTTCCATGACGGCCGCCCCTTCACCAGCGCGGACGTCCAGTTCAGCGTGATGGAAGTCCTGAAGAAGGTGCATCCGCGCGGCATCAACACCTTCGCCGAGGTAACGGCCGTCGAAACGCCCGATCCGATGACGGCCGTCTTCCGTCTGGCCAAGCCCGCGCCCTACATCATGTCGGCGCTGTCGGGGTACGAATCGCCGATGCTGCCCAAGCACATCTTCGAACAGGGCGACATCCGCACCCATCAGAACGCCAACAATCCGATCGGCACGGGGCCGTTCAAGTTCGTCGAGTGGCGTCGCGGCGAGTTCGTCCGCCTCGATCGCAATCCCGACTATTGGAAGCCGGGGCTGCCCTATCTCGACCGGGTCGTCGTGCGCTTCATCGGCGACACGGCCACGCGCGCGGCCGCGCTCGAAAAGGGCGACGCGCACGTCGCGGGCCTCGGCGCCGTTCCGTACAACGACGTCAAGCGGCTGGAGCGGTTGCCCAACATCCAGATCGAGACGCGCGGCTCGGAAATGCTTTCGCCGGTGGTCGAACTCATGTTCAACACCCGCAAGGCGCCCTTCGACAATCCGAAGGTCCGGCAGGCGATCTCCTACGCGATCGACCGCAAATTCGTGATCGACAACATCTGGTTCGGCTTCGGCCGGCCGGCGACCGGCCCGATCAGCTCGAATTTCGCGCCGACGGGTCTCTACAGCGCCAACGTCGCGAACTACAACGTGCCCGACGGCGTCGAGCGGGCGAACCGGTTGCTCGACGAGGCGGGCTTCCCGCGCCGGGCGGATGGCACGCGCTTCGAGATCGTGCACGACATCACGCCCTACGGCGAGGAATGGCGCCGTTTCGGCGAATACACCCAGCAGGCGCTCGCGCGCATCGGGATCAGGGCGACCACGCGCTACGAGGACGTGGCAACCTGGCTGAAGCGGACCTACACCGATTACGACTTCGACATGACGTCGAATTGGCTGTTCAATCTCGCCGATCCCGTGCTCGGCGTGCACCGCGCCGTGCATTCGCGCTTCATCCGCCAGGGCACGGTCTTCGTGAACGGCGCGCGCTGGGGCGATGCGCGGGCGGACGAACTGATGGACTTGGCGACGGTCGAGACCGACGCGACGCGGCGTGCGGCGCAGTACGCCGAGGTCCAGAAGATCGTCGCCGAAGCGGCGCCGCTCGCTTGGGTGCTGGAGGTCAACTTCCCCACCGTCATCGACAGGCGCTTCCGCGACGTGATCGTCAGCCCGCTCAATATCTTCACGAACTTCGACCGGGCGTGGCGCGAGTAGACTAGGGGCGGCCCCGCCGATCGGGCGGGGCCGCCTTTTTCCTTCCGCCGTCCCGCCGAACGGAGAGACGCCGAGCCATGAAATCCGGTTCCCTGGGCGGTTATGTCGTGCGGCGGCTGATCCAGACGGTCCCGGTGGTGCTGGGCGTGGTGATCGTCAATTTCCTGCTGTTGCAGTTGGCGCCCGGGGATCTCGCGACCGTTCTGGCGGGCGAGGCGGGCGGCGCGCCCAAGGAATACATCGACCAATTGCGCGCGCGGTTCGGCCACGACCAGCCGGTCTACATCCAGCTTTTCAACTATCTGCGCAATCTGATCGTCCTCGACCTCGGCTACTCCTTCCGGCAAAGCGCACCCGTCTTCGATCTGCTGATGCAGCGGCTCTGGCCCACGCTGTTGCTGATGGTGTGCACCCTCGTCCTGTCGCTCGGTTTCGGCATCCTGATGGGGCTGCTCGCAGCGTTGTGGGTCCGTACATGGAAAGACAACGCGATTTCCGTCGCCGCGATCATCGTCTACGCCACGCCGTTGTTCTGGGTCGGCCTGATGCTGATCCTGGTCTTCTCCATCCGTCTCGATTGGTTCCCGACATCGGGGATGGAGGATGTCGTCGCCTTCCACGAAGGGTGGGCGCGCGTGGCGGATATCGCCCATCATTTGGTGCTGCCGACGCTGACGCTGTCGCTGTTCTATCTCGCGCTCTACGCGCGCTTGATGCGCGCTTCGATGCTGGAGCAGCGCGGGCTGGATTACGTCGTCACCGCGCGCGCGAAAGGGCAGTCCGAACGCAGAATCACGACGCGCCACGTCTTCCGCAACGCGCTTTTGCCGGTGGTCACGATGGCCGGCGTCCAGACGGGCGGTCTCATCGGCGGTTCGGTGGTGGTGGAGTCGATCTTCGCGTGGCCCGGTCTGGGGCAACTCGCCTATCAGTCGCTTTTCGCGCGCGACTACAATCTTCTGCTCGGAATCTTCTTTTTGTCCGCGGTGCTCGTCGTTGTCGTCAATCTGATCGTCGACGTCGTCTACGTCTTCCTCGACCCGCGCATTCGGATCGGGTGAGCGCGATGAAGACCTTCACATCGCGCTTTCTTGGAAATCCGCGGGTCTATCTCGGCCTGATCTGGCTGGGCTCGTTGCTGTTCGTGGCGCTGACGGCCGACTTTCTGGCGCCGGTCGATCCGTTCGCGATCGTCGGACGTCCTATGTCGAACCCCAGCGCCGCCTTTCCGCTGGGTACCGACAGCTTGGGACGCGACGTTCTCGCGGGCCTGCTGCACGGCACGCGGGCGACGCTGCTGATCGCCGTGCTCGCGACGCTCGCCGCGGTCGCCTTCGGCACGTTCGTGGGCGCGGTCGCGGGCTATTACGGGCGCTTGATCGACGATGCGTTGATGCGCTTCACCGAGTTCTTCCAGACCATCCCCTCGTTCCTTTTCGCCATCGTCCTGATCGCGGTGCTGTCTCCGTCGGCGGCGAACGTCGTAATCGCGATCGCCACGGTCAGCTGGCCGCCCATCGCGCGGGTGGTGCGCGGGGAGGTGCTGACGGTCAAGTCGCGCGAATTCGTTCAGGCGGCCGTGGTGGCGGGGCAGGGCGATGCGGCGATCCTGCTCAAGCAGATCCTGCCCAACACGCTGTCGCCGTTGATCGTCACCGGTTCGTTGCTTGTGGCGACCGCCATTCTGGTGGAGAGCGCCCTGTCGTTCCTGGGGCTTGGCGCGCCCGATGTGATGAGTTGGGGCTTCATGATCGGCGCCGGGCGTTCGTTCATGCGCGAGGCGTGGTGGCTCGTCACCGTTCCCGGCATCGCCATTCTTCTGACGGTTCTGGCGATCAATATGATCGGCGAGGGCCTCAACGATGCCCTCAATCCCAGGCTGGCCGATCTATGAGCGAACCCGCCATCTCGATCCGGGATCTGCAGGTCGCGCTGCCGGCGTGGTCGGACCGCAAGCTCGCCGTCGCGGGCGTGTCCCTCGACATTGCACCGGGGGAGATCCTTTGTATCGTCGGCGAGTCCGGTTCGGGCAAGTCGATGATGGGCAAGGCGATCCTGGGGCTTTTGCCAGCGCCGCATGTGCGCGCCGTCGGCGGACAGGTCCATTTCGAGGGGCGGGATCTTCTGACGCTGTCGGAGGACGCGCTTCGCGCCGTGCGCGGACGGCGGATCGCGATGATCTTCCAGGAGCCGATGACGGCGCTAAATCCGCTGATGCCCGTCGGCCGGCAGATCGAGGAGGTGCTGGAGATCCACACCGACCTTGCGCCGGCACAACGCCGGGCGCGCGTGCTCGATCTGATCCGCGATGTGCATCTGCCGGATCCCGAGCGGATGATCGCCAGCTACCCGCATCAGCTTTCGGGCGGGCAACGCCAGCGCATCGTTATCGCGATGGCGTTGGCGCTGGAGCCGGGATTGATCATCGCCGACGAGCCGACGACCGCGCTCGACGTGACCACGCAAGCCCAAATCCTGCATCTGATAAAGGAACTCCAACGCGCGCACGGCACGGCGGTGCTTTTCATCACGCACGATTTCGGCGTCGTGGCTGAGATCGCCGACCGTGTGGCCGTCATGCGCCACGGCGAGGTCGTCGAGCAGGGGGCGGCAGCGGACGTGCTCGGCGCGCCGCAGGCCGATTATACGAAAGCGCTCGTGGCGGCCGTGCCGGGCCTCAAGCCGCGGCTGCGCGAACCGGCGGATGGCACGCCCCCGCTGTTGCGCGTCGTGGATTTGGAGAAGACGTACCGGATTTCCTCGGGCCTGTTCGGCGGCGCCGTCCGCGAGGTCAAAGCCGCGAAGAAGGTCTCGCTCGAACTCAAGCGGGGCAGTTCGCTCGCCCTGGTCGGCGAATCCGGGTCGGGCAAGACCACGCTCGCGCGCTGCATCATCGGCCTCGAAAGCGTGGAAAGCGGCTTGATCGAACTCGACGGCGAGCGCATCAGCGGCCGGTCGCGCGCGGAGCTGCGGCCCCATCGCAAAAACATCCAGATGGTCTTTCAGGACCCTTACGCGTCGTTGAACCCCCGCCAGCGGGTGGGGGACATCGTGGCGCTTGGCCCGATGCTGAACGGCGTTGGTCGCGAGGAAGCCATCGCGCAAGCGCGCGAATTGCTGCGCTTGGTGGGGCTCAAACCCGACGCCGTCGAGCGCTATCCCCACGAGTTCTCCGGCGGGCAACGACAACGCATCGGTATCGCGCGCGCGCTGGCGGTGAAGCCGAAGCTGATCGTCGCGGACGAACCCGTATCGGCGCTCGACGTGTCGGTGCAAAAGCAGGTTCTGGAACTGCTGAACGACCTGCGCAAGTCGTTCGGCCTGTCGATGCTGTTCATCACGCACGATCTGCGCGTGGCCGCGACGGTGTGCGAGGAAATCGCGATCATGCAACGCGGCGAGATCGTCGAGCGGGGGGCGACCGCCGATATCTTCGCTGCCCCGTCGCATCCTTACACGCGCAGCCTGTTCGATGCGGTGCCGGGCCGCGCCTGGATAAGTGGGCTGGGGTGAACTGATCCCCTCTCGGACAGCGTACCGTTTCTAGGAAAATGTTTAGAGAAGATTTGTAAGTAATTGAAATAAAAGATTCAGCGATTTTTCTAAATCCAGACCGACTGGACGGATTGACAAGACCGTCCGGACGGTCTAATTCCCGCCGCATGACAAGTATTTCGGATTCATCGCCGCGTGATCGCATGCTGGACGCCGCCGAGCGCGTCGTGCTCGCCAAGGGCGTGGGCGGACTAACTCTGGACGCCGTTGCGCGCGAGGCCGGCGCGTCCAAAGGTGGCTTGCTTCATTACTTCGCTTCGAAGGAAGCGTTGTTGAACGCCATGCTCGAGCGGATGACCGCTCTCGTCGACAGCGTGCATGAGCGCACGGTGGGCAACATGCCGCCGGGGCCGGGCCGGGTGGCAAAGGCCGTTCTCGCGTGGGCCTTCGGCCAGGCGGAACTCTCGCCGGGCGACGAACGGCACGATCGGCTCGCAGCCGTCTTCCTGTCCGCGTTTCATCACGATCCGGCGTTGCTCGCGCCGTTGCGTGCGTCCTACGCGCGCCTCAAAGCCGAACTGATCGCCGACGGATTGGCGCCGGGCGACGCGCTGGTGCTGATGACCGCTTGCGACGGGATTTTCATGGCGCACATGTTCAAAACGGTCGAGTTCTCGGCGGCCGAGATGTCGGCCATGCGCGCGACGCTCGAACGCCTGATCGGGGGCAACGCATGAACGTCCGTCGCACAAAGCTCCTAGCGGTCGGGTTCGCCGCATTGGTCGGGGCGGGGGCTGCGGCCCATGCCGTGCTTGGCCCGGTATTCGCGTCCGCAACGCGGGAGACGGCGGCGCCTTCGGCGGCCGGCGCGGCGCGTCCGGTCTCGGCGGCGGGCGTCGGCGCTTTGGGACGGATCGAACCGGCTTCGCGCGTCCTGCGTTTGGGCCCGCCAGCGGCGCAAGGCGCGCTGCGCGTCGAGCGGCTGATGGCGAGTGTGGGCGCCGACGTGGCCGCCGGCGACGTGCTCGCGATCTTCTCGGACGACGCGGCCAAGCGCGCCGCTTTGGCCGAGGCCGAGGCGCGTCTGGCGGTGGCCAAAGCCAACGAGGAGCGTATCCGGAATGGCGGCCGACCCTCCGAAGTCGCGGCCCAGCGCGCGCGCATCGCCGCCTTGCGGGCGGCGGAGGAGATCGCCGAACGCGACGCGCGGCGCAGCGAAGCGTTGAGCGGCAGTGCGGCCTTCAGCGGCGCACAAGCCGAGCGCAACCGGTTCGCGGCTGTCCGCGTGGCGGCCGAGCGCGCGCAAGCCGAGGCCGATCTCGTATCGCTCGCCAATCCCCGGCCTGAAGACGTGGCGCGCGCCGCCGCGGAAACCGCCGCCGCCGCCGCCGCCGTGGCGCGCGCCCGCGCCGAAGCGGACAACGCGCGTCTGGTGGCGCCCATCGGCGGCACCGTCTTGCGCATCATGGCGCGCCCCGGCGAGGCGGTCGGCAGCGAGGGAGTCCTGGAACTCGCGGACCTCACGCGTATCGATGTCGTGGCGGACGTCTACGAGACGGATCTGCCCCGCTTGCGCGAGGGGCAGCGGGCGGAGGTCGTGGTGCCCGGCGAGGCGCGGCGGTTCGCCGCGGTGGTGCGCGAGATCGGTTGGACCGTCCGGCGGCAAATGCAAGGACAGGTCGATCCGGTTGCGGCCGTCGACGCGCGCACCGTCGAAGTGCGGCTGGAACTCGACGAGGAGGGGCGGCGCGCGCTCGCGCGGCGCTCGAACATGCAGGTTCAAGTGGCCATCCGTCCATGAACCCGCCGTCCGAGACGGCGCCCCGGGCCGGCGGGCGGGCGCTGCTCGCCGTCAGGCTCGCGTGGCGTCAACTCCGCTTCGAAAAAACGCGTCTAGCCTCGGCCATCGCGGGCGTGATGTTCGCATGCGTGTTGGTCTTCATGCAGCTTGGGTTCCGCGCGGCGTTGTTCGACAGCGCCACCGCTTTGCCGCAGGCGATGCGCGCCGAGTTGTTCCTGATGCACCCAATGACGACCGCGACGTTCCGTCCCGAACCGCTGCCGCGCGCCCGGGCGTGGCAAGCGCTCGCCGCGCCGGCGGTGGCGAACGCGGTGCCCATCTATCTTGCGCAAGCGACTTGGCGCAATCCTGCCGACGGCACGCGTCGGATGATCCAGTTGATCGGGCTCGACGTCGAGGCCGATGCCGTCGCGCTCGAGGGATTGTCGCCCCTGAAGAACGCGTTGAAGGCGCCCGATACGGCCGCCTTCGATTTGCGCTCGCGGCCCGAATTCGGCCCTGTCGGCGACATGTTCGCGGCGAACGGCCCGTTGGAGGTGCAGGTCGGCAACCGGATGATCGTCGTTGTGGGAACGGTCGCGTTGGGCCCATCGTTCGGCGCCGACGGCAATCTGGTCACCAGCGAGACGAATTTCCGCCGCATGGTCCGCGAGCGCGTTGCCTCGATGACCGATCTGGTCGCGCTGCGCCTCGTCCCCGGCGCGGACGTCGCGGCGGTCCAGCGCGATCTGCGCGCGATCCTGCCGCCCGACGTGTTGGTGCTGACCCATGACGAGTTGGTCGCGCACGAGCGCCGCTATTGGGAGACGGCGACCCCGATCGGCTTCATCTTCGGTTTCGGCAGTTTGATGGGGCTGATTGTGGGGATGGTGATCGTCTACCAGATCCTGTTCAGCGACATCGCCGGCCATCTGCGCGAATACGCGACGCTCAAGGCCATGGGGTACGGCCAAGGCTATCTCAACCGCGTGGTGTTGGGGGCCGCCGGCATTCTCGCGATCAGCGGTTTCGTGCCCGGCTTGGGCGTATCGATCGTGCTGTATGACTTCGTCGGCGCCGGCACCTTCCTTCCGTTGAAGATGGAGGCGGGTCGCGCGGCGACCGTCTTCGCGATGATTTTTGCCATGTGCTTCGGCGCGGGCTTGCTCGCGATGCGCAAGCTGCGCGACGCGAACCCGGCGGATATGTTCTGAGGTACGCCGACGTGACCCCGAAATCGCCCATCCGCATGCGCGGTGTATCCTACGCCTACGGCCAGGGCGAGTTGCGCAAAGCCGTCCTGCGCGATGTCGACCTCGACGTGGCGCCGGGGGAGATCGTGTTGCTGACGGGGCCGTCGGGGTCGGGAAAGACCACTTTGCTCACGTTGGTTGGCGCGTTGCGGGCCCTGCAGGAGGGGGCCGCGCGCGTGCTCGACGTGGACTTGGCGGCGGCGGACGAGCGCGCGCGGGTCGCGCTGCGCCGCCGGATCGGGTTCATTTTCCAGAACCATAACCTTCTCGGGTTTTTGACCGCCCGGCAGAATGTCGCCATGGCTCTCGAACTCGACCGGACGGCCGACGAGCGGGCGCGGCTGGCACGCGCTGGCGAAATGCTGGCGCGCGTGGGACTCGCCGAACACGCCGAAAAGCGACCCGCGCAGCTTTCGGGCGGTCAGCGTCAGCGCGTGGCGGTCGCCCGCGCCCTCGCGGGACAACCCGGCTTGGTGCTCGCCGACGAACCCACTGCTGCGCTCGACAAAGCCTCGGGCGCGGAGGTCGTCCGCCTGCTGCGCGAAATGGCAAAGGAGCGGGGTGCCGCAATTCTGCTGGTCACGCACGATCCGCGCATTCTCGACATGGCCGACCGCATCGTAGCGATGGAGGATGGGCGTATCGTCGACAATACGGTCCGCATCACTTCCGCATAAATTGAGAAATATATTACCCGTTCTTATGTCAAACATAAATTTTGCGGTGTTCCGCAGGGCAGACCCCTGCCATCACGCAAAAATAGAGACTATTTTCGCGTGTAGTCATGTCGTTAAGTCTTGGGTTTTGCAGGCCTGTGACCTCAATTCTTTCCAAAGTAATAGGCTATAAAATAAAGAGTTTTGATTGCAAACGATGAAGTGCCGCGAGGCCTGTCAAAACTAGACGATGTCAAAAATGATCGGTTAAAATGGCATCAAATCTGCATCGAATGGCGCCGCCATGGCCTATTTGACTCGAATTGCAACATTGATCGTCTAGTTATTCGCGATGGAGAAGGAATTGCGGAGCGCACACATGATCACGATCGTCGTCCATGACTGCGAGACGGCGGAACCCCTGCGCGTCGAGCCCGATCTTGTGGCGCATATTTTGCGGACCAAGCCTCGGATCAGCGCGGGCAGCATTCCCGGTATGCGCACCCTCGTTTTTGCGATGAGCCACGAAGAATGGGCGGGCGATTTCCCCGCCGCCCGCCCGCCCGCCGTCTGATCCGTCCGCCACGCCAGCCGGAGCCCCCAAAATGTTCGCCTCAGCGACGTCGTCCATCCCCCGGAAGATCGGCCTGCTATTGGCCGTCTTGATCGTCTTCGATGTGGCTCTGATCGGCTTCGCGCTTTGGCGGCTCGACTACGTCAACAGTACCTACACCAAGGTCGTGCGCGGAGACGCGCAAGCTGCGCTCGAAGTCGCGCAAGCGCATCGTTCGCTGCAGGGCTACGCAAGGCAGGTAGCGCGCTACGGCTATGCCGATACGTCCGCCGTGCGGACCGCGATCGCCGAGCGCCGCGAGGTGCTGGCGCGCGACTACACCGACCGCATGCGCCGGGCGGGCGAGCTCGCCAACGGCCGGTCGGCGACAATCGCGGCTTTGGATGCGCAGTTCACCGAGTTGCGGCGGGTCGTCGAGGAAGTGGCGCGGTTCAATCTCGCCGACGATCTCGCCAGCGCACGCGCCGTCATTTCGGCACGTTTCGATCCGAACTTCGATCGTCTTCGTGACGATCTGGACGCGTTCACGCGCGAGTCGGTCGGGCGCCTCGACGCGGCGGCAAACTACGCCGACGGGGTCGTCATGTTCACCATTTTGCTGACGTTCGCGATGGGCGGATTGGGGGTGTTGCTGTCGCTTGCGCAAGGCTGGTTGATCGGCGTGCGTGGCATTTCCCGGCCGATGCGTGCGCTGGTCCAGGACGTCGATCGGATCGCGGCGGGCGACTACGCGACCGCCGCGCAAGGGCTGGGTCGGCAGGACGAAATCGGACGACTTGCTGTGTCGGTCGACACGTTGCGCCGCAAGGCTGCGCAAGTTGCCGAGTTGGAGGCGGTGGCCCGTCGCCAAGCCGCACAGCGCGAGAAGCGTCGCAAGGCGGTTGATGGTTTCGCCGCCGACTTCAGCGCCTCGATCCAGGGCGTTTTGTCCCAGGTCGCGGATTCCGCGCGGGAGATGCGCGCGGTGTCCGACGCGGTCACACGCGACGCCGAGACGGCCGCACGGAAGGCCGAGACGGTGGATACGGACGCACGCAACACCGCGCGCGATCTGTCGTCGGTCGCGGCGGCGGCCGAACAGATGCAGGCTTCGATCGCCGAAATCGCGCGCCAGATGACGCGTACGGCCGCCGATACGGACATCACCGCGCGCGAGGCGCAAGCTGCCGAGTCCTCGATGGGCGAATTGTCGGCCGCCGCGACGGAAATCGGTCGCGTCGTGGAATTGATCGGCGAGATCGCGGCGCAAACGAATCTTTTGGCGCTCAACGCCACGATCGAAGCGGCGCGCGCGGGCGAAGCGGGGAAGGGGTTCGCGGTCGTCGCTTCGGAAGTGAAGAATCTCGCCAACCAGACCGCCCGCGCCACCACAGACATCACCGGCCGGATCGACGCGATCCGCCAATCCGTCGGCGGTGCCGTCAATCGCATTCACGACATCGCCGAGCGGATCCGCGGGCTCAACGAGGCGGCCGCAGGCGTGTCGGGCGCGGTGACCCAGCAGGACGCGGCGACGCAAGAAGTGGTGCGTACCGTCGCCGCCGCGTCCCAGCGCATGGAAGGCGTGAGCATGGCCTCTGGCGACATGGCGCGCGTCGCGGGTGCGACGACCGAGGCCGCCGGCCGGGTCTCGGGTGCTTGCGATGGGCTGCTGGGCCAGGCCGAGGCGTTGCGCAGCGAAATCGACGGGTTCCTCGAAGCGCTTTCGACGGCGGCGGAGCGGCGTGAGTTCGAGCGCGTGCCTTGCGCCCTGTCGGCGCGGGCCGAGTTCCCCGGTGGCGTCATCGAGACGCGGATCGTGGACATCTCGCGCGGCGGGGCCAAGGTCGACCGCAAGCTCGACGTCAAACTTGGCTCGACGTTCCCGCTGTCGATCCAAGGCGCTACCCGCGCGGTCACGGTGCGGGCCGCTTGGCTGTCGCCGGAGGCGACGGGCGTGACGTTCGGGCAGGATGCGCGTACGTCGGAAGTATTGGCGCCGGTCTTCGCCGCCTTGGGCGGCGGCGATCCGGATTAGCCGGGGGACTGCCGGAAACGGCGGAGTGTCGAACGTGGCTTCCGAAACCCCGCGGAACGACGATGGCCGGATCTCCGATGTGGCGGAGGGCGCCGCACCGGCGGCGGCATCGTTCGTGTTTTCGCACAAGGTCTTCGCCGCGCCGCACGCGCAGTTTCGGATCGATGCGACCACGGGCGAGCCGGCCTTGTTCCTCGATCTCGGCGACATCAAAGTCGGTCTGAATTTCGAGACGCTGAAGCGGCATTTCGCCATCGCCGACGACTCCAACGACGGACGGATGCTGAAAGCCGTTCTGCCCGCGTTGAAGTTCGTTTCCGCGATAAGGCCCGGCGATCCGTTCCCGGCAGAATTGATCGATGGTTCGGCGTCGCTGCCGGTCGGTGCTGCGAATATCCAAGGGGCGAAGAGGCGCGTGCTGCGCATGCTGGTCAAGCGGCGTGTCGCTGGCGCCGCCGGCCCCAATCCGCCCAATCTCGGCGCCCTTCAATCTGTCGCGGAAATCGAGGCGGCGCTGGAAGCGGAACTGAAGGCCTATGTCGAGGATGCGCGTCGCAAAGGCGTGGATCCCGGGCATATCGAGCAGATGACACTGCGGATCCTCGACGAGATGGCGTATCTGGAACTTCTCGCCGAACGGATCAATCGAAAGAAAAGGATCCTTATCGACGTCCGCAACGCGCTGCCGAGGGTGTCGAAGGACAAGTCCGTCGTGGAGAGCGTGAAGCGCGTCCTTCAGCTGCTGCGACCGCCCGTCTCGGCCTATCAGCGTTCGCTCGACGAACTCGACCGACGCCTGGAGACCGAGTTCCGCACCTATTCCCTCGACGGAGAACTGATCGAGACGATCCGCGAGACGCGCGATCATCTGCACACCGAATCGATCCGCTGGGATTCGATCCTGTCGGAATGGGAAGCGGCCGATGCGGCCGCAAGCGGCGGCATCGAACAGCGGATCGCTTCCACCTATCGTTTCGCGGCGCGCTTCTTCCCCGCGACGCGGGAGTGGAGCCCCGCGTGAGACGGCTCGGCCGTCCGCGTCACTTGCCGTAACCGCCGTCGATCAGTTGCTCGCGGAGCGCCGTGCGCGCGCGATTCAATCGGCTTTTGACCGCCTCTGTGGAGATTCCCAGAATCGCCGAGACTTCGGGCGCGGTGCGTTCTTCGATGTCGCGCAGGATCAGTATCTCGCGATGAGGTTCGCTCAACGCCGACATCGCCCGTAGCAAGTCCCGCCGCAGCACCGGTTCCGGCGTGGTCTCGACAAGCCGGTCGAAAGCAGTCGGGTCGTATGCCGTTTCGCGCCTTCGAAGCCGCAGGATGCGCAAACACAGCCGTGTGACGATCTTGAACGTCCAGGCGACCAGCGCGGTGGCGTCGCGCAGAGAGCCAACGCGCCGATGAATTTGCCAAAGCGTCAGTTGGACGGCGTCCTCCGCGTCCTCGGCGGTTGCGCAGGTCCGTCTGGCGAAACGCCGCGCGTCGGGTTGCGCGCGCCGCAAAAGGGCCTCGATCGCGCGTTCGTCGCCGCCGCGGGCGGCGGCCACGAGGTCGGGTAGGGCGGTCGGTCGGAACGCTTCGGTCACGTTACGGACTCCGGCGGCGGGGTGTACGCCGTTCCTAGCATCGAACGCCGCTCGGCAATCCGCCGACTGAGAATTTTTTTGCGAACCCTTTTCGCAGTTCGGCGCCTCTTAACGACTGGTGTCCCCAAAGCGCCGTTTTGCCGGAGGCTTATCCATGACGTTGCATCGCCGAACCTTCCTCTCCATTCCCGTCGCGACCGCGTCCCTCACTTTGGCGACAGGTGCTCGGGCATCGCGCGGGCCGCTCGATCCCGTCCTGCTTGTGCACGGCAACGGAGGTTCCGCAGCGTTCTGGATGGGGTTCGTTTGGCGGATGGAGGCAAATGGATATCCCGCCGAACTGATTCATGCGCTCGATTTCGCGGCCCCCATCGCGCGAAGTTCCGGACTGGATGTCGATGACGAGAGCGCCATACCTGGAAGATCCTCGACGGCCGACCAACTGGCCGAACTGACCGCCGCCATCGACCGGACCTTCGCGAGCGCCGGATCGCAACGCGTCGTGCTGATCGGTCATTCGCGCGCCGGCAACGCGATCCGGAGCTATCTTTGGCGCGCGGGCGCGGTCAAAGTCTCGCGCGTTGTGCTGGCGGCGACCACCACCAATGGGTTGATCGCCACCGACTGCTTCGTGAACAACGAATTCAACGGGCAAGGTGCGTTCATGCGCACGCTCAACGCGCGCACCATCGACGTTCCCCCGGGCGTGCCGACTCTCTCGCTACGAAGCGATTCGAACGATCTATGGTTCCAACCCGACGGCCGTTTCATCGGCTTGCCGGGGCGCCCGACGGGAATCGGTTACGACGCCCCGGACGTGCGCGGCGCGACGAATGTCGTTCTGCCGGGGGCCGACCACAAGCAAGTCGCTCTCGGGGATGCCGCGTTCGACGCGATCCATCGTTTCATGCTGGGCGCACCACCGGCTGTCGTCGGCGTTCCCACGATATCGACTGCGGTTCTGGATGGGATCGTCACCGCCTTTCGCGATGGGGCGCCGTCGAACCTTCCGGTTGCCGGCGCGCGGGTGGAAGTCTTCGAGACATCGCCCGAGACTGGGGAGCGGGCGGGAACTGCGGTTCACGCCCAAACGACCGGCTCCGACGGACGATGGGGACCTTATTCCGCGCGACCGGATCGGCAGCTCGAGTTCTTGGTGCGTATCGCGGGGTTGCCGGCGACAAGCATCGTATGTCCGCCATTTCCGCGCGGGTCGTCACTCGTTCGACTTTCGCCCGCGATACCCAGTCCGGAGGAACGCGCAGGCGAAGGACTGATCGTCATTCGTCGTCCGCGTGGACTGTCAGGAGCGGGACGGGACGTCGTCCGCGCCAACGGTGCGCCGGCGCGGCCGCGCGCCGAGAGTGTCTACCGCTTCATTCTCGATACCGACGAACCCGTCCCTGGGATCGCGGCGCATGCTGTTCCGGTCGGCCGCGGGGCCGTGAGAATCCAAGTCAACGCCGAAACCGTGACGGTGCGCGCGCGGCCGCTCGACGAAGCCGTCGTGGTCGCGGAATTCCACGGATGAAAGCGTCAGCCAGCGCGGTCGGCGAGATAGCCAAGCGCGGCACTTTTGATCTGCGCCGCGACCTCGGCCCCGCGCGTTTCCTGCCGACCGCCTGCGGCGTCGGTCAGTGCCCGTGTGAGCGCCATCAGGTCCTCCGCCGCGCGTACCGGGTCGCGGAGCCCCCGCGCGGCCAACGCCTCGGCGATCATGTCGAGGACGGCGCGCAGATGCGCCGCACCGGCCCCGTCGATGGACGGATCGCGCTCGGCGATGTCCAGCATGCGCGCGAGCGCCGGCCGCCGGAACTGCTCGGCGACGGCAGCATCGACCAACCGTCCGATCAAAGCGTGGATGGGTTCGTTCCGGCAGGATTCGATCGCCGTACGCGTCAGATCGACGAATCGCACCCGATGCCGGCGCGCGAGTTCGGCGAGTATCGCGTGCTTGGAGGGGAAGTACTGATAGACGGAGCCGACGCTGATACCGGCGCGCTCGGCGACCGCGTTTGTGGTGAAGCCGTCGAGTCCGACGCCCTCCAAAATGCGAGCCGACGCTTCCAGGATGATCTCGACCGTATCCTCCGAGCGCTTTTGTTTCGGAGTTTTCCGTGGTGCGTGGCGTGTCGGGGAAACGCGAGTTGTCACGCGGCGATGGTTAGTCGGACGATATTCGGACGTCAACCCAATTGGAGCGAACGATGTCCGGCAAGCCCTACACGATCTTCATGCTGATCCGCACGACGACGAACTGGCTTTCCCTCGATACGAAGGCTCGCTTCGCGTTCGTCCGGGAAACCATCGGTCCCATCTTGGCCGCCCATCCAACCGTGCGGATGCGCTTCTTCGACAGCGAGTTCTTTTGCGCGCAAGTCAGCGACGTGGTCGTTTGGGAAACCGTCGACCTGTTCGCATGGCGGAACTTGGTGGATCGCCTGCGCGAGACGCCGTTTTGGGGAACCTATTTCGATGTCACGAACATCATCCCCTCGGTCGAAAACTCGTTCGCCGACACCAACGATGCGAAGGCGATCGGTGGTTGACGGCGTCGATTCGGATCGGGGACGGGGCGCGTTGCGTCCCGTCGTCGATCCCGCGCGTTGCGAAGGCAAAGCTGCCTGCGTGGCGATCTGTCCCGTCGGCGTATTCCGCATCGAGCGGATCGACGCCGACATTTTCCGCGGCCTGCCCTTCCTTGCGAAGGTCAAGTTATGGGCCCACGGCATGAAAACCGCGGCGACGCCACATGCCCAACGATGCATCGCTTGCGGGTCTTGCGTCGCCGTCTGTCCCGAAGGCGCGATACGACTGACAGCGCCCGGCACCCAGTAATCGCGGCCGTCCGGCCTATCGCATGGCGTTTCCGAGATACTCGACGCCGAGGGATGGCGGATCGGATTCGGAGGGCATCGAGATCATGAAGGCGAGTTGATCGTCGAACTGGACCAGCTTCTTCGTGGCCCTCATCGGCAGTGGGATTCGCGTCCGCCGACAGTAAACGAGCAACGCCGCGGTCACGTCCTCTGCCTTCAGCACCAATGGCTGCGCCTTGTCGCCGCCGCCCGCGAAATGGAACGTCACCCCGAGATTGCTTCGATCGATGGACATGCGGACCACCTTCCGATCCGGCACGCGCGCGCCTTGCGCGCGCTTCCATTCGACGGCGCCTTTCG
>JADCGK010000101.1 GCA_020249045.1 Azospirillum sp. | reverse complement strand
GGCAAGCTCGGCGAGCGGGGCGCTCAGATAGCCGCTGTCCTCCATCATGTCGATCAGCCGCGCCGCGATGACCCGGTCGATGGGGTCGGCGAAGTCCACACCCGCCTGGTCGAGCAGATGCTCGCGCAGCGATTTGGGCTTCTGCAGCGTCTGCTCGAGGCCGAACTCCGAATCCTCGAAATCCGAGCGCCCGCCCGATCCCTTCCATTCGCCCAGGAATTCGCCGTCGCCGCCCGCGGGCTCGTCGTTGCCCCGGCCGTTGGTGTTGTCGTAGTCGACGTCGAGCGGCGCGTCGCCGGCGGCCTCGGTCTTGCCGTCGATGCGCTCGACGATGCGGTCCTCGCCGTTCAGGTGACGCTCGTCGGTCGGGGCGTCGGACGCGGCGAGTTCGGGTCGCTCCATTTCGGGTGCGGCGCTCTCGGCCCCCGGCTCGTCGCGTTCGAGCAGCGGGTTCTGGGCGAGCTCCTCCTCGACGAATTGGGCGACCTCGAGGTTCGAAAGCTGCAGCAGCTTGATCGCCTGCTGCAGTTGCGGGGTCATCACCAGCTGCTGGGTCTGCCGCAGATCCAGGCGCGGTGCGAGCCGGTTCACAGCGAGAACCTTTCGCCCAGATAGACCCGCCGCACGTCCGCCGAGGCGACGATCGCCTGGGGCGCGCCCTCCATCAGCACTTGGCCGTCGTGCAGGATGTAGGCGCGGTCGACGATCTCCAGCGTCTCGCGGACGTTGTGATCGGTGATCAGCACGCCGATCCCGCGATCCTTCAAATGGCGCACCAGATCGCGGATGTCGCCCACAGCGATGGGGTCGATGCCCGCCAGCGGTTCGTCCAGCAGCACGAAATGCGGCTGGGAGGCGAGGGCCCGCGCGATCTCCACGCGCCGTCGTTCGCCGCCGGACAGCGCCAGTGCGGGCGTGCGCCGCAGATGCGTGATCGAGAACTCGGCGAGCAATTCGTCGAGCGCCGTCTCGCGCCGCTCGCGGTCCGGCTCGACCAGTTCGAGCACGGCGCGGATGTTCTGTTCGACCGTCAGCCCGCGGAAGATCGACGCTTCCTGCGGCAGATAGCCGATCCCCAGACGCGCGCGCCGGTACATCGGCAGATCCGTGACGTCCACGCCGTCGAGCGCGATCGTGCCGTAATCGGGCGCGATCAGGCCCGTGATCATGTAGAAGCAGGTCGTTTTGCCGGCCCCGTTGGGGCCGAGCAGCCCGACCGCTTCGCCGCGCTGGACCGTCAGGCTCACGTCGCGCACGACGGGCCGGCCCTTGTAGCGCTTGCCGAGTTTGCGCGCGGCGAGGCCGGGATTGCCGGCGTGCACGGTGAATTCGGGTTCGCCCGAGGCCGTCCGCACGGGATGGGGCGGGGCGGGGTTGCTCATCGCGGCGCCGTGCCCGGTCGCGCGGGTTGCTGCTGGGCTTGCTGGGGCACGAACAAGCCGCGCACGCGACCGTCGCCGCCCTCGGCGGGGCGCGAAAGCAGGCGCGAGACGCCGGTGTTGTTGTTCACTTCCGCGAAATCGCCGGCGAGCTGGTTGTCCCCGCGCGTCAGCCGCACGTTGCCCGCCAGCTGCGCGATGCCGGTTTCCATGTTGTAGACGCCGCGGTCGCCGCGCGCGATTTCCGTGGGCGTGGAGACGTGGACGTTGCCGAAGGATTCGACCCGCTTGAGGCGCTGGTTTTCCGGCGCGTTGGCGGGGGTTGCGGGGGCTTGCGCGCGCTGGGGCTGGCGCTGGTTGCCGCGCGCTTGGGCCTGCGGGCGCGGGGCCGGCGCGGGCGGGCCGAAATAGGCGGTCATCACGTCCGCGGTCATGCGCCGGTCGCCGGACACGACCATGGCCCCGCCGCGCGCCACGGCGACTTCGCGCCGGCCGTGATACTCCAGCGAATCGCGCGCCGTGATCGTGTCGTTTTGCGCGACCAAGCGCAGCGCACGGCCGGTCAGCACCATGGTTTCGCTGTCCACGTCGAACACGCCGCGGTCGCCGAATGCGGTCTGCGTGGCGGTGGCGATGCGCACGTTGCCTTGCGCTTCGTAGCGGAAGATTTCCGTTCCGCCCGTGGCGGCCGAGCGGTACCACGCGATCAGCCGGTCCGCGCGCACGGTCGTATCGCCCTGGCGCGCGGCCGCGTCGCCGTTGGCGATGTAGCGCGACGCGTCGCGGTCCCATTCGATGCCCTGGCGGGCGGTAATCTCGATCGGCTGGCCCGATCCGCCGGCGCCCAGATTCAGCGCTTGGCCCGCCGCCGCCATCGGCGCCAGCGCGATCAAAAATGCGGCGAGACGGGCGATCATCGGGCGCTTCCTTGCGCGGGGCGGGGCGGGGCGGGGACGGGTGCGGGCGGTGCCGGCGGCACCGCGGCGTTCTGCGGCGCGCGGCCGGGCGTGGCGCGCGGGGTCGGATACAGGACGACGCGCGCCGGGCCCACGACCTCGACGCGCTGGCCGCGGTCGTGGATGCGGAAGCCCTCGCCCTCGAGCAGCGAGTTGGGGCCTTGGCCGCGCACGGCCGTGTCGCCCGAGGCGAAACCCTTGTCGAGATCGACTTGCGCCGTCTCGGTGGAGATTTCGTAGCCGCCGTCGTGGAACAGCTGCACGGCGCCCGCAAGGTCGAGCAGCTTGCCGGTTTGGTGATAGACGCCGCGCTCGGCCGACATGGCGAGCCAAGCGCCTTGGTTCAATTGGATGTCGCCTTGCGGGCCGAGCAGATCGGTCGATTCGGACGAGCCCTTGGGCTGCGAGGCTTGATCGGCGACGATCGTGAAGGGCTGGGATTGCTCGTCCACGCCCACGTAGCGCGGCTGGACCATCCGCAGATTTTCGAGGTCCTCGATCGTCACCTGCACGGGCACCAGTCGGAAGCGCTGATCGAGCGGGTTCAACTGCGGCCAGATCAGCACGAGCGTGGCCAGACCCAACGCCACCGCGGGCAGGACGAATTTCAGCAAGCCGACGATCTGGCTGTAGAGCGTGGAGTGGCTGCGCCGCTCGCCCGGCGCGAAGCCGGCCAAGCGCGGCCGCGGCGGTTCCGCCGGTTCGGCGCCCGGTTCGCGCGGCACGGGCACGGGACGCTTGACGTCTTCGGTCGGTTCGCGCGCCGGATCGGCCATCACGCCACCCCTTCGCGCAGCAGATCGTGGATGTGCACGATGCCGACGGGCTTGGCCCCCTCGCAAACGAGCAGCGCGGTGATCTGGCGCGCGTTCATCGTGGCCAGCGCCTCCACGGCCAACGTGCCGGGGGCCACGCGCAGCGGATCCTTTGTCATCACCGCTTCGACCGGCCGTGCGAGCAAGTCCCCGTCCATGTGCCGGCGCAAATCGCCGTCGGTGACGATGCCCAAAAGATCGCCCGCATCGTCGACCACGGCCGTGCAGCCGAAGCGCTTGGCGGTGATCTCGAGCACCGCTTGGGCCATCTTGGCGCCGGCCGCCACGACGGGCGGATCGACATGCATCACGTCGGCGACCTTGGCCAGGCGCTTGCCCAGGCTGCCGCGCGGATGGAAATCGCGGAACGCGTCCGCCGTGAACCCGCGACGGGCCATCGTCGCCACGGCCAACGCGTCGCCGAGTGCGAGCATGATCGTGGTCGACGTCGTCGGCGCGAGGCCGACCGCGCAGGCTTCCTCGGCTTGCGGCAATTTGAGGACGACGTCGGCGGCCGCCCCCAGTGCGGAATCCGCGCGCGCGGTCATCGCGATCAACGGAATGCGGAAGCGGCGCGTGTAGGCGACGAGATCGGTCATCTCCGCCGTCTCGCCGGAATTGGACAGGGCGAGCACCGCGTCGCCCGCGCGGATCATGCCGAGATCCCCGTGGCTCGCCTCGGCCGGATGCACGAATTGCGCGGGCGTTCCGGTCGACGCGAAGGTCGCCGCCATCTTGCGCGCGATGTGGCCCGACTTGCCCATGCCCGAAACGATCAAACGGCCTTTGATGGCCGCGATCAGGTCGAGCGCTTGGGTCAGGCCCGCGTCGAGCGCGTCCTCAAGAGCGGCCAATCCGGCGCGCTCGGTCGCGATCGCCTTGCGGGCGACGGCCAAGTCGACGGTGAACCGCGCTTCGTCGCGCGCGGTCGGTTTGGAAGCAGGAAGCGACATTTACGCAAAAAGTATGCCTGCGATGACAGGCTCAAGTCAACGAACATAAGGCTCTGCGATATAAGGAAAAAATCGCATTTCCAGAGTTACCGCGAAGATTTTCGCGGTAATTCATTGCTGCAATGCAGCAAAAATCAATGCGCGAAGATATCGTCCTCGACCCAACCGAGCAGGTCGAGCGCGGCGCGCGTCGCGAGAAAATCGAAGCAGGATTGGGCGATATGGCTGCGGCCCTCGCGCTTGAGCATCGCGTCGAGCTTCTCTTTGACTTGGTGCAGGTAAAGCACGTCCGACGCCGCATAGGCGAGCTGGGCTTGGGTCAGCTCGGCGGCGCCCCAATCGGAACTCTGCTGTTCCTTCGACAATTCCTTGCCGGTCAACTCGCGGACCAAGTCCTTGAGGCCGTGTCGGTCGGTGAAGGTGCGCACGAGTTTGGACGCGATTTTGGTGCAGTAGACGGGCGTGGTCTCCACGCCGAGATATTTGCGCAAAACGGCGATGTCGAAACGCGCGAAATGGAAGATCTTCAGCGTCGCGGCGTCCGCGAGCAGCGCTTTCAGGCGCGGCGCTTCGTAAACGCCTTGCGCGAAGCGCACGCAATGCGCATGGCCGTCCCCGGCCGAAAGCTGGACGACGCACAACCGGTCGCGACCGGGCTTCAAGCCCATCGTTTCGGTGTCGATCGCGACCCCGTTCGGAAAATCGAGGCCGGCGGGCAAATCGCCTTGATGCAGATGCACGGTCATGCGGGATCCGGAAACTGATCCCGCCGGGGCTCCATCGGGAGCGCGCCGGCGGGAGGGAAACTTGGTGCCCGAGAGAAGACTCGAACTTCCACGACCTTTCGGCCACTAGAACCTGAATCTAGCGCGTCTACCAATTCCGCCACCCGGGCACCGGGCCGCCGGTTTGCGCTCCGAAGAGCGGGCCACCGGGGCAAACGCGAGGGGCGAACGTCTATCCCCCCGCCGCCGCGAAGTCAACCCGAAGCCCGCCGCCGCGCTTGACCGGACCGCCCCCCCTGGCGTACCCCAAAAGCGGGTTCGAAAAAGGGGCGGAACATGCAAGCGGGACGCAGGGTTACGGTTTTCGGCGGGTCCGGGTTCGTGGGCCGCTATGTCGTCCAACGGTTGGCGCGGCGGGGTTGCGTCGTGCGCGTGTGCGTGCGCGACACGGTGGCCGCCGCCTTCCTCAAGCCGATGGGCAATGTCGGGCAGGTCGTGCCGATGCGCGTCTCCCTCGCATCCGACGACGCGGCCTTGCGCGCGGCCGTCGAAGGGTCGGACGCGGTCATCAATCTCGTCGGCATTCTGGCCGAGGGCGGCGGGCAGACGTTCCAAGCCTTGCAGGCGGAAGGTCCCGCGCGCCTCGCCCAAGCCGCCGCGCAAGCCGGCGTGGACAAGTTCGTGCACGTTTCGGCGTTGGGCGCCGATGCGGGCTCCAAATCCGTCTACGCGCGCACCAAGGCCGCGGGCGAAGCGGGCGTGCGCGCCGCGTTTCCGGGGGCCACGATCTTCCGGCCGTCGATCGTGATCGGTCCGGAGGACGGGTTCTTCAATCGCTTCGCGCGGATGACCGATTGGAGCCCGGCTTTGCCGCTGATCGGCGGCGGGCATAC
Source organism: Azospirillum sp. (assembly GCA_020249045.1). Taxonomy (GTDB): domain Bacteria; phylum Pseudomonadota; class Alphaproteobacteria; order CACIAM-22H2; family CACIAM-22H2; genus Tagaea. Next base: position 16,817 of record JADCGK010000101.1, on the reverse strand, counting down.
GCGCTTCCAGCCGGTTTACGTCGGCGATCTCGCCGACGGCATCGTTGCCGCGCTCGACACTCCGGCCGCCGCCGGCAAAACCTTCGAAGCGGTGGGCCCGCGCGCCTATAGCTTCCAGGAATTGATGGTCTATCTGCTCGACCAGATCGGCAAGCATCGCGGTCTGATCCCGCTGCCCTTCGCGCTCGCGGAAATCCAGGGCGCGATCCTCGAAAAACTGCCGATCAAGCTGCTGACGCGCGATCAGGTCGAGTTGCTCAAGACCGACAACGTGGGTACCGGCGCGCCGGGTCTGGAGGCGCTGGGCGTGAAGCCGCATGCGATGGAGGCGGTCGCGCCGACGTGGCTTGCCGCCTATCGCAAGGGCGGACGCTTCGGGTCGACCAAGCGCGCCTGACGGCCGCGCGCGCGCTCAATCCTTTTTCGTGCGCGCCAATTCGGCTTCGAGCCGCGCGACGTCGTCGGACAGACGGCGCGACACCAGGCGCAACATCGCGAACCCGAAGGCCGGATTTTGCAGCGCGGTCAGCTCCATGTCGCGCTTGGTCATGCGCGCGAGGGTGACGGGCGTCACCGTCTTTGCGGTCAGCGAACGTTTGTGCGACGGCACGACCATCGCGACCTCGCCCAGGATCTGGCCGGGGCCCAGGCGCTTGCCGATCTCCACCAACTCCACCCAGCCTTCGACGATCAGGAACATCGCGTCCCCGGTCTCGTCCTTGCGGAACAGCACCGTGTCGGCGGGGCAGCGCTCCTGCCGGGCAAGGGCGAACAAGGCGGTCGGTTGCGGCGCCTCGGCGTTGGCCAGACGCTCGACCATCGCGCGCGCTTCGAGCAGGCGCCAGGCGTGCGCGGCGAGGGCGAGCCCGGCGGCGAGGGCCAGCCATGCCGGTCCGGCGACCACCCCGTAGGCCGCCACGAGGACGGCCGCGAGCATCCCCGCCATCCGCAAGGGCGGCGTCGTCCGCATCCCGGCGGAGGCGATCGCGGCCGCGGCGGCGGCAAAGGCGAGAATCTGGAGCGGGTCCATCAGTCTTTGTCGCGCGGATCGAGCGTGTCGCGCAAGCCGTCGCCCAGCAGGTTGAAGCCGAACACGGCAAGGCAGATCGCGAGCCCCGGCCACAGGCTCATCCACGGCGCCTGGACGATGAAGTTTTTGGCGGTGTTGAGCGAGGAACCCCAGCTGGGGGCGGGCGGTTGCTGGCCCAGGCCCAGGAACGAGAGCGAGCTCTCGGTGATGATGGCCGTGGCGATGCCCAGCGTCGCCTGCACCAGCAAGGCGGGTACCGTGTTGGGCAGCACATGGCGCAACGCCACGCGCAGATGCGAATAGCCCATCGCACGCGCGGCCTCGACGTATTCCTCGGCCATCGCGGCGAGCGTCTGGGCGCGCGCCAGGCGCACGAAAACCGGGCAAACCGACAGCCCGATGGCGATCATCGCGTTGCCGAGCGAGGGCCCGAGGGTGGCGGCCATCGCAATGGCAAGCACCAGAAGGGGGATGGCGAGCATCCCGTCGACCACGCGCATGGCGAGCGCGTCGAACCACCCGCCGAAATAACCTGCCGCGAGCCCCAGCGGCACGCCCACCGCAAGGGCGAGGGCGATCGACGCGAGGCCCGCGAGCAGCGACGCCCGGCTGCCCCAGATCGTGCGGCTCAACACGTCGCGGCCGATCTCGTCGGTGCCGAACCAATGCGCGGCCGAAGGCGGGCTGCGCAGCGCCATCCAATCGACGGCCATCGGATCGTAGGGGGCGAGCACGGGCGCCAAGATCGCGATCAAGACGAAGAACAGCGCGATCCCGCCGCCGATCGCGGCCCCCGGATGGCGCAGCAGGCGCGCGAGCGCGCCGGGCGCGCGCGGCGAAACCGCGGCGGCGGCGGGAATGCCGGTCATCGCGCGCGGATCCGCGGATTGACGCCGGCGTAGGCCGCGTCGGCGAGGAAATTGAGCGCGATGTAGCAGCACGCGGCGACAAGGACGACGCCCTGCACGATCGGGTAGTCGCGGGTGAACACGCCGTCGACCAGCAGCTTGCCGAAGCCCGGGATCGTGAAGACCTGCTCGGTCAAGACCGCGCCGCCCAGAAGACGGCCGAACTCGATGGCGCCGAGCGTGATCACGGGGATCAGCGCGTTGCGCAGCGCATGGCGGACGACGACCAGCCTCTCGAACACGCCCTTGGCGCGCGCCGTGCGGACGTAATCCTGCTTGAGCACGCCCAGCATCGCCGAACGCGTGTGGCGCATCAGGATCGCGATGTTCTCGGAAGCGAGCACGATCGCGGGCAGCAGCATCGTCCACAGCGATGCGCCCAAATCCTCGAACGGCGACACGTAGCCGGAAGCGGGAAACCAGTTGAGCTCGACCGAGAACGCCAGGATCAGCATGATCCCGAACCAGAAGGGCGGGATCGACAGACCCGACAGACCGGCGAAGTTGACCGCGTAGTCGGCCGCCGACCCGCGGCGCAACGCCGCGATCACGCCCAGCGGCACGCCCACGCCGATCGAAATCAGGATCGCCATCGTGGCGAGTTGGAAGGTCACCGGCAGCTTGTCGAGGATGACGTCTAGCACGGGCAGCTTGGTGTTGAGCGACGTGCCGAGATCGCCCTGGATCACGCCCCACATCCACACGAGGTACTGGGCGGGCCATGACCGGTCGAGGCCGAGTTCGGCCCGGATGCGCGCGAGGTCGGCGGCCGAAAGGTCGGCGTCGGCCGTCATCAGCGTGGCCGCGTCGCCCGGCAGCAGCTTCTGCAGGACGAATACCACCACGCTGACGACGATCAGCGTCGGGATCGCGAGCGCGAGCCGTCCGAGAAGATACCGGCCCACCGCGCGGCGCTATTGCTGCCAGCGCAAGCCGCGCACGCGGATCATGCCGTCGGGATTGGCGGTGAAGTCGGTCAGGCGGCCGGAATACGCGAAGAACCACTTGCGGTGATAGGTGAAGATGCGCGGCCGTTCGTCGTGCAGCACGGCCGTGGCCTCGGCGTAGAGCTTGCGCCGTTCGGCCACGTCCGACAGCGTGCGCGCGCGGTCGAGGGCGGCGTCGATGCGCGGGTCGCAGAACTTCGAATCGTTCTGCGAACCCTGGCAGTGGAAGAACGTGTGCATGTTCCCGTCCGGATCGACGCGGCCCGACCAGGACAGCAGATAGGCCTCGAAGTCGCCGTTCTGGCTCATCGTGATCGACGTCGCGAAATCGACGACCTGCAGTCGGATGTCGAACCCGGCCTCGCGCGCCATCTGCTGCAGGATCTGGGCGACGGCGTTGCGTTCGGTGTCGTTGGGGACCAGCAGCGTGAAGGCGGGGCTGGGGGTGCCCGCGGCGCGCAGCAATTCGCGCGCGCGCGCGACGTTGCGCGGCTGGGCGCGCAGCTCCGACGCGAAATAGGGATTGCCCGGTGCGAAGGGCTGGTTGCCGACCACGAATTCGCCCGCGTGCGCGGCGCGGTTCAGGATCTCGCGGTCGATGGAGAGTTCGAGGGCCTCGCGCACGCGCTTGTCCTTGAGCGCGTTGTTCGCCTTCGGCCCGTTGTTGGTGTTGATGATGATCGAATTCCAGCCGAGCTCGACCGCGTCGGCCAGCTTCAAGCGCCGGTCGCGGCGCGCGTTGGGCAGATCGGTGGGCAGGATGCGCTCGACCATGTCGACCGAACCCGCCTGGACGTTGGCCAAGCGCACGGTCGCGTCGGGGATGGGCAGGTAGACCACGCGCTCGAAATGATACTGGTCGCGTTCCCAATGCCGGTCGAAGCGCTGCAAAACGATGCGGTCCTGCGCCACGCGCTCGGCGAAGCGATAGGGGCCCGCGCAGATCGGCTGGCGGCCGAATTCGGTGCCTGCCGCCTCCGAAGGTTTGGCATTGACGATCATGCCGCCGCGGTCGGCGAGCTGGGCGAGCAGCGGTACGAACGGGCTGCGCAACTCCAACCGCAGCGTGCCCGGATCGACGACGACGGTTTCGGCGATCGGCGCCAATTCGGACCGCCGCAACGATTGGGGCATGGTGCGCGCGCGGTCGAGCGAGGCCTTCACGGCGGCGGCGTCCACCGGCGTGCCGTCGTGGAAGACCGCACCGCTCCGGATTCGCAAGGTCAGGGCGCGGCCGTCGTTGCTCCATTCCCACGACTGCGCGAGGCGCGGCACGAACTCGAGTTTTTCGTTGTAGTCGACGAGCGTGTCGCACAACGATGCGAACACCATGCGGCCGACCAGTGTGCGCCCCAGCGCGGGATCGAGCACATCGGGATCGGCGGTCAGGCCGATGCGCAACGTGTTCTGCGCGGGCTGGGCCACCGCTTGCGGTGTGAAACCGGGGGCGGCGAACGCCAAAAAGGCGGCGGCGAGGGCGAGACGGCGCATCGGGAAGTCTCCCAGGAAAAGAGCGGGCGCGATTATGACGACGCGGGCGCGCCCGGCAAGTGAGGGTCGGGCAAGTAAGACACGTGGGCGGCGACGACCCGCCAGCCTTCCGGCAGGCGGACCCAGCTTTGCTGCTGGCGGCCGATGCCGCCGCGCCGCGCGTCGAACTCGAGGCTGACGGTTGCGAAATCCGGGCCGAAGGTCGAGATCACGGTCCTGCGGATTCCCGCTTTGGCATGCCCGCCGGGTTTGACCGACCGGCGGAACGCGCGGATGGCGTCGGCGCCGTAAAGGTTCTCGTGCGTGCCGTAGCGGACGACGCCCGGATCGTTCCAGAAGCACGAATCCAGGGTTTCGACGTCGCGCGCCACCAGGGCCGCCTCGTAGCGGGCCAGTTCGGCTTCGATCTCGGCGACGATTTTCGGATCGTTGACGCGCATCGCCGTAGAATACAGAGGCATGCTTTCGGGGGAATAGTCTCGTTTTGGTACTAAATTTCACGGCCGGAATCGCGTGCGCCAAGGGTTTTGAGGCGGCTTCCGGTCAACTTGCCGCATTTAGTTACCTAATACTGACCTATATGTCGTTTTTCGCTGGGGGCAGCGGGGTTTTTCGCCTTATATGCCCCTCCCTTCCTGGTAATTCGAGTTCGGTCATGGCGCCCACCTCCAAAATGCTCCGTTTCGTCGAAACCGCGCAGCAAATGCCCGAAAAGCGGGCGGCCGCCGCCCGCAAACGCGATTTCGGCGAGATCTACGACGCGTTCGACAAAAAGGGCGCCGAGACGCAAGCGGGCCGCTGCTCGCAATGCGGGGTGCCGTTCTGCCAGGTCCATTGCCCGGTTTCGAACAACATCCCCGACTGGCTGAAATTGACGGCCGAGGGCCGCCTCGAGGAAGCCTACGAGGTCAGCCAATCGACCAACACCTTCCCCGAGATCTGCGGGCGCATCTGCCCGCAAGACCGGTTGTGCGAAGGCAATTGCGTGATCGAGGAGGGATTCGATTCGGTCACGATCGGCTCGGTCGAGAAATACATCACCGACACGGCCTGGGAAAAAGGCTGGGTCAAGCCGATCGTGCCGCCGGTCGAGCGGCCGCAATCGATCGGCATCGTGGGCGCGGGGCCGGGCGGGCTTGCCGCGGCCGAAGCGCTGCGCCGCAAGGGCTACAAGGTCCACGTCTACGACCGCTACGACCGCGTCGGCGGCCTGATGATCTACGGCATCCCGAACTTCAAGCTGGAGAAGGAAGTCGTCCGGCGCCGCGCCGATCAATTCGAGAAGTCGGGCATCGTCTTCCATCTGAATTTCGAAGTGGGCCGCGATGCCACGCTCGCCGATCTGCGCGCCAAGCACGACGCGTTGCTGATCGCGACGGGCGTCTACAAGGCGCGCATGCTCGAAGCGCCGGGTGCGGGCCTCGGCAATGTCGTCAAGGCGATGACCTACCTCACCGCGTCCAACCGCAAAGGCCTCGGCGACGACGTGCCGGAATTCGACTCCGGCGCCCTCGACGCCGCGGGCAAACACGTCGTCGTGATCGGCGGCGGCGACACGGCGATGGACTGCGTGCGCACGGCCGTCCGCCAAGGGGCGAAGTCGGTCAAGTGCCTCTATCGGCGCGACAAGAAGAACATGCCCGGTTCGCAGCGCGAAGTGGCGAACGCGGAGGAGGAAGGCGTCGAGTTCGTCTGGCTCGCGGCGCCCGAGGCGTTCGTCGCCAAACCCGCCAAAGGCAAGGCGAAGAAATCGGGCCCCGAACCGGTGGGCGCGGTGCGTGCCTATCGCATGCGCCTTGGAATCGCCGACGCCACCGGCCGCCAAGTGCCCGACAAGATCGAGGGCTCGTCCTTCGAACTGCCCTGCGATCTCGCCATCGAGGCGCTCGGCTTCGATCCCGAGGACGTGCCGGGCATGTTCGGCGCGCCCGAACTCGCCGTCACGCGCTGGGGGACGCTCAAGGTCAACCACCGCACGATGATGACCTCGCTCGACGGCGTGTTCGCCGCCGGCGACATCGTGCGCGGGGCGTCGCTCGTCGTCTGGGCGATCCGCGACGGGCGCGACGCCGCCGACCAGATCCACAAATATCTCGCCGCGAAGGCCCCGGCCCTCGCGTCGGCCGCCGAATAAGGGGAACGGCCAATGACCCACGACATCGATTCCGGCGCGCGTTTCGCGCGCGAGTTCGAAGCCAACCGCGCCAAGCTGATCGCGGGCAACGCCTACGATCCCGCCGACGAGCACGACAATTGCGGCGTCGGTCTCATCGTCGCCATCGACGGCAAGCCGCGCCGCTCGGTCGTTGAATTGGGCGTCGAAGCGCTCAAGGCCGTCTGGCATCGCGGTGCGGTCGACGCCGACGGCAAGACCGGCGACGGGGCGGGCATCCACATCGAAATCCCGCAGGATTTCTTCCGCGCGCACATCGAACGCCAGGGCGTGAAGACGTCCGACGCGCGCATGGGCGTGGGCATGATCTTCCTGCCGCGCAACGACCTGGACGGGCAGGAGCGCTGCCGCACCATCGTCGAAACCGAAATCCTGAAGATGGGCTACGGCGTCTATGGCTGGCGCCAGGTGCCGATCGACACGTCCGTGTGCGGCGAGAAGGCCAACGCCACGCGCCCCGAGATCGAACAGATCGTCGTGCAGAACGCCCGCGGCGTTGACGACGACCGCTTCGAACTCGACCTTTACGTCATCCGCCGGCGCATCGAAAAGCAGGCGCTCGCCGAAAACCTCGTCGATCTCTACGTCTGCTCGCTGTCCTGCCGGTCGATCATCTACAAGGGCATGTTCCTGGCCGAGGCGCTGTCGGTCTTCTATCCCGACCTGACCGACGAGCGTTTCGTTTCGACCTTCGCGATCTATCACCAGCGCTATTCGACCAACACCTTCCCGACCTGGAAGCTCGCCCAGCCGTTCCGCTCGCTCGCCCACAACGGCGAGATCAACACCGTGCGCGGGAACGTGAACTGGATGAAGAGCCACGAAACGCGCATGGCGCACGAGCGCTTCGGCCAGGCGGTGGACGACATCAAGCCCGTCGTCCAGCCGGGTTCGGATTCCGCGCAGATGGACAACGTCTTCGAATTGCTGGTCCGCGGCGGGCGCGAGCTGCCGATGGTCAAGACGATGATGATGCCCCAGGCGTGGTCCTACGACGACCAGACGCCCAAGCCGATCCGCAACATGTACGCCTACGCCAACTCGGTGATGGAGCCGTGGGACGGCCCCGCCGCGATCGCCTGCACCGACGGCAAGTGGGTGCTGGCGGGCATGGACCGCAACGGCCTGCGGCCCTGCCGCTACACGATCACCGGCGACGGCCTGCTGGTCGTCGGCTCGGAAACCGGCATGGTCAAGGTCGACGAACAGGCCGTCGTCGAGAAGGGCCGCGTGGGTCCCGGCCAGATGGTCGCCGTGGACATGCGCGCGGGCCGCTTCTATCGCGACCACGAACTGAAGGATTGGCTCGCCAACTCGCGCCCCTTCGGCGACTGGACGCGCAACATCACCGTGATCGACCAGCTGGTGAAGGCGGATTCGGCGCCCAAGCCCGAACTCACGCGCGACGAGCTTCGCCGGCGCATGCTGACCGTCGGCTGGACGCTCGAGGATCTCGAACTGATCCTCCATCCGATGGTCGAGGACGCGAAGGAGGCCGTGGGGTCGATGGGGGACGACACGCCCATCGCCGTGCTGTCAGACAAGTATCGCGGCCTGCATCACTTCTTCCGGCAGAATTTCAGCCAAGTCACCAACCCGCCGATCGACAGCTTGCGCGAACGGCGCGTGATGACCTTGCGCACGCGTCTGGGCAATCTCGGCAACATCCTCGACGAGGACGAGAGCCAGTGCCGCCTGCTCCAACTCGAAAGCCCGGTGCTGACCACGGCCGAGTTCGAGGCGATGCGCGCGTATATGGGCGATACGGCCGTCGAGATCGACTGCACGTTCGACCCCGCTTCGGGCGAGTTCGCGCTGCGCGACGCGTTGAAGCGCGTCCAGCGCGAGGCCGAAGACGGCGTGCGCGGCGGAGCCGTGCACGTGATCCTGTCCGACCGCGCGCAAGGCCCGAGCAAGGCGCCGATTCCGATGATCCTGGCCGCGGGCGGCGTGCACACGCATCTGGTGCGCCAGCAATTGCGGACCTTCACCTCGCTCAACGTGCGCACGGCCGAATGCATGGACGTGCATTTCTTCGCCGTGCTGATCGGCGTCGGCGCGACCACCGTCAACGCCTATCTCGCCGAGGAGGCCATCGCCGACCGCCATTCGCGCGGCCTGTTCGGCGATCTGCCGCTGAAGGATGCGGTCGAGCGCTTCCGCAAGGCGATCGACGACGGTCTGTTGAAGATCATGTCGAAGATGGGGATCTCGATCGTCTCCTCGTACCGGGGCGGCTACAATTTCGAAACCGTCGGCCTGTCGCGCACGCTGATCTCGGAATTCTTCCCCGGCATGAACAGCCGCATTTCGGGCATCGGGCTCGCCGGCATCCAAAAGAAGGTCGCCGAATTGCACGCGCGCGCGCGCCGCGAGGACGTGATCGCGCTGCCGGTGGGCGGCTTCTACCGCTTCCGCAAGTCGGGCGAAGCCCATTTCTGGGAAGGCGACCTGATCCACACGCTGCAATCGGCCGTGGCGACCGACAGCTATGCGACGTACCGCAAATACGCCGAAGCGTGCCGCAAGCTGCCGCCGATCAACATCCGCGACCTCCTCGACTTCAAGCCGGGCCGTAAGCCCGTGTCGGTGGACGAGGTCGAAAGCATCACCGAGATCCGCAAGCGGCTGGTGGCGCCGGGAATTTCGCTCGGAGCACTGGGCCCCGAAGCGCACGAGACCCTGACGATCGCGATGAACCGCATCGGCGCCAAGTCGGATTCGGGCGAAGGCGGGGAGGATCCCGCGCGCTACCGCCCGCGTCCCAACGGCGACAACGCGTCTTCGGCGATCAAGCAGGTCGCCTCGGGCCGTTTCGGCGTCACGGCGGAATACCTCAACAATTGCCGCGAACTGGAGATCAAGGTCGCGCAAGGTGCCAAGCCCGGCGAAGGCGGCCAGTTGCCCGGCAACAAGGTGACCGACCTGATCGCGCGGCTGCGGCATTCGACGCCCGGCGTCACGCTGATCTCGCCGCCGCCGCATCACGACATCTATTCGATCGAAGACCTCGCGCAGCTGATCTACGACCTCAAACAGATCAATCCCGAAGCGGCCGTATGCGTGAAGCTCGTGGCGCGCTCGGGCATCGGCACGATCGCCGCGGGCGTCGCCAAGGCCAAGGCCGACGCGATCCTGATCTCGGGTCACGTCGGCGGCACGGGCGCCTCCCCGCAATCCTCGATCAAGTACGCGGGCCTGCCCTGGGAGATGGGGCTGAGCGAAACCAACCAGGTCCTCACGCTCAACCGCCTGCGCCATCGGGTGAAGCTGCGCGTGGATGGCGGCATCCGCACCGGCCGCGACGTTGTGATCGCAGCGATGCTCGGCGGCGACGAATTCGGCATCGGCACCGCCTCGCTGGTCGCGATGGGCTGCATCATGGTGCGCCAGTGCCATTCGAACACGTGCCCGGTGGGCGTGTGCACGCAAGACCCCAAGCTGCGCGCGAAGTTCGACGGCAGCCCCGAGAAGGTGGTGAACCTCTTCACCTTCGTGGCCGAGGAAGTGCGCGAAATCCTCGCCTCGCTGGGCTTCAAGCGTCTGACCGACGTGATCGGGCGTTCGGATCTGCTCACGCAGGTTCTGCGCGGCGACGAAAGCCTCGACGATCTCGACCTCAATCCGCTGCTCGTGCAGGCGGACCCGGGCGAATATCCGCGTTACTGCACGCTCGAAGGGCGCAACGAAGTGCCCGAGACCCTCGACGAGCAGATGATCCGCGACGCCGCCCCCGCGCTCGAAGGCGGCGAGAAGATGCAGCTCGCCTACAACATCCGCAACGTCTATCGCGCGATCGGCACGAAGCTGTCCTCCAAGATCACGCGCCGCTACGGCATGACCGGCCTCAAGCCCGGGCAGATCACCGTTCGCTTGCGCGGCTCGGCTGGCCAATCGCTGGGCGCGTTCGCCGTCCAGGGTCTGAAGCTTGAAGTCTTCGGCGACGCCAACGACTACGTCGGCAAGGGTCTCTCGGGGGGCACCATCGTCGTGCGCCCGGTTACGTCTTCGCCGCTGGTGTCGGAAGCCAACACGATCGTCGGCAATACGGTGCTTTACGGGGCCACCGCCGGGCGTCTGTTCGCCGCCGGCCAAGCGGCCGAGCGCTTCGCGGTGCGCAACTCCGGCGCCACCGCCGTGGTCGAAGGCTGCGGGTCGAATGGCTGCGAATACATGACCGGCGGCACGACCGTCATCCTCGGGCCCGTCGGCGACAATTTCGCCGCCGGCATGACCGGCGGCATGGCGTTCGTCTACGATTCCGACGGCTCGTTCGCGCGCAAGGTCAACGCCGAGACGGTGCAGGTCCAGGGCGTCGAGACCGCGCATTGGGAGGGCGTGCTCAAGGAACTGATCGAGGAGCACGCGCGCGAAACCCAAAGCCGCCACGCCGCGCGCATTCTGGCCGATTGGGACCGCGAGATCGTGAAGTTCAAGCAGATCGTGCCCAAGGAGATGCTCGCGCGTCTGGCCCATCCGGTGCGCCGGGGCGACAAGCGGCGCGGCGCCGCCGCCGGCGACGACTGAGCCCGGCGCCGGGTATAACCCGGCCATGGATCGTCCGCCCCTGGCGCTGCGTCTGCTGCCGGTCGGCCTCGTGGCCGCTTTGGCCGCCGCGGCCTATCTGAATCGCGACTCGTTGGGCGTTGGCGCGATGTCGGCATGGATCGCCGATTGGGGCGCCTTGGCGGGGCTCGCGTTCGTCGCCGCGCACGCGCTCGTCTCGCTCGTCGGCTTTCCGCGCTGGGCGATGGCGCTGATCGCGGGCGCGCTGTTCGGCCCGTGGGTCGGCACGCCCTGGGCGCTCGCGGGCGCCTTGGCCGGTGGGTCGAGCGTGTTCGCGCTCGCGCGCTTCGCCAACGCCGGATCCGTCGTACCGCGCGACCTGCCGCGCGTGGGTCCGTGGATCGCGCGCGCGGAGGCGGGCGGCTGGCGTACCGTCGCGATCTTGCGTCTGCTGCCGGTGCCGGGGATCGCGGTCAATCTCGGGCTCGGGCTTTCGGGAATCGCGTTCGGCCAGTTCGCGCTGGGCACGGTGCTTGGCTCGGTGCCGCACGCGGTCGTGTTCGTGAAGCTCGGTGCCGCCGGGTTGCTCGCGGCGCAGGAGGGCCTCGCCGAGGCGCGCGCACCGCTCGCCCTTGCCGCCCTCGCCGGACTGGCCGCGGTGGCGTTGAGTTTCCTCGTCCGGCGGCGGGCGCGCGCATGAGCCGTTTGGGATTGGCCGAGGCTTTCGCCGCCGCCGTCGAAGGGCCCGAGGACACCAAGGCGACGCTCGGCGAACTCGTGGCCAAGCTCGAAACGCGCGGCTACGGCGTGCTGCTGTTTTTGTTCGCCGCCCCCAACCTCACGCCGGGTCCGTCCTTGCCGGGGTTCTCGACGATCTTCGCGCTGCCGCTGACATTGATCGCCGCGCAAATGGCGTGGGGCACGGCCAGCCCCAGACTGCCGGGCGTGCTGGCGCGGCTGGGCGTAAGCCGGGCGCGCGCGCGGGGGATCGTCGCCTATCTCGCCCCGACGCTCGAACGGATCGAGAGACTGCTGCGTCCGCGCCTGCCGGGCATGCTGACGCCGGGCATGCAGCGCTTGATCGGCGCGGTGGCGATCGTCGAAGCGATCCTGCTGCTGATCCCGCTGCCGCTGCTGCCGTTGATCCCGTCCGCGGCGCTGACGAACGTCGCCCTCGGCCTGATCGCGCGCGACGGGGCGGCGGTGGCGCTGGGCCTTGCGGCGTGCGCGCTCGCGGCGGTGGCGTTCGCCGCGGCGCTGATCCTGGGTGCCGGGGCGCTCGGACTGGCGTAGACTCGGCGCCATCGATTCGCATGCGCACGCTCCTGCATCTGCCGCTCTCGCCGTTTTGCCGCAAAGTCCGCGTGGCGATGGCCGAAAAGCGTCTCGACGTCGAGCTCAAGGTCGAGAAGACCTGGGAGCGGCGGCCGGATTTCCTGGCTCTCAACCCGGCCGGCACGGTGCCCGTTCTGATCGAGACGGACGGATACGCGATCTGCCATAGCCAGGCGATCTGCGAACATCTCGAGGAAACCTATCCCGAGCGCGAATTGCTGGGCCAAACGCCGCAAGCGCGGGCCGAAATCCGCCGCTTGATCGCGTGGTTCGACGAGAAATTCGCGCGCGAAGTGGTCGACTGCCTCTATCGGGAAAAGCTGATGAAGCGCTTCCTGGGCACGGGCGAGCCGTCGAGCCAGGCGATCCGCGCGGGCTACCAGAACATCCGCTATCACATGGAGTATCTGGGCTGGCTCGCCGAGCGGCGCCGTTTTCTGGCCGGGGAGACGTTCAGCCTCGCCGATATCGCGGCGGCCGCGCACCTCTCCACCCTCGATTACCTCGGGGATGTGCCTTGGGACGCCTACCCGCGCGCCAAGGAATGGTACGCCCGGATCAAGAGCCGACCGTCCTTCCGGCCGCTCCTCGCCGACCATGTGCCGGGCTCACCTCCGCCAAGCCATTACGCCGACTTGGATTTTTAAGATTCTATGCGGGGCGCCGCAGGATTTTTTGCCAGTGTTCAATTGATATTGCACCCGCACTGTTGTAATTAACTCCAGGCAATGTGCGAAGTGATTTGCATTTTGCGAATCAGTTAACCGACCCCTAACCATCCCCGCGCTATCGCTGGGGATTATTGCGTGGGGAATTGGAGCATCGCGGTTGCCGTGCAAAGCCTGTCCGCCCGCTTGAACAACGAACGGCTCGTCCAGCCGATCCTCGACCGTTTGCTGGTCGCGCACGAGGCGTGGCTGAGGGGCAAGCCGGGCGGGCGGCGTTTGATTTTGAAGGGGATCGAGGCGAGCCGGCTCGACTTCCACGACCGCGATCTGACCGACGCGGAATTCGTCGGCGGTTCGTTCGTCGAAAGCGATTTCAGCCGAACCAAACTCGTCCGCGCGAGCTTCTACGGCGCCGACGTGCGCCGCGCGATCTTCGTCGACGCCGACTGCACGCGCGCCGATTTCCGCGCGGCGACGCTGTGCGGTGCGGACATGGAGGGGGCGAACCTTTTCAAGGCCGATCTGCGCGACGGCGTGATGATCGTCGCGGGCAAGGACGGCGAACTCGACTATTCGTCCACCGCCCGGTCGAACACCAATGCCGAAGGGGCTTCGTTCGTCGGCGCCAACATGTCGGAATCCAAGCTCGGCCGCGCGGCCGGCCACAAGACCGACCTGACCAATTGCAACCTCACCAATGCGAGCCTGGTGGGCGCGGACCTGACCGGCGCCGATCTTGCGGGGGCGGTGTTCAAGGGGACCGATCTTTCCGACTGCAACCTGTCCAACTGCGTGCTGGCCGGTGCGACCTTCGCCGAGGCCAAGCTGATGCGCACCATCCTGGACGGCGCCGATCTCGCCGCCGCTTCGTTCGAAGGCGCGTTCCAGGAGAACGTCAAATTCGCCAACGCGAAATACCCGGTCGACCCGGCGCGCGTGGGCTTCGATCCGACCGCGGCGGTCGTGCAGCACGCGCTGTGGGTGGACAGCCAGGGCCGGGAAGGCGCGCAGCTTTTTCTCGAAGGCTACGATTTGGCCCACGCCGAGTTCGGCGGCTGCAACCTGTCGGCCGCAAAGTTCGTCCGCTGCACGTTCACGCGCGCCGACTTTTCCGGCGCCGACCTGACCTTCGCCACCCTGCAAGGCTGCCTGATGAAAAGCGCCAACTTCGCCAACGCGAAGATGCGCGGCGCGACGCTGATGAAGGCCAATCTGATGGGTGCGGACCTGCGCGGCGTGGATCTGTCGCCTGTGCCGCTTGACCCCAAAAGTCCGCGCCCGTTCTGGGCGGCGCGGCTGACCGACGTGCAGGCGACGGGTGCGAACTTCACGGGCGCCAAGCTCGTCGCGGCCAATCTGCGCCGCGCGTGCTTGCGCGGCGTCGACTTCACCGACGCCGACATGCGCCACGCCAACATCCAGCGCGCCGATTTGGCCGGCGCCAAATTCGACGGCGCCAAGCGCTGATTGCCGTCAGCGCCGCTGGCCCCGGCCGACCGGCGGGCCGCTCTCCAATTCCATGCGTTCGATGTTCGCGCGCGCCGCGTCGCCCGTCTCGCCGTCGGGGTCGAGGAGCAGGACTTGGCGGAAATCCCGCCTTGCGGCCGGCTTGTCGCCCTTCAAGCGGTTGACGATCCCCCGTTCGAGCCAGGACTCGGCCGCGCGCGGCGCGAGTTCGACCGCGCGTTCGGCGTCCTGCGCTGCGAGGTCCAGCGCCTCCACCCGGCGGTACGCCGCCGCGCGCAGCGCGTAGATGTCCCCGCGTTCGGGCGCCAGATCGACGGCGCGATCAAGATCGTCGATCGCCTCCCAGTCCTGACCCATCGCCGCCAGCGCCTCGGCGCGGTCGATGCGGAAGACGGCCGCATCGGGCGCGATGCCGATCGCCGCGGCGAAGGCGTCGAGCGCGCGCGCGGGCTCGCCCGCGATCATCCAGGCGTGCCCGGCTTGGGACACGAGGCTCGCGCGCAACGTGGGCCGCCGGTCGCGCGTCGCCTGGGCAAGATCGGTGAACGCGATCGCCGCCGCCCGGAAGCGGCCTTGCGCGTAGAGCGCGATCGCCGCGCAATGCAACGCCGCCTCGCCGCCGCCGCGCGTGCGCGCCCAGCCCATCGCGTCCTCGTAGGCCGCCTCGGGTTCGCGTGCGGCGCGGGCAAGACACCGGTCGTACTCGGCGCGCGCGTCGGGCGCGGGTTCGAGCCGCGTGACGGGCCGCGGCGGCACGGGGCGCGGCGGCGCGGGAAAGGTTTCGATCGCGGGCGCGCGGTTCTGCGCCGTCGCGGGCGTGCAAAGCGGGGCGACGAGCAGCAAAGCGGCCGCGAAGGGAACGAAGGCGCGCATGGGTGCGAGGGGTGTAGCGCGAAGCCGATTTTCGCGCCATATGGAACGGATGGAGCTTTCCTTCGCCGGCGGGTTGCCGCCGCATCCCGCGCGCGCCAATCGGCTGTTCTGTTTCGGGCTCGGCTATTCCGCGCTGACCCTGGCACGGCGCCTGGTCGCCAAGCGTTGGCGCGTGGCCGGCAGCGTGCGTACGCCGGAGAAGGCCGCGGCGCTCGCCGCGGAGGGGATCGAGGCCTTCGTCTTCGCGCGGGGCCGGCCGCTCGACGCGGCCGCGCTCGCGGGCAGCACGCATGTCCTTTCCAGCGTCCCGCCGGACGAGGCGGGCGATCCCGTTCTCGATGCGCACGGCGCGGATCTCGCGCGCCTGGAGGGCGTGAAGTGGACGGGCTATCTGTCCACGACCGGCGTCTACGGCGATCGCGGCGGGGAGTGGGTCGACGAAAACGCGCCGCTGCGGCCTTCGGGCAAGCGCGGTGCCGCACGCGTCGCGGCGGAGGACGCTTGGCGCGCCTTGGGCCGCGTCGGCCACAAAGTCCACGTCTTCCGGCTCGCCGGCATCTACGGGCCCGGACGCAGCGCGCTCGATACGGTTCGCGAAGGCCGCGCGAGACGGATCGTCAAACCCGGCCAGGTGTTCGGGCGCATCCATGTCGAGGACATCGCGACGATCCTCGAAGCCTCGCTCGCCAAGCCCGAGACCGACGCGGTCTACAACGTCGCCGACGACGATCCCGCCCCGCCGCAGGACGTGATCGCCTATGCGTGCGCGCTGTTGGGCGTTCCGGCCCCGCCGGAGATCCCCTACGCCGAGGCCGCCAGGGACATGAGCGAGATGGCGCGCAGCTTCTATGCCGAGTCCAAACGCGTTTCGAACCGCAAGATCAAGGACGCGCTGGGCGTGCGCTTGGCCTATCCGGATTATCGCGAAGGGTTGAAGGCGCTGCTCGCGGCGGGGGCGTGAGCGTTCAGCGCTGCGCGGTTTGCGGCGTTTCGCCGCCGCGCGCCACCCGCGCGGGCGCCGCGTAGATCGGCCATTCGCCTTGCGCGAGCTGGTCGAGCGAGGGCGTGGTCTGGCCCAGACGCTCCGAATACATCCAATAGGAATAGAGCAGCCGCGTGATGAACTGCCGCGTTTCGGCCGACGGCAGGCTTTCGATGAACAGCAGAGCGTCTTCGCGCGCTTCCCCGCGCATGTCCTGCAGGCGCTTCCACTTCGAAAGATTGCCCGGGCCGCCGTTGTAGGCGGCGGCGAGGCGCGTGAGCTCGCCCGACACCAGAGGTTCGTCGAGCAGGGCGCGGATGTAGCGCTGGCCCAGCGTCACGTTGAATTCGGGATCGTAGAGCCGTTCGAGCTGGCCGCGCAGGCTCGCCCCGTTCAGCATGCCGGCCGTGGCGGGCATGATCTGCATCAGCCCGCGC
>JADCGK010000100.1 GCA_020249045.1 Azospirillum sp. | reverse complement strand
TAGGGAGAGAGACCCGGGGAAACGGCGTGTAGCTCAGCCTGGTAGAGCGCCAGCTTTGGGAGCTGGATGTCGCGAGTTCGAATCCCGCCACGCCGACCGGGCTTTGTTGAAGTACGGAAGAGTTCATTGGAGTGGGGCGGATGTGTTCGCCGCCACGCTTGTGTCGCTGCGGATCGATTTTGGTGTGGGGGAAGAGGGCGGCAACGTGGTCTGAGTGTTTTGCGACGAGCGACATCCGCTTCGCCCGGTAGCGCACGCAGGAGGAGCAGGAGCGATAGGTCTCGCAGGGTCGATCATGCGCTGGGTTTGGGTTTCCGCTGATCGGCTGCGTTCACATGCGATCGCATTTTGATCAATTCGAGTTTGCTTAAAACAAATCGGACAGGGCGGCCTCAGGCCGCTGGGACAGGCACCCTAAGCCGCTTGACAAGGTACAGTATATCATTGCCTATTTTCGCCCAGTCTTTTGTAAAAGCGGTCAAAAATGAACATCAAATCGGCATTCGCCGGAGCATTGGCGTCGCTCGCGTTGGCGGGTGCGGCGACATTCCCTGCACTTAGCCAGGATACGACGCGCGTACTGCGCGTTGTCGCGCCGTGGGAGATTACCGGCCTCGATCCTGCGCGATCCGGCTACATCTTCGCGCGTATGCAGATCGCCGAGACGCTTGTCGGTGCCGACAATGGAGGGCTACCCGAGGCGGCGATCGCGCAAAGTTGGTCGGTGTCCGCGGACGGCAGGACTTGGCGTTTCGTCGTAAGAACGGGCACGACATTCCACGACGGCACCAAGCTTGATGCGCCGGCTGTCGCCGCGTCGCTCAATCGCGCCAAAGCGAACGCTGCGGGTATGCTGGCCAACGCGCCGATCGTGGCCATCACGGCCGAAGGCGATGAAGTCGTCTTCGCATTGTCGCGATCATTCTCGGCCTTGCCGGCGTTTCTGGCGCATTCAAGTGCGATCGTCCTTTCGCCCACCGCTTACGATCCATCGGGCAATGTGGCGCGGATTGTCGGCAGCGGCCCATATCGCGCAACCGTGGTCGAGCCGCCCCTGCGCGTCGAGGCGGAGCGTTTCCTCGAGTGGCGGGGCCATGCGCCGGCAATCGCGCGCGCCAGCTACCTTGCGGTCCCTCGTGGGGAAACGCGCGCAGCGATGGCCGAAGGCGGGCAGGCGGACTTGGTCTATGTCGTCCCGCCGGAGGCGGCCGCACGTTTGCAGCGCAACGCGCGCCTCATTCTCGACGTGCAGGCGGTTCCGCGCACGCGTTTGCTGAAACTGAATGCCGCACCGCCCTTTTTCGACGATGTCCGCGTGCGTCAAGCGGTGAGCTTTGCGCTGGACCGCGAAGGGATCGCCCACGCCATCCTCCGCAGCCCCGCCACCCGGGCCACCCAGCTGTTCCCGCCCGGCCTCGCCGAATGGCATGTGCCGGATTTGGCGCCGTTGGAGAATTCGTTGCCGCGTGCCCAGGCGTTGCTGGCGGCGGCGGGCTGGCGGCCGGGCCGCGACGGGATCCTTTCCAAGGATGGCAACCGCTTCGCGGTTACGCTTCGGACGTTCTCGGACCGGCCCGAGCAGCCGCCGATGGCCGCCGCAATCCAAGCGCAACTGCGCGATGTCGGAATCGACGTGACCATCGCGATCGTGAACAGCGGTGAGATTCCAGCCGGCCATCAGGACGGAACGCTCCAGATGGCGTTGTTCGCGCGCAACTTCGCCCTCGTGCCGGATCCGATCGGCACCATGCTGCAGGATTTCGGGCCCAAGGGCGGGGATTGGGGGGCCATGAATTGGTCGAGCCCGGTCATGGAGGCGGCATTGACGGCGCTTGCCGCACCGACAAGCGCGTCCGCTCGCGCCCGTGCGCGCGGCGACGTCGCGCGCCTGCTCCATGCCGAGTTGCCGGTGGTGCCGATCGCGTGGTTCGACTACGCCGTCGCCATCAATCGTCGCGTGGAGGGCGCGAGCGTCGATCCCTTCGAATTGTCCTACCGTCTGTCGTCGATGAGATGGGCGCCCTGATCCGGATTTTCGCGGCGCGTCTGTCGCAAGCGGTCATGGTGGCGGTTGTCGTCGGGATCGCCAGCTTCGCGATCGTCGAAATGCTGCCCGGCGATCATGCGTACCGCATCGCCGCCGCGCGCTATGGCGAGGATATGGCCTCGGCGCGCGCAGCGGATACCGTGCGGGTCGAATTGGGGCTCGACCGACCTTGGCCCGTGCGCCTCGCCGTTTGGCTCGGCCAGATCGCGACGTTCGATCTCGGCGTGTCGCTCGTCAGCGGCGAGGACGTCGTCGAGGAATTGAAACTCCAACTCGGGGCGACGATCGGTCTTTCGCTGCTGGCTCTGGGGCTGTCCGCCTTCATCGGCTTGCCGCTTGGAGTCGTCATGTCGTTGCGCGGTGGCGCGTTCGACAAGCTCGGGCTCGTCGCCGCCGCCGCTGTGCGCGCCACGCCCGCGTATCTGATCGGTCTTGCGCTGATGCTGGTGATCGCCGTTCATTGGGGGTGGCTGCCCGCCGCCGGATACGACAGCGCGGCCGCGTGGCCCTTGCCCGCGGCCACGTTGGCGATCGGGCTTGCCGCCATGTCAATGATGGTGACGCGCGATGCGGTTTCGCGCGTCGTGATGCGCGCGGATACGAACTTCGCGCGCACCAAGGGGCTCGCCGAGGGCGCGGTGTTGCGCCGCCACGTGCTGCGGAACGTCGCGGTGCCGGTGGTCGCCTACATGGGCGTCCAACTCGTTTGGCTCGTCGAAGGTGTTGTTGTCGTCGAATCGCTGTTCGCCTGGCCCGGGATCGGCCATGCGCTGGTTCACGCGGTCGTCGCACGAGATGTGCCGATGATCCAGGGGGCGGCGCTCGCGATGGGGCTTCTTTTCGTGGCGCTCAACGCAGCGGTCGATGCGCTGTGTTTGGCGCTCGATCCGAGGGGCCGGCGCGAATGAATGCGCGGCCCGCTTCACGCCTCGCTGGCGCCGCGATGCTCGCGGTCATCGGCGCTTTCGCGCTGTTCGGGCCCGTGCTGATCGAGTCCGATCCTTTGCGCCAGAATCTTCGCGCCGCGCTGCTCCCGCCATCGGCCGAGTTTCTGCTCGGCACGGATCATCTCGGCAGGTCGATGCTGGCGCGTCTTGCGCACGCCGCGCGGCTTTCCTTGGGCTTCGGGATCGCCGCCGTGCTGGTGGCCGGCGCCATCGGCACGACGCTTGGAACAATTGCCGCTGCGGCGCGCGGACGCGCATTGGACCGAGCCATATCTGGGCTTTGCGATACGACGATGGCGCTGCCCGGCCTCTTGACGGTCGTCATGATCGCCGCTTTGGCGCCGGGCCAACTTTGGCCGCTTTACGCCGGCTTGGTGGCGACGCAATGGGTCGAGTTCTATCGTCCGGTTCGGGCTTTGGCCGCCGGGCGTCTGGCGTCCCCCGACGTCGAGGCCGCCCGGTTGTTCGCCTTCGGGAAATGGCACGTTTTCCGGCGGCATTTGCTCCCTGAGTTGGCGCCGCTGGCATGCACGCTTGCGACGTTCGGCGTTGCGAGCGCGGTGCTGGCGGTTTCGACGCTGAGTTTCGTCGGCATCGGATTGCGTCCGCCCACGCCGGAACTGGGCGGCATGATGGCCGAATTGCTTCCGCACTATGCCGACGCGCCGTGGCAATTGCTTGCGCCGGCGTTGTTGCTGTTCGCGACCGTGTTGGGTTTGCGTCTGGTCGC
>JADCGK010000010.1 GCA_020249045.1 Azospirillum sp. | reverse complement strand
GGCGATGCGGCGCTCGCCGGGGCGGCCATCGCGGTCGAGGCGGAAATCGCGGGGGATCTGGTCGCCGTGGGCTTCCAGATCGGCGTGGGCGGAGCGACCCGCGTCGCGCGCAACGCGTTCCTGATCGGGCATACGCTCGCGGTCGGCGGCGCGTTCAATCAGCGCGCATGGCTGACCGGTTTCGACGTGACGGCCGATATTCGCGTGCGCGGCGATCTGAAGATCGCCGCCGCCGAGGCCGTGCGCATCGGCCCGCATACGGATATCGGCGGCGTGCTGGCCGTTTGGTCGCCGCTGCCGCCCGATATCCACCCCTCGGCACGCATCGCGGGCGGGGTCGTCCATACCCCGGGCGGGTTCGCGGACTCGCTCGAAGCACTGCTGGGCCGGATCGGCCGTTCGTTGCGTTGGATCTTCTGGATCGCGGTGGCGCTGTGCGGCTTCGCCCTTGCGATCATGGCCCCCGGCTTCACGCACGCGAGTGCCGCGGCGATTCGGGCACGGCCGATCGCCGTCGCCGGGTGGGGAACGGGCTTGCTGCTGGGCGTGCCCTCGGCGGCGCTGCTGGCGGCGTTCACGTTCGTGGGCTTACCGCTGGCCGCGACGCTCGTTCTCCTGCTCGTGGTCTTCGCAGGACTCGGATTCCTGATCGCGGCGGCGGCGTTGGGCTTCGGCGTCTTGGCGTTCGCACGGACCGGACGGCCCGACGCCCCGTGGCACGGCATGGCCGCGATGGCGATCGGACTTGCGGGTCTGGTCGCTTCGGGCCATATCCCGATGGCCGGCGGCTGGATCCTGTTCGCCGCCTATATCTTCGGCCTGGGCGCTTTCGCCCGGGAACTCTTCCGCCGGATGCGCTGAAAAATGTCCAATACGCTCGATCTCCTCGCCGATCTCGTCGCCAAGGCCAAACGCGCGGGCGCCGACGCCGCCGACGCGCTGTTCGTCGAAGGCGTTTCCGTCAGCCACGCGCGCCGCTTGGGCAAACTCGAAAAGCTCGAACGCGCGGAAGGCCACGACCTCGGTTTGCGCGTGTTCGTGGGCAAGCGTCAGGCCGTGGTGTCGTCGAACGACCGCTCGGCCAAGGCGCTCGACGGGCTGGTCGAACGCGCGATCGCGATGGCCAAGGCCGGGCTCGAGGATCCGCATTGCGGCCTCGCCGAGCCCGGCGACATCGCCAAGACACTGCCCGATCTCGACCTGGTCGACCCCGTCGAGCCGTCGGCCGAGACGCTGATGGCGCGCGCGGCGGCGGCCGAAGAAGCGGCGCTCGCCGTCGCGGGCGTGACGAATTCCGAAGGTGCGGAAGCGGGATGGAGTTCGAGCCGCGTGGCCTTGGCCGCGACCAACGGTCTGGCGGTGGAATACGCGCGATCCTCGCATTCGGTCTCGGCGGCGGTGATCGCGGGCGAAGGCACCGCGATGGAACGCGACTACGATTGGTCGAGCGCCTTGCACGGAGCCGACCTGGACGATCCCGCCCGGATCGGCCGCGAAGCCGGCGAGCGCGTCGTGCGCCGTTTGAACCCGCGCAAGCTCGAAACCTGCAAGCTGCCGGTGATCCTCGATCCGCGCGTCTCGGGGAGCCTCGTGCGTCACCTCGCGACCGCGATCAACGGCGCGTCGATCGCGCGCGGCACCAGCTATCTCAAGACCAAGATGGGCCAGCCGGTTTTCGGCCCGGGCATTTCGATCGTCGACGATCCGTTCCGCAAGCGGGGTCTCGCCTCCAAACCCGTGGACGGCGAGGGCATCGCCCCGCAACGCCGCGCGATCATCGACAAGGGCGTGTTGACGACCTGGATCCTCGATCTGCGTTCGGCGCGGCAACTCGGCCTCAAATCCACCGGTCATGCGGCACGCGGCACCACCTCGCCGCCCTCGCCGTCGGCCACAAACCTCTACATGGAGGCCGGTGCCGTTTCGCGCGCGGCGATGATCGCGGACGTGAAGCGCGGGCTCTACGTCACCGAATTCATCGGCATGGGCGTGAACGGCGTCACGGGCGACTACAGCCGAGGTGCGGCCGGTTTCATGATCGAGGACGGCGCGCTGACCTATCCCGTCTCGGAGGTCACGATCGCGGGCAATCTCTTGGATATGTTCATGCGTGCGACGCCGGCGGACGATCTCGTGTTCCGCCACGGCACCGATGCGCCGACGCTGCGGCTCGACGGCTGCACCATCGCCGGACGTTGAGCTAGGCCGGTCCGACCAGCTTCGCCGCCTCGGGGACCGCGTCGAAACGCGCGGGTAGATGGGCGAGGATGTCGCCGTCGGCCTGCACGGGTTCGCCCGTCGGCCCCGCGATTTCGACGGTGCGGGCGGGCAGGATGGTGACGTCGGCGAGGGCCGGCAGCCGGCCGAAGGCGAGTGCGAGCGCGTAGCGCAAAATCGCCAGCCGTCCCGCGCGGCCGAACAACACGACTTGGAATTCCGGCGCGTCGAGCCGGGCGGCGGGCGCCGCGACGAATTTGCCGCCGTAGTAATGGCCGTTGCAGACGATGACCGAAGCCGCGCGATGCGCCGCTCCGTCGATCCGCAAGTCGTATGTCCGGGGAGCGAAGACGAGGAGCTGGCGCAGGGTTTCAAGCGCGTAGGCGCCCTTGCCGATGGCGCGTTTGAGTCGGGGCGATACGTCGCGCACGACATGCGCGTCGAACCCCACGCCGGCCATCATCGAAAACCGCCGGCCGTTGACAAGGCCCAGCGTCACCGCGCGCGGACTGCCTTCGGCGATCGCCGCCGCGACCGCTTCGGCCCGCGCGCCCAGACCCAATTCGTGCGCCAGCACGTTGGCGGTGCCCAGCGGCACGATGCCCAGCGGCGGCACGGGCCCTTCAAGACCGTTCAGCGCCTCGTTGATCGTGCCGTCTCCGCCCGCCACGACGACCCGGTCCGCCCCGCCGGCGCGCGCGCCGCGCGCCAGGGCCTCCGCATCGCCCCGCCGGCGCGTGGGTTCGAGCCGCACCGAGAGGCCGCGCCGCTCGAGCGCTTCGAGCACGCGCGACAGAAAACGCCGGCGACGGCGCCCGGCGATCGGGTTGTAGATGACGAGAAGGCGCTCGGCGGCCGAGTCGGATGACATTCGTATGACCGTTCGGAGATGCTTCCATTAATTGCATATGCCACGGAAGATTCACTTAAAACGACTACCACGAAGCCATTATACCGGCAAAAGAAATCGCCCGTCGGCAAGAGAGGTCGGGATGTCCGGACCGGTGGAAAAGCATGTGGACAACGCCGCGACGCACGCCATCGCGCGCGCGCCGGACGGCCTCGCGGGCGGCGGCGGCCCGGACGACGGGACCGCGCGCTGGCGGGCGATCTTCCTGTCGGACATCCATCTGGGCACGGCCGGCTGCAAGGCCGATTTCCTGCTCGACTTCCTGCGCGAGAACGAATCCGACCGGCTTTATCTCGTGGGCGACATCGTCGATGGCTGGCGGCTCAAGCGCGGGTGGTATTGGCCGCAAGCGCATAACGATGTCGTCCAAAAGGTTCTGCGCAAGGCGCGCAAAGGGACGGACGTGATCTACGTGCCCGGCAATCACGACGAGGCGCTGCGCGACTATCTCGACCATCACTTCGGCGGCATCCTGGTCACCGGCGAGGCGGTGCATGTCGCCGCCGACGGCCGGCGGTATTTGGTGATCCACGGCGACGCGTTCGACGGCGTCGTGCGCTACGCGCGCTGGCTCGCCTTCCTGGGCGATCACGCCTACGCCTTCGCGCTGTGGACCAACGAATGGTTCAACCGCGCGCGCCGCGTGCTCGGCCTGCCGTATTGGTCGCTGTCGGCATGGCTCAAACACAAGGTCAAGAACGCGGTCAAATACATCGTCGATTTCGAGGAGGCGGTGGCCGCGGAAGCGCGCCGGCGCGGCTTCGACGGCGTCGTATGCGGCCACATCCACAAGGCGGAAATCCGCGATATCGGGGGGATCGTCTACATGAACGACGGCGATTGGGTCGAAAGCTGCACGGCGCTGGTCGAGGACCGGGACGGGACGTTCCGCGTGATCGAATGGGCGCGCGCGCGCGGTCTTGACATGCTGGCCGCCCCCGTCGGTGCCGCGCGATGACCGCCGTCCTGGCCCGTCCGATCGAAGCCGCCGCGCGCGCCTTGCGCGTGGCCATCGTGACCGACGCGTGGCGCCCGCAGGTCAACGGTGTCGTGCGGACCCTGACCGAAACGATGCGCGAATTGGAACGCGCGGGCCATACGGTCGAATTGATCGCGCCCGACCGCTTCACGACGTTCCCCTGTCCGACCTACCCCGAAATCCGCCTGTCGCTCGCCGGGCCGGGTCGGGTCGGCGGGTTGATCGACGCCTTCGCCGCCGATGCCGTGCACATCGCGACGGAAGGGCCGCTCGGTTGGGCCGCGCGCAAAGCCTGCCTCAAGCGCGGCCTGCCGTTCACGACCGCGTATCACACCCGCTTCCCCGAATACGTGAACGCGCGCGTATCGGCGCCGCTGTCGTGGAGCTACGCCGTGCTGCGCCGCTTCCATGGCCCGGCCAGCCGCGTGATGGTGCCCACGCCCACGGTCAAGAACGACCTCGAATCCTGGGGCTTCCGCAACGTCGTGCTGTGGACGCGCGGCGTCGATCTCGAGATCTTCAAACCCGGCCCGCGCGACAAGCTGGGCACCAAGCCGCCGATCTTCGTCTATGTCGGCCGCGTCGCGGTCGAAAAGAACGTCGAGGCGTTTCTGGCGCTCGACCTGCCCGGCTCGAAATGGGTCGTCGGCGAGGGCCCGGCTTTGGCGGGCTTGCGCGCCAAGTATCCGGAGGTTTCGTATCTGGGAGTCCTCCAGCAGGCCGAACTCGCGCAAGTCTACGCTGCGGCGGATGTGTTCGTATTCCCGTCGAAGACCGACACGTTCGGCCTCGTGCTGCTCGAGGCGATGGCCTGCGGCACGCCGGTTGCGGCCTATCCGGTGACCGGACCGCTCGACGTGCTCGGCGACCGGCCCGAAGCGCTTTCCGGCGGCGCGATGCGCGAGGATTTGCGCGCGGCGTGCCTTGCGGCGCTGGAAATCCCGCGCGAGCGCGCCCTCGCCCACGCGCGCGACTATTCCTGGGCCGAATGCGCCCGGCAATTCGCCGAACATCTGCGCCCGCGCGGCTGACGGATCAGACGTCGCGCGCGTGCCAAAGCGTGAGGTCCCCGCCGAGCCACGGCTGGCGCTGCGGGCGGCGCCCGCGTAACGGAAGCAATGCGGCCTCGACGCCGAAGGCGCCCGCGTAGATTTCGAGCCAACCGACGTCCGGACGCTCGCCGAAGGGAACTTGCGCGGCACCCGCGCGCGCGGCGAAGGCGGCGGTGCTGTCGTAGCCTTCGAGCGTGCGTCGGGCAACGCGATGGAACCGGTCGTCGGCCAATTCGATCCCGTTGGCGCGGGCGAGCACGGCGCCCAACGCCAGCGGCCCCATCGCGAAGACGTGGTAGTGCCACGCTTTTGACCCACGCAGCACCTCCTGCGGCAGGAAGCCGGCCGCGTCGACTTGCGCGAGGGTGCGCTCCATGCGTGCGAGACCCCAATTCCAGGCGTCGAGATTCCCGGCGGCCAGGCCGATGGCCATCGCCGTCAACCCGGCCCACGTCATGTGATTGTTGAGTTGCGTGGACGGCGTTCCGCCCGGCGGCCGGTCGTAGGTCCCGCGCATCGCGCCGAAGCCGCGCGTCAGCCACGCGGCCACGCGCGCTTGGGCGGCGGCATCGTACTCGGGCGCTTGGACGAGCTTCAGATGCGCGAGCGCAAGACCGCACCATGTCCATTTGCGTTCGTAGCCGCCTTGGGGATCGACGCGACCCAGAAAAGCATCCGCGCGCGCAGCCGCGTCGAGCGAGGCCGCCGCGCACGCGGCGAACCGGCCATCGACCGGCGCCGATGCGGCCCATCGGTCGGCTGCGTCGGTCGTACCGCGTACGAGCGTTTGCAGCGGCAATACGGCCGCGTCGCGCGCCGCCAAGCGGACGGGGTCGATCCGGCTGAACACCGGCGGATCGGTATAGAATTGCGGCACGATCAGATCGCGTCCCGGCGCCGGTGCCGGTGTGCAAGCCGCGTTGGCCGCCGCACGCCGGCCTTTGCGCGCGCGCAGACCCGCCGCATCGTAGGGATTGACCAAGGGCGCGGGGGATATGGCCGGTGGGGCCGCACAGGCCCCCACCGCCCCCGCCATCCCAAGTCCCGCCAGAAAATCGCGTCGCGCCAAAGTCATGACACCGACTTTGACGGTCGGGGCCGGATTGGGGAATGCGCCCGCGCGGCCGCACGTTCTCCCGACATGCGTATCCTTGCTTTGACGATCGTCCTGGCGTGCGCGGCTCCGGCCGTCGCGCAGGACTTCATCCAGCGCGATCCGACGGGCCGCCGGACCGGCACCTTCGAAAGCGACGGCCAAGGCGGCTTCGTGCAACGCGATGCGACCGGCCGGCGCGCAGGCACGCTGGAAAGCGACCGGCGCGGCGGCTTCGTCGAACGCGACGAAACCGGGCGGCGCTTGGGCACGTTGGAATCGGACGAGCGCGGCGGCTATGTCCGGCGCGACGCGACCGGCCGGCGGATCGAAACGTATGAAAGCGACGGGCGCGCGGGCTACGTCGTGCGCGATGCCGCCGGCCGGCGGATCGGCACGATCGAGCGGGAGGCGAACGGCGACCTTGTGTTCCGCGACCCCACAGGCCGACGGACCGGCACATGGGACCGGCGCTAAGCCGCTATTTCGGCGGATAGGCGGCGCGGGCGAGAGCTTTGGCCTTCACGACCTTGCCGGCAATGTCGATCGCATAGGACCACGACAGCATCTCCGCCCGCTCGAAATTGCGGTCGGCGCGGACATAACCCAGCCCGACGCAGCGCCCCAACACGGTCGACCACCCCGCCGACGAAATCTCGCCCGCCGGCTTGCCGTCGGCCAGAATGCCTTCCCCGCCCCACAGCCAATCGGCGGGATCCTCCAGGGCGAACAGACACAGCCGCTTGGCGATACCCGCCTCGCGCTTGGCGATCAGCGCTTCGCGGCCGAGGAAACCGCCGGGCTTGTCGAGCGCGACCGCGTGCATCAAGCCCGCTTCGACCGGGGTTTCGTCCGGTCCCAATTCGGGGCCGAAGGCACGGCGCCCGGCCTCGATGCGCAAGGCGTCAAGCGCGTAGTAGCCGAGATCGCGCAACGCGGGCTCGGCGCGCTTCAATTCGTCGTAGAGACCCGCGGCGTACTCGGTCGGCACCAGCATCTCCACGCCGGGCGCGCCGACGTAACTCATCGGCGAGGCGAGCACGCGCGCATACCCGGCATCCAGCGTACGCACTTCGCCCGGCGCCAGCGGCGCGAGATTGGGCGACAACTTGCCGAGCAGCGGCATGGCGCCGGGGCCGATCAGCGACAGCGTCGTCCAGGTGACGGTGGCGTCGGTCAGCGTGACGAAGGAATCGCCGATATGCCGGCCGAGCCAATCGAGATCACGGGTGAGTTGGGCCGAGCCGGTGATGTAGAGGAACTTGTCCTCCGCCAGCCTGGCGATGGTCACGTCGCTTTCGAAGCCGCCGCGCGAGTTCAGCAGCGCCGTGTAGACCGAGCGGCCGGGCGCCACGTCGACATCGTTCGCGCACAGCCGTTGCAGGAAGGCGCACGAATCGCGGCCCTGGACGAGGATCTTGGCGAAGCTCGCCTGATCGACGACGGCCACACCCGTGCGCGCGGCGTGCTGCTCGGCTTGTGCGTGGGGCAGCCACGCGGGCGCCCAGCCATAGGCGAGCTTGGCGTCGGCGGGCGCGAAGAAGTTCGCACGCTCCCAACCCATCTTCGAGCCGAAGCGCGCGCCGTTCGCGGCGAGACGGTCGTAAAGCGGGGAGCGGCGCAAGGGCCGCGCGCTCTCCAATTCCATACGCGGCCAACGCATCACGTAATGCAGGCCCAGGCTTTCCACCGTGCGTTCGCGCAAGAAGCGCCCGTTGGCCTGGAAATCCGCGAAGCGGCGGATGTCGACGTCGGCCAAATCCATCGGCGCTTCGCCGCCCGCGATCCATTCGGCGGTCAAACGTCCCGCCCCACCCGCATTGGCGATGCCCGCGGAATTGAAGCCGGCGCACACGTAAAGCCCGCGCAGCGCGGGCGCCTCGCCCAGAATGAAGTTCCCGTCGGGGGTGAAGCTCTCGGGCCCGTTCAGCAGCTGGCGAACTTCGGCCGTCTCCAGACACGGGGTCCGGTGCAGCGCGTTCTCCATCAGGATTTGGAACTGGTCCCAGTCCTCGGGCAGCAGCCGGAAGGCGAAATCCTCGGGGATGCCGTCCATGCCCCAGGGCTTGGCGACGGGCTCGAACCCGCCCATCACGAGACCGCCAACCTCCTCCTTGTAATAGATGTAACCATCCGGATCGCGCATGACCGGCAGGTCGGGCGTCACGCCGTCGATTTTTTTGGTGACGATGTAGAAATGCTCGGCCGAATGCAGCGGCACGGCGACCCCGAGTTGCGCCGCGACTTGGCGCGTCCATTGCCCGCAAGCGAGTACGACGACATCGGCCGCGATCCGGCCCTGATCGGTCATTACCGCCGAAATGGCGCCGTTGGCGCGCTCGAAGTCGGTGACGCCCACCCCTTCGAACAATTTGGCCCCGCCCATACGCGCACCCTTGGCCAGCGCCATGCACAGATCCGCCGGATTGGCCTTGCCGTCGCCCGGTAGCCAAATCGCACCTTGCAGATCGTCCGTGCGCATCAAGGGCCAGAGCTTGCCTGCCTCGGCGGGCGAGATCTCTTGGATGTCCACGCCGAAGCCTTTGGCGAGCGCCACCTGGCGCTTGAAGGCGACGACGCGCTCGGGCGTGCGTGCGACGTTGACCGACCCGCAATTCTTCCAGCCCGTCGCCTGACCGGTTTCCGCTTCCAGCTTCGAATACAAATCGATGCCGTACTTGCTCATCGCCGTCAGTGCCCGGTTGGGCCGCATGGCCCCCACCAGCCCCGCCGCGTGCCACGTCGTGCCGGCGGTCAACCGGGCGCGTTCGAGCAGCACCACATCCGTCCAGCCGAGCTTTGTCAGGTGATAGGCGACCGAGCATCCCGCGATGCCGCCGCCGACGATGACCGCGCGTGCGGCCGCCGGAACCGTTGCCGTCAAATTCCTTCCTCCCCTTGTCGGCGCCAGATTAGCAGCAAAGACCCGATTTTGGGATGGACGATGCCCCGGTTTTGGCTAGGTTAACGCCTTCCGCCGAGGGACCCCATGGATCTGAAAGCCCATATCCGCGACGTGCCCGACTTCCCCAAGCCGGGGATCATGTTCCGCGACATTTCCCCGCTTCTGGCCCACGCCGAGGCCTGGAAGACGACGATCGACCGCTTGGCCGACATCGTCGCGCCGCATAAGCCGCAATATCTCGCGGGGATCGAAAGCCGCGGCTTCCTGGTGACGGCGCCCCTGGCGCTGCGCTTGGGCGTCGGCTTCCTGATGGTGCGCAAACGCGGCAAACTGCCCGGGCGCACGATCCCGCACACCTACGCGCTGGAATACGGCGAGGATACGATCGAAGTGCAGGAGGACGCCGTGCCGAAAGGCGCGCGCGTGGTCGTGCTCGACGACGTTCTCGCCACCGGCGGCACGCTGGGGGCGGCGATCGAATTGCTGAAAAAGACGGGCGCCGACGTCCGCGCCGCCGCCTGCCTGATCGAACTCGTCTTCCTCGAAGGTCGCAAGCGCCTGCCGATCGCCTTCGATTCCTTGATCCGTTACTGAATCCGGTCGTCGACGGGGGCCCCGCACGCGGATGAAGCTCGATCCGATCCTCGACGCGCTTCCCGCGGGCATCGCCATCCTCGACCGCGATCTGCGGATCGTGGCCTTCAACGCGGCCTATCACCGGGTGATGGGTCTGCCCGAAGGCTTCGCCCGGCCCGGCGACGCGATCGAAAAGATCGTTCACTACCTCGCCGGTCTCGCGCAATCCGTCCCGGATGAAGCGCGCCGTGCGGCGGCCGAACGGATCGCCGCGTTCGAGGCGCGCCGGGGGTTCGTCTACCGGCGGCCCCTGCACGACGGCCGTTGGGTGGAGGTCGTGTCGACGATGCTGCCCGACGGCGGACAGGTCGTTCTCCATCTCGACGCGACCGAATCCCAACGCAAAGTGGCCGAGCTCGCCGGACGGGTCGCCGCCCGCGAAGTCGAGACCCGGCTGCTGCGGGCGATCGACGGGCTGTCGACGGGCGTCTGCCTTTACGACGCCGAAGACCGGATGCTGCTTTGCAACGCCGCCTACCGGCATATCCTTCAGCTGCCCGAGCGCATCGGCGCGGGATCGACGTTTCGCGAGGTGCTGACGTCGCAGATCGATTCGGGCGTGGCGAGCCTGGGCGGCGTGCCGCGCGAGGTTTGGCTCGAAGAGCGGCTGCGCCAGCACGCCTTGCCGGGCGACAAGACGTTCGAGGTGCCCGCCAGCGAGGGCCGCACGCTGCAGATCCGCGATCAACGCCTGGCCGACGGCGGCTACGTGCTGACCGTGACCGACGTCACGCAAGCGCGCGAGCATCGCGGCGAAATCGAGCGCCAGACGCAGATTCTCGCGCGCACGTTCGAATCGATCGGCGAAGGCATCGTCGTTTACGATTCGAACCGGGTTCTGATCGCCTGGAACGAACGCGCGCGCGCCATGCTGGACGTGCCCGCCGAGATGATGCGCGTGGGCACGACGTTCGACCGTTCGGTCCGTTTCCAGGTCGAACGCGGCGATTTCGGGCCGATCCCCAACGTCGAGGCGGAGATGGCGCGGCGCATCGCGCGGGTGTCGCGGCCCGATCCCTACTCCGACGAAGGTTGGCGGGCCAACGGGCGCTACATCGTCTCGCGCCGGACGCCGCTGCCCGGCGGCGGCTGGGTCACGCTGTTCGCGGACCTGACAGAGCGCAAGCACGCCGAGGACGCGCTCCGCGACGCGAAGGATCAGGCGGAAGCGGCGAGCCGCACGAAGTCGGAGTTCCTCGCGAACATGAGCCACGAGCTGCGTACGCCGCTCAACGCTGTGATCGGCTTTTCCGAAATCATCCACCAGCAGATCTTCGGACCGATCGGGGAAGTCCGCTACATCGACTACGCCAAGGACATCCACACGTCGGGCACGCATCTTCTGCAGGTCATCAACGACATCCTCGACATCTCCAAGGCCGAAGCCGGCAAGGTCGAACTGCGTGAGGGTTCTGTCGATGTGGGGCGCACGCTCGCCGCGTGCGTCAAACTCGTCGCGGCGCGGGCCGAGACGGGTCTGGTGCGGATCGAAGTGGACGTGCCCGAGGCTACACCCCATTTGCTCGCCGACGAGCAGCGCCTGCGGCAGATCGCGCTCAATCTTCTCTCCAACGCGGTCAAGTTCACCCCGCCGGGCGGCCGCGTGCGGGCGACCTGCGCGCGCGACGCGCAAGGCCGGCTGTGCCTGGTCGTCTCGGACACCGGCATCGGCATGCGCGCGCAGGACATTCCGCGCGCGCTCGAACCCTTCGGTCAGGTCGAGAGCGCGCTGACCCGTCGCTTCGAAGGCACGGGGTTGGGGTTGCCGCTCGTCAAAAAGCTCGTCGAACTGCACGACGGCACGTTCGAACTCGCCAGCGAGCCGGGCAAAGGCACCGTCGCGACCGTCCGGTTCCCGGCCGCGCGATGCGTGGGGTCATAGCTCGTCGATCGATCCGATCGTGACGTCCGCCAGCGGCGCAAGGACGGCGCGATGGCCTTCGTCGGCGGTCACGGCCACGGCGAACGCCCCGCCCGCGCGCGCGAGCTTCATGTCGTTGTCGGAATCGCCGACGACGGCGATCTCCTCGGGCCGGCAGCCGGCCAAGCGCGCGAATTCGCGCACCGCGGTCGGATCGGGCTTGGGGGGACATGGCCCGTCGTAACCGGTGACGAAGACGAACGCCTCCCCCACCCCCAGCGCGAGCAATTGCTGTTCGGCCGAGACCCGGCTGTCGTTGGTCGCCACGCCCAACACCAGCCCGCGCGCGCGCAAACGCGCGACGACGGCGGCAAGGTCGCCGAGCGGGCTGACGCTGCCCAGGATGGCGCGCGCGAAAATCGCGTCGAGCCGACCCGCGTCGTGGGCGGTGAAGGGCTTGCCCGCCAGCGCGCGCCAACGCGCGGCGATCGCGGCATTGGGATTGTTGGCGAAGAACGCGTCGGGCGCGAACGTGGCGCGCGCGGAATCCCATCCCACCGCCTCGCACAGGCGCAAGGCGAGCGCTTCGTCCCCGCCCGCGAAATCGCGCGCCCCGGCCATCATCGTGCCCGCCCAGGTGCGGTCGAAATCGACCAACGTGCCGTCCTTGTCGAACAGGACCGCGCAGATGCGCGCCGGCAGAACGCTCATCGCGCCCGCCAGGCTTGGGTGCGCTTGGCGAGGTAGGCGGCCAGGAGCGAATGGAGGATTTTGGCGAAGCCCGAGGTCAGCACGACGACGACCCCCATCGCTGCGGCCGAGGCTGTGAAACCGGCTTCGTCCATATTGACGATCGAAACCGAGGCGAGCTTGGTGAACGGCCCGTAGAGGAAGACGACGGCGGACACGGTCGTCATCGAATTCACGAACATGTAGAACCACACGTCGAGCGCGGCGGGCGACGCCACCGGCAGCGTCACCCGCCAGGCCGTGCGCCAGACCGACACCTTCAACGAGGCGGATACGCTCTCGAACTCCGGGTCCATCTGCTTGAGGGCCTGCAGCGAAGTGAGATGCGCCACCGTGTAGAAATGCGCGATCGTGTTGAGCACGAGGATCGCCATCGTGCCGTAGACGAAGCCCAAGGGGTTCGATGGCGCGTTGAAGAAGAAGATGTAGGCGATGCCGAGCACGAGGCCGGGAACGGCGAGCGGAATCATCGCGAGCAGATGCACCGCGCCGCGCAGGATCCCGGCGCCCTTGGTTTTCTCGACCAGCCACGCGCCAACGCCGATCGCCGCCGTACCGAAGGTCGCCACCAGTGCGGACATCTGCAGGGAGTTCCAATACGCCTCCCACCCCGACGCGTCGGCGTTGGAGAAGACGTAGTGGCGCAAGGTCAGCGCGGTGTTCCACGGCCAATACTGGATGAAGCTCGCCCACACCGCCACGCCCAGCAGCGTCAGGATGCAGGCGGCGATCAGCGCGCAGAACGCGAACAACGCCCGGTCGCGGATGGCGTTGGGCTTGGGTTCGTAGGGCACCGCGCGCGCGGTCAGCAACGCGACCTGGCGCTTGGCGACCCAGCGGTCGACGGCGAAGGCCAGCATGGCGGGCAGCAGCAGCACCATGCCGACGACGGCGCCCATCTCGAAATTCTGTTGGCCGACGACCTGCTTGTAGATGTCGGTCGCGAGCACGTTGAAGCGCCCGCCGATCACCTTGGGAATGCCGAAATCGGTCGCGACGAGCGTGAACACGACGAAAAAGGCGCTGACCAGCCCGTACTTCACGCCCGGCAGGGTGACGGTCAGGAAGATCCGCGTTTGCCCGGCGCCCAGCACGCTGGCGGCTTCATAGTGGCGCTTGTCCGCGATCGACAACGCGGTCGCAAGGATGAGAAAGGCGTGCGGGAAGCAGTAGAACACCTGGGCGATCACGATGCCGATCGGGCCGTAGACGGTTTCGCCCATCAGCATCCAGCGCGCGAAGCCCTGGTTGCCGAACAGGTAGATCAGCGAAATCGCCGGCAACAGCGACGGGGCGAGGATCGGCACGAGGCCGACCGCGCGGAACAGGCCGCGCCAGCGCATCGTCGTGCGCGTGAGCGCGTAGGCGTAGACGAAGGCCAGCGGCACCACGATCGCCGTCGCCAGCGCCGAGACCCATATCGTGTTCCACAGCGAGCCGACCAGCGACGGCGTCTCGAGATAGCGCACCCAGTTGGCAAGGCCGACCCACACGCCGTCGCGATCGCGGAAGCTTTTCTCGAACAGCGTGCCCAATGGCAACGCGAGCACGACGATCAGAAAGGCCGCGACGGCGAGCAGCGCGAGGCGCTGGAAAATCGCATCGGTGTCGAAGCGCTTGAACAAGATCAATCCGCGAAGACGCGCAAGCGTTCGGGCGGCAGCGCCACGGCGAGCGAAACGCCCTCGGCGATCGCCCGGTCGCGCAGCAGGTTCGCCGAGAAATCGGCCTGCAGCGCCACGCCGCCGCCGGCGTCGAGCCGCGCGCGGCTGAAAGCGCCCATGAAGACGAGTTCGCCCACCTTCGTCTCCAACCGGTTGGGCGCGCCGGGGCCCACGTCGCGCACCGCCACGTCCTCGGGCCGTACGCAAATGCGCAACTTGGCGCCCGGGGCGAGACCCGCGGGCGTGTCGGCCGCCAATTCGCGGCCCGCCGCCGCGACCCGGCCCGGAGCCACGAACGTCGCCGGCAGGAAATTGGTGGTGCCGACGAAGTCGGCGACGAACGGCGTGGCCGGCCGCGCGTAAAGCTCGGCCGGTGCCGCGAATTGCTCGATGGCGCCCGCGTTCATCACCGCGATCCGATCGGCCATCGTCAGGCCTTCCTCCTGGTCGTGCGTGACCATGATGGTCGTGACGCCCAGGCGACGTTGCAGCGCGCGGATCTCATGGCGCAGATGCTGGCGCACGCGCGCATCGAGCGCGGAAAGCGGCTCGTCGAGCAGCAGAAGGCCGGGTTGGATGGCGAGCGCCCGGGCGAGCGCCACGCGCTGCTGCTGGCCGCCCGAAAGCTGCGCCGGGTATTTGCGCGCTTCGCCGGGCAGGCCGACGAGCGTCAGCAACTCGTCCACGCGCTTGGCCATGTCGGCGCGCGCGACACCCTTGGAACGCAGCCCGTAGGCGACGTTGTCGGACACGGTCAGATTGGGGAACAGAGCGTAGCTTTGAAAGACGATGCCGAAATCCCGCTTGGAGGGCGGCAGGTGGGTCATCTCCGCGCCGTTTTGCAGGATGCGGCCGGCGCTGGCGGTCTCCAAACCGGCGATCATCCGCAACAGCGTGGTCTTCCCGCAGCCCGAAGGGCCCAGCAGACAGACGAACTCGCCTTGCGCGACTTCGAAGCTCGCCTCGCGCACGGCCGTGAAGCCGCCGAAGCGTTTGGTCAGGTTTTCGATCTTGAGATGGGCCACGATACCGCCTTTGGCCGGAACGAAGCGGGGTGGCGGACGCGTCCGCCACCCCGACCCCGATCGACGCCGATCCGGACGTTCAGCGCGGAGCCGACTTGCCGTCGAAACGGCGCGTCCACTCGGCCAACACGCGTTCGCGCATCGCGGCGATGGCGGCGAAATCGGCGCGGATCAGGCGCGCTTCGGTCTCCGCCGGGTAGTTCTGCGCGGCACCCGTCGCGCCCGGGTGCGCGAGGATGTTGTAGTAGCGCGCGTAGAGCTGATTGGCCGCGAGCGAGGCCGAGAAATCCATCAGCTTCTGCGCCGCGGCCATGTTGCGCGTGCCGCGAACGATGGCCGAGGCCTCCATTTCCCAACCCACGCCGTCCGTGGGCACGACGATGTCGACCGGTGCGCCTTGCGTCTTCTCGCGCGCGGCGCGCATGTCGAAGGAAATGCCGACGGCCGCTTCGCCGCGGGCGGCCTGCACGCACGGGGCCGAACCCGAGTGCGTATAGACCGCGACGTTGTCGTGCAGCTTGGACATGTAGTCCCAGCCGCCCGCCTCGCCCATGATCGACAGCCACGCCGACACGGTCAGATAGCCCGTGCCCGACGACGCCGGGTTGGGCATCACGATCTGGCCGCGGAAGGCGGGGTTCAGAAGATCGGCCCAAGTGCGGATCGGCGGCAGGTTGCGCTGCCGGGCGACGGCCGAGTTGTAGCAGATGGCCGCGGCGAAGGCGTCCATGCCATGCCACGTGATCGGCGCGGCGGCGTCGCGGAAGCTGGGCTTCAGCGCGGCGAAGCCTTGGGGCGAATACTCGGCCAGCAGGTTCTGCTGTTCGAACATAAGGATCGAAGTCAGCGCCAAGCCCCAGATCGCGTCCGCGCGCGGGTTCTCGCGCTCGGCCAGGAAACGGGCGGTGATGGTACCGGTCGAATCGCGGACCCAGGCGATCTCGACATCCGGGTGGGCGCGTTCGAACGCTTCCTTGTAGGGGGCGAGCTGGTCGTTCTCCAGCGCCGTGTAGACCGTGATGCGCGTGCGCTGCTGCGCGTCGGCGGCTTGCGCCGCGAACAACGCGGCGACGGCCGTCGCCGCGACCGCCAGCGGCCGAAGGCCGCGCTTGAAGATGTCGATCATGTCTCGCCTCGCCGAAATGGGGTTTGCCTCGTGCGCCGGGCGTCCGGCGCGCGGGGGAGGTTATGGGGCCTCCATTTCAGATTTGTGACCGGGCCGGGCGCTTTGCGCAAGGGGGACTGTGCGCCGGGCCGGGCGGGGGACGATCCCGCGCGCTACCGCCGTATGCGCCGTTTCCCCGCGACGGGGCCCGGCTGGCTAAATCAACTTGCCGTCCGACTGGCTGCTCAGGGTCGTATTGATCCGCCCGAGCATTTCCTCGAGTTCGGCGTAGTTGAGCTGGGGCTTGGCACCGTTGGCGGTGTGCCGGTTGAAGATGCTCGCGCAATGGCGCAGCGACATCGAGCAATAGCCGAGAACCCAATAATAGCGATCGACGTTCTCGAGGAACGTGCGGAAGGGCGCGGCCTTGCCGTCCGACATCAATTGCCCATGGCTTTCGTTGTAGCGCTTGAACACCTGGTTCATCTGTTGCGCCACGGTCTTGATCTTTTCGCGCACCTTCGCGCGGAACATCGTCAGTCGCTCGCTGCGTACGCGGTCGGTTCGCCCTTCCAGCGGCAACGCCGCGGACGAATCGAGCCAATGCACGAGCGCGATGATCCCTGTCTTGGCGCGATCGAAATTCACCTTGTAGTAGGCGATGCCCTTCCAGCCGTCGATGACCGAACGTGCGTTTTCGCTGGGAATTCCGAGCGATCCGAGGAACATCCCCGCCTCGGGCAGATCCGGATTCCAAAGGGAGTCCAGAAATCCCTCGGTACGCTCGTGGATCATCTCCGGCGCATTGAGCGCGAGCGCCTTGGCCACGATCGGGCGGAGCTTTTCGGCGATGACCTCGCGGACGGCCGCCTCCTCCTCGGACGAGATCGAGAAATAGGAGCTGGAGACCCGGTCCGCGCAAAACGACAGCGCGCTCTTCAGCAGGAAGGGATCGAGGGACGGAACGCGGTCGATCGCGCCGAGCACGGCGACGTCCTGCTCGTAGGCGGAATCGCTCGCGGAGACGTCGAGCCCGACATGCCGTTTCAGCAGGGATTCGAAGTCGCGTTGACGCAAATAGATGCCGTAGCCCCCGGCCGGCAAATCCTGCGGGTCGTGCGGCACGAAAATCGCGGTTTCGATCGGACGCCCGCCGCCGCGCGCACGCGGAACGACCGGCTCGCCCGCGCCGTCCAGCATCCCCTGCCCCGATAGGTCGTGGTCGGAGATGTCTTGATCAAAATTCGGATATTTGAAAATGACCGTCGAGTTCAGTGCCGCACAGCGGAATAGTCGACTCTCGGCGGGCAGTTCCGCCTGGCGGATCAAATTCAACGCGACCGCCGATCCGCCGAAGCAGATTTGATCCAACAAAGGCGAAGAGTTCGGACGGACGCCGCGCTTACGACCAGGTGGGGGTGTTTCGAGAAGCATGCGGGCGAACAAGTCCTTAAAGACCCCTATAACTAGCCATCGTCATATTACAGCGTCAACGGCCGCGTTACTCCGCTACGCGCAGAATGCGAACCAAACTGCATCACAAACTAGACGCTGCCTAATTTTTATGGAATGAACGGGCGTCCCGTCAGGGCCGAAGAGCATCGGGTCGCTGCGCGACCCAGCCGACGCAGGAACCGCTACGTGGCTCGAACAACAGACAATTACCGGGATCTGACCGGTATTCAGAAGGCCGCCATTCTGATGTTGGCGCTCGGCGAAGAGGTCGCGCCCAAGCTGTTCGCCCATATGAGCGACGACGAAATCAAGGAATTGTCGCTGGCGATGGCCGCCCTCGGATCGGTCAACGCGGCGGTGATCGAGCGCTTGATCGTCGAATTTTCGGAGATGCTGACGGCGACCGGCGCGCTCGCGGGAACCTTCGACACGACCGAGCGGTTCTTGAGCAAGGTGCTCGACAAACGCCGCGCGGGCGAAATCCTCGACGAGATCCGCGGCCCCGTCGGCCGGACGTTCTGGGAAAAGCTCGCGAACGTCAACGAAGGGCTGCTCGCGAATTTCCTGCGCAACGAATACCCGCAGACGGTCGCGGTGGTGCTCACGCGCATCTCCGCGACGCAAGCGGCGAAGACGCTCGCGCTGTTTCCCGAGCCCTACGCGCTCGAGGTGATCATGCGCATGCTGCGCCTCGAATCGGTGAGCAAGGAGGTGCTGGAGGACGTCGAGCGGACCTTGCGTCAGGAATTCATGTCGACGATGGGAAAAACGACCCGCCGCGACAATCACGAAGCGATGTCGGACATCTTCAACAGCTTCGATCGCCGCACCAGCGCGAAATTCCTCTCCAATCTGGAGGAACGCAACGCGGAATCGGCCGTGCGCATCCGCGAACTGATGTTCAAGTTCGAGGATCTGCTGAAGCTCGCACCGGGCGGCGTCCAAACGCTGATGCAGAGCGTCGACAAATCCGCCATTGCGCTCGCGCTCAAAGGCGCCTCCCAGGAATTGTCCGACACGATCATGACCTGCATGTCAGCGCGGGCCGGAAAAATGCTGAAGGAGGAGATCGAGGCGCTGGGGCCCGTGCGCAGTCGGGACGTGGCGGAGGCGCAAAACCGCATCCTCGCGACCGCGAAGGCGCTCATCGATCAAGAAAAGATTTTCATCTTGCGGGCCGGCGCGTCGGCAGACGACGACCTCATTTATTAGACGCCGCCCAAAGCGACCCTGCGCGCCGTAAATTTTTCTTTCCGAGGCCCGGTTACTCTTGTATTTATACATTGTCCATTGCCGATTCGGCGGCGATGTCGATTCGCGGGATCGACCGGGATGCCGTCGACCGCGGCCCTTCACCCGATCGGCGGTCGATGCAGAAAATGTTCTCGCAATCCGAACTCGAAAAAATGACGCCGCGGGAGCGGGAGGCGTGCCTGCTGGCGTACGTCAACGTGAAGCTGACGCTCGCGAAGACGTGGATCGGGTCCGACGACCACATGAAGGTCGCCTGGGCGCGCGACGCACTGGGGCACAACCACGAAGTCTGGGAGGCGCTTTCGCGCGATCTCAACGCCGATGGCAACGCGCTTCCGGCAGACATCAAAACGACCCTCGGGGACTTGTATGTCCTTTTGTGCGCCATCTCCGCACAAGCGTCGGGATCGCGCGCCAAAGGTGCCGTCGAAAGTTTGATCGCCATCAACGCGCACGTGATCGCCGGGTTGCAGGCCCCGCCGCCCGCGAGCAAGGGCTGATCGGATGGAACCGGTCGCTCCCCCCGAGCATCCCGGTGGCGCACGCCCCCCTCGCGCGCGCCGTGGCGGCGCCGTGCTGCGGTCCTTGGCGATGCCGCTCGCGGTGTTCGCGCTGACCGTCGGTTGCGCGCACAATGTTCCGGCGGTTTCCTCCGATGCGGAACGCCAAGCCGCGTCCCGCGACGCCCCCCGCTCCACCGATTTCTCGCGCTTTACCGACATCGCGATCCCCGACAACGCGACGATCGACCTTGGTCGGCTATTCGTCACCGGCGACGACGATGCATGGCTCGGGCGCGTGACGGTCAATTTCTCGATGCGGCTGACGGAAAGCTACCAATATCTGGCCAAGGAAATGCCGCGCTTCGGCTGGATCGAGTTGTCGAGCCTGCGTTCGGCCGAGACGACGTTGACCTACACGAAGGGCGATCGTGCGATCCATATCGTGTTGCGCGAATCCGGCCCGCTCGGCAACGCGGCGGTCGTCGACTTCACGGTGATGCCGAACGTCTGGCGCGACGCTGCCGAGACACCGCGCGCCGCCGCGCCGCGCGCGGCCCGCTAGACCAGCGCCCGCCCCGCCGCCGCGCGGACCGTGCGGGCGAGCGCTTCGAGCGGTGCGGAAGGTAGGCGCACCTGTTGCCAATGCAGCGCCACATCGAAGGGCTTGCGCGGCGCCAATTCGACGAGCCGACCTTGCGCCAGCGCGTTCGCGATCAGCGCGCGCGGATGCATCGCCCAACCGAGGCCAGCGGCACAACAATCGACGAAGCCTTGCGTGGCCGGCACGAAATGCGCCGGTCCCAACGCGTTTGTGCCGAACCACGCGCGCGCCCAGCGCATCTGCAGCTCGTCGCGCCGATCGAACCGCAAGACCGGTGCGGCCGCCAACGTGCGGGCCGTGACCCCGTGCGCGAACCGCCGACGCACGAAGTCGGGACTCGCGGCGGCGACGTAGCGCAGCGCGCCGAGCGGCTGGATGCGGCAACCGGGCGCGGGCTCGGCGTCCAACGTGACGGCCGCAAGCGCATCGCCGCTGCGCAACCGCTCGGCCGTGTGGCCCTCGTCGTCGAGCACCACGTCGAGCGTCGCTTTCTGCGCGCGCGCGAAAGCGGCGGCGGCGGCCGGAAACCACGTCGCCAGCGAATCCGCGTTGACCGCCACGCGCAGCGCCGGCGCGGCGTCGTCGCCCGGCGCGCCGAGTTCCGATTCCAGCAGCCGCACGCGCTCGAAATGCGCGCAAAGCCGCGCCCCCGCCCTGGTCGGCCGCGGCGGCCGCCCGCGCGCGATCAACGCGGCGCCCACGCGTTCCTCCAGCGCGCGCACGCGCTGGGACACGGCCGAAGGCGTCACGCCCAACGCGGCGGCGGCCCGGTCGAACCCGCCTTCGCGCAGGACGGCCGCCAGCGCGGCCAACGCGTCGTAGTCGAGCATGATTTAGCGTTCCTTAATTCCGCTTAGAAAAACGCGTTGGACTATAGCGCGGATCGGGCGCAAACGGACGCCATGTTCGACGTCTCCGCCTTCGCCGCCGGTTTCGCTTTATCCGCCGCCCTGATCGTCGCGATCGGGGCGCAGAACGCATTCGTGCTGCGCCAAGGGCTGCGCCGCGAGCACGTGGGCGCGATCGTGGCGTTCTGCGCGGCGGCCGACGCGTTGCTGATGGCGCTGGGTGTCGCGGGTCTGGCGCGCGCCGTCGGGGCGTTGCCCGGCCTCGAACGCGTGCTCGCGGGCGCGGGCGCCGCGTTCCTTGCGGTTTACGCGGCGTTCTCGCTGCGCCGGGCGATGGGCTCGGCGGCGTTGACGGAGACGGCGGGCACGG
Organism: Azospirillum sp.; assembly: GCA_020249045.1. Lineage (GTDB taxonomy): Bacteria > Pseudomonadota > Alphaproteobacteria > CACIAM-22H2 > CACIAM-22H2 > Tagaea. The sequence continues at coordinate 23,729 of JADCGK010000010.1, read as the reverse complement.
GCCTGACCTTGCGCGGCGCCTTGCTGCGCGCGGCGGGGTTCACGTTCCTGAACCCGCACGTCTACCTCGATTCCGTGCTGCTGGTCGGCGCCGTTGGGGCCGCGCGCGCGCCCGATGCGCCGGTCGCCTTCGTCGTCGGCGCGGCGTCCGCCAGCCTCGTCTGGTTCGCGGGTCTGGGCTACGGCGCGCGCGCGCTCGCACCGGTCTTCGCCAAGCCCGCGGCGTGGCGCGCGCTCGACCTGGGCGTCGCCGCGACGATGCTGGCCCTCGCCGCGGGCCTTGCGGGTGTCGCGATCGCGGGGGCGGAGGCCTTCGCGCTATAGCGCGCGGGTCATGAAAACGCTGTTGGGGTCGGGGCCGTAGCCTTCGAAGGGCCCGCAGGCGACGAAACCGTGCGCCGCGTAGAACGCGCGCGCCGGCGCGAAATATGCCCACGATCCGGTTTCGAGGCTCACGCGCGCAAGACCCATCGTCTTTGCTTCGGCCAGCAGATGGCGCAGCACGGCCGAGCCCGCACCCGTGCGGCGCGCCGCGTCGGCGACGAACATCGACTTGACCTCGCCATGTGTCGCATCGATCCGGCGCAAGGCCGCGGTGCCCAGCGGGCCCCCATCGTCAAGGACGGTCCAGAATCGGATCTCCGGCCGTTTGAGGCCCGAAACGTCGAGCGCATGCGCGCTACCCACGGCCGTCTCCGCCCGCGCGCGCGCGACGTGCGTTTCCAGCAACGCGACGACGCGCGGATCGTCCAGCCCGCCTTCGGCGATCCGCAACGCCATCAATGCAGTTTGAGCCGGGGCCGGATCACCTGGTTGACGTGACCGATGGCGATCAGCGCCAAACCTTTGATCCAGCCGTGGATGCCGATCAGGTGCATGCGGTAGAGCGACATGTAGACCAGCCGCGCGAGCCGCCCTTCGATCGCCATCCGACCGCCCACCAGATTGCCCATCAGGCTGCCGACGGTCGAATAGCGCGACAGCGACACGAGCGAGCCTTTGTCGCGATAGACGAAGTTCTCGAGCGGGCCGCCGCCCTCGATCAGCTTGCGCAGATTGGCGAACACCGTCGCCGCCATCTGATGGGCTGCTTGCGCGCGCGGCGGGATCGGGCGGGTTTCCCCGTCGGGAATCAGATGGGCGCAATCGCCCATCGCGAAGACGCGCGCATCGCGTGTCGTCTGCAGCGTGGGCTGGACCGCGAGCTGGCAGTTGCGCGTGGTTTCGAGCCCCGCGATCTCGCGCAGGAATTCCGCCCCACGCACGCCCGCGGCCCAAACGCGCAGATCGGCCGGGATGCGCTCGCCGGTCGAGGTTTCCACGCCCTCGCGTGTGGCTTTGACGATGTTGGTCCCCGTCAGCACGCGCACGCCGAGATTTTCGAGTTCGGCGCGCGCGGCGGCGGCGAGCCCTTCGGGCAGGGCGGGCAGCAGGCGCGGGCCAGCCTCGATCAGCGTCACGCGCAAGCGGCTTTCGTCGAACGTTTCGAGCCCGTAATGCCGCAGCCCCGCGGCCGCGTTGTAAAGCTCGGCTGCCAACTCCACGCCCGTCGCCCCGCCGCCGACGATGGCGATCTCCACGCGCAGATCGGCCGCCGGATCGGCGATCTGGCCGCGCGAGACCCGCAGACAATGGTCGAGCAGACGCTGGCGGAAGCGGTCGGCTTGCGCGCGGTCGTCGAGGAACATGCAATGCTCGCGCACGCCCTCGATCCCGAAATCGTTGGCGATCGCGCCGACGGCGAGCACGAGGTAGTCGTAGCGGATCTCGTGCGCGTCGATCAGGATCTCGCCGCGTTCATCGCGGATCGCGGCGACGCGCACGCGCCGGCGCTCGCGATCGATGCTTTCCAGACTGCCGAGGAAAAACCGGTAGCCCCAGCGATGGCCGTGGCTGCGGTAGCCGACCTCGTCGAGATTGGCGTCGAGCGAGCCGGCCGCGACCTCGTGAAGCAAGGGCTTCCAGATGTGGGTGTGGTTGCGTTCGATCAGGATGATGTCGAACAGATCGCGCCCGAAATGCGCGCCCAACCGGCGCACGAGTTCGAGACCACCCGCCCCGCCGCCGACGACGACGATTTGGGTCTTGGGTTTCCGCGCGGAAACGATTTGCGTCATCGCCGCATTATGCGCTTTCGGCACGGAAAATGGGATCTACGGCGCGCGAGGTACGCAAGTGCCGTCGCGCGCGATCGCGCGGCGGGCAGGTCGAAACTGTCATCGGAGAGCGGAATGGCGCGGCCGAAGGGATTCGAACCCCTAACCTTCTGATCCGTAGTCAGATGCTCTATCCAGTTGAGCTACGGCCGCGCGCGTTTCCACGGAAGGGGAGTGGCCCCCAAGGGGAAACGGGCGCGGACACTAGGGGATTCGGTCTGCCACCGCAAGCGCTAAACGACCCCTTTTGAGACCCCCCTCTCCGCCCACCGCCGAAGGTCGCAAGCCTGTGGAAAACCGGGATGAATTCCGCCTTGTGCGGGGGGGCCGGCTTGGCTACGATCCACCGCCGGTTTATCGGGATGTCCGGTCCCGGAAAGCCGTGCGGTGGTGCGTTTCTTGCTCGCCGCTTCGATTTACCCCGATCCGTCCCGCAAGGGCCGAATCGCCCAACGACGAACGACGCCCATGACCGTAGCGCCCCCGCTGTATGCCCGTCCTTTCCGCTTTCTCGCCGTCGGCGCCGTCGCCTTCGGGTTGAGTGGCTGCAACTACATGACCGAAGCGCTGTGGCCTTCGCTGGGCGGCGACGAGCCGCGCGCGGCGGCGGCACCGACCTTCCGTCAGGACATTCCGCCGTCGGCGGCCGAACAGCGCGCCGTGTTGGGCGTGGAACCGCTGCGCGCCACGGGCGCCATGGGCATGCCGGACACCGGCCGTCTGCCCGGCGGACAAACCACGGCGATCGGTCAGCGCGCGGTGCAGATGCGCAGCGAAGTGCAGAACCTGCAAGGCGCCGTCCAGCAACGCGCTTCGGCCGTGCAGCAAATGCGCGCCGACGCGGTCTCCAATTCGCAACGCTATTTCGCGACCGTGGCGGGCATCAACGCGCGCCTGCAGGTCGGCACCACGCCCGGCAATCCGATCCTGCAGGGCCAGTGGAACCAAGCCGCCGGCGAACTCGACCGCATGTCGGCCGAAATCGGGCGCATGTCGCAGATGTCGAGCCAAGTCGCCGCCGACGCGGCGATGGCGGCCTTCCTGCTCGATTCGACGCGCGCGGCCTATACGCTCTCCGGCGCCGTCGAGGAGGATCACCGGCAACTCGCCCTCGTCGAGGACGAGGTCAATCGGACCGTCGTGTCGATCGACCGTCTGCTGAACGAACTCAACGAGGATATCGGCCGGCAATCGACCTATATCGCGCGCGAACGTTCGAACCTGACCGCCCTGTCGCTCGCCATCCGCAACGGCGAATTGTTCGGCACCGGCCTCAGCAACCGCGCGTTCACCAACGTCGCCCCGCCCGACGGAAGCCCGGCCATCCTGGGCGTCGCCCCGGGCGCGTCGCCGCAAGCCGGCAACCCCGCGCAGGCCGCGGCCGGTCGTCGCCCGCTGATGGTGATCCGTTTCGACCGCGCCAATCCGGCCTACGAGCAGGCGCTCTACACCGCCGTCAGCCGCGCGCTCGAACGCAGCCCGGCCGCGAATTTCGACCTCGTGGCCGTCGCGCCGACGCGCGGCGGGCAAAGCCAAGCCGCGTTGGCCGCGTCGACCGCGCGTCGTCAGGCCGAAACCGTGATGCGCACGCTCGCGGACATGGGCTTGTCCTCGCAGCGCATGACTCTGTCTTCGACGACGTCGGGTCAAGCGCAGTCCAACGAGGTCCACGTCTACGTCCGCTGATCACTCCGCGGGTTTCGGCGGCAGGACCAACAGCGGATCGATTCGGATATCGAACAGGTTCACGCGCCAATCGAGGTGCGGGCCGGTCGCCCGGCCCGTCGCCCCGACGGCGCCGACGATTTGGCCCGCGCGCACGCTTTGCCCGGGCGCGACGTCGATCCGCGACAGGTGCGAATAGGTCGTGCTGACGCCGGAGCCGTGTTCGAGGATCAGCGTGCCGCCGGTGAAATAGACGTCGGCCTCCGCGAAAACGACCGTCCCGGAGGCCGCTGCGACGACCGGCGTGCCCAAGGGGGCTGCGATGTCGATGCCGAAATGCGGCTGACGCGGCTGGCCGTTCAATATCCGCTGGCTGCCATAGACGCCCGAGATGCGTCCCGCAGCCGGCCACACGAAGCCTTCGAGGAAATGCGGCGTCGGCCCGTCCACCGCGCGCGCCAGCGCGATCCGCGCATTTTCGGCGCGGATGCGATCGAGCAGCGCAGGCTCGGGCGTGACCATCGTTTCGGGCAGTCCGTCGATGCGTTGGATGTCGAACCGGCGCGGGACGATCGACAGCACGCGCGTTTCCTTGCGTCCGTCGGGCCATTCGACGGCGAGCGTGGCGCGGGGCCCCGCGTCGCGTCCGAAGGCGATCGGAAACCGACCGTCGGGCGACACGCGCAATTCCCGCCCTTCGAGATTCGCCTTGGCGCCGGGAGCCGCGCGTACGACCGCGAAACCGCCTTGGACGAGTTGGCCCTGGATCTCGAGCTCGGCCGCGCGCGCGGGCGCGGCCAAGACCAACGCCGCGACCAGCAGACGCTTCACAGCAACGAACCCTGCTTGCCCGGTGCGGCAGGTTTGGCCGCGCGCTTGGGCGGGGACGCCCCGTCGGCGACGTTGGCGGCGACTTCGCCGTCGGCGAAACGCAGCGTCACATCCCCCGCCTTGCGCGCGGCGGCGGCGTTGGCGACGAGCGTGCCGCCGGCGTCGGTCACCAGCGCGAAGCCCCGTGCGAGCGTATTCTTGTAGGAATAGCTTTCGAGCAGATCCGCAGCGCGACCCAATGCCGCCGTCCGCGCCTCGAGCCCGCGCGCGGCCGCCCGCTTGGCACGCGCGAGCAAGTCGGCGACGTGCTGCGCTTCGCGCGTCACGGCCCCGCGCCATGCGCTCGCTCCCGCCGCCAAGGCGCCGCCCAACCGCGCGAGCGCGCCGCGCGCGCGTTCGAGCTGGGTTTTCGGGTCCGGCAGCCGCGCACCCAACTCGGCGACCTGCCGGCCGCGACGCTCGACGGCGGCGGCGCCGGCCAGTTTCAATCGCTCCCCGCGTTCGTCGAGACGTTGCGCGCGTTCCTCGATCAACCTCGTCGGATCGCCCAACGCGGCGGCACCCAAGCGCGCGCGCCGTTCGGCGAAGGCGCGTTCGAGCCCCGCCTCGAGCGAGGCCGCGTCGCGCGCCAGCCGCGCCATCAATTCCTGGCGTACGGGCACGACCATTTCGGCCGCCGCCGTCGGCGTGGGCGCGCGCTTGTCCGACGCGAAGTCGATCAAGGTGGTGTCCGTCTCGTGGCCGACGGCCGAGACGAGCGGGATTTCGCTTTCCGCCGCCGCGCGCACGACGATCTCTTCGTTGAAGGCCATCAAATCTTCGATCGATCCGCCGCCGCGCGCCACGATCAGCACGTCCGGGCGCGGAATCGGCCCATCCTGCGCGAAGGCGTTGAAGCCGCGGATCGCGCCCGCGACTTGCTCGGCGGCGCCCTCGCCCTGCACGGCGACCGGCCACACCAAAACCCGGCGCGGGAAACGGTCGGCCAGACGATGCAGGATGTCGCGGATGACGGCGCCGGTCGGCGACGTGACGATCCCGATGACCCCGGGCAGATAAGGCAAGGGGCGCTTGCGCGCGGAATCGAACAGACCTTCGGCGGCGAGGCGCTTTTTGCGGTCCTCGATCAACTTCAACAACGCGCCCTGGCCCGCAAGCTCCATGCGCTCGACCACGATCTGGTATTTCGAGCGGCCCGGATAGGTCGTCAGACGGCCGACCGCGATCACCTCCATCCCGTCCTCGGGCTTGAGCCCGAGCCGGGCGGCCGAGCCGCGCCAGCACACACCGTCGATGGCCGCGTCGGCGTCCTTCAGGGCGAAATAAAGATGGCCCGACGAGTGCCGTTTGAAGCCCGAAATCTCGCCGCGCACGCGCACGATTTCGAACGCGTCCTCGACGGTGCGCTTGACCGCTTGCGAAAGCTCGGAAACGGTGTATTCCGGCAAATTGCCGCGCGGGGAGTCCATGGGCGGCATGATACAAGCGCCCGCGCCAACCAGGGAGACGGTTTTCGATCATGCGGATTCTGGTCGTCGGATCGGGCGGACGCGAACACGCGCTGTGCTGGGCCATCGCGGCCTCGCCGTTATGCGACGAACTCCACTGCGCGCCCGGCAATCCCGGGATCGCGCAGGTGGCCGCGTGCGTGGACGTGGCGGCGGACGATACGGCCGGGATCGTCGCCTTCGCGCGCGCCCGGAAGATCGACTTCGTCGTGGTCGGCCCCGAAGCGCCGCTGGTCGCGGGGCTGGTGGACCGCCTGGCCGAAGCCGGGGTGCCGGCCTTCGGACCGTCGATGGCGGCGGCGCGGCTCGAAGGCTCCAAGGGATTCATGAAGGATTTCTGCGCGCGGCACGGCATCCCGACCGCCGCCTACCGGCGTTTTTCCGACGCGCGCGCCGCGCGCGACTACGCGCGCGCGCAAGGCGCGCCCCTCGTCGTGAAGGCCGACGGCCTGGCCGCGGGCAAGGGCGTGGTCGTCGCCGCGACGCTCGACGAAGCGCTCGCCGCGATCGACGAAGCGATGCTTGCCGGCAAATTCGGCAAGGCGGGCGCCGAACTGGTGATCGAGGAATTCCTGGAGGGCGAGGAAGCCAGCTTCTTCGCCCTGTGCGACGGCGCGCATGCGCTGCCCTTCGGGTCCGCGCAAGACCACAAGCGCGTGGGCGACGGCGATACCGGCCCCAATACCGGCGGCATGGGCGCCTATTCGCCGACCAAGCTGGTCGATGCGGGCATGGAGGCGCGGATCATGGCCGAGATCGTCCGCCCGACGCTCGTCGGCATGGCGAAGGAGGGGGCCCCCTTCAAAGGCGTGCTGTTCGCGGGCCTGATGATCGGCAAGGACGGCCCGAAGCTGATCGAATTCAACGTGCGTTTCGGCGATCCGGAATGCCAGACGCTGATGCTGCGCCTCAAATCCGATCTGCTGCCCGCGCTGATCGCAAGCCAACAGGGCGAACTCGCGCGCTTCGATCTGCGCTGGCATGCGGACACGGCGTTGTGCGTGGTGATGGCGGCGCAAGGCTATCCCGACGCGCCGCGCAAAGGGACCGAGATCAAAGGCCTCGCCGAGGCGGCGGCGGCACCGGGTGCCGCCATCTTCCACGCTGGCACGAAGGCCGCCGACGGCAAGCTTCTCGCCGACGGCGGACGCGTGCTCAGTGTCTGCGCGCGCGGTGCGACGGCCAAGGAGGCGCAAGCGCGCGCCTATGCCGCGGTGGCGAAGGTGGATTGGCCCGGCGGGTTCTGCCGGCGCGACATCGGCTGGCGCGTCGTATGACAGCGAGCATGACCTACGAGGATGTCGAAGCGCCCGCGACCGGCGAAGCGCGCGCGCTGGCGCCCGGCGTCAAATGGGTGCGCCTCGCGTTGCCGTTTCCGCCCGACCACATCAACGTCTGGCTGCTCGCCGACGGCGATGGTTGGGCGATCGTGGATACCGGTCTCGCGCGCGAGGACGCCAAACTCGCCTGGGAGGCGGTCTTCGCGACCCAACTCGACGCCAAGCCCGTCACGCGCGTGATCTGCACGCATTTCCATCCCGACCATATGGGCCTGGCCGCATGGCTGTGCCGCCGCTGGAACGTGGAGCTGTGGACGACTCTGGGCGAGTACTACACCGCGCGCGCGATCCACGCCCAAGGCTCGCCCGAGGACGTCGCGAACAAGGTGGCGTTCTACCGCGCCAACGGCGTGGGCGCCGACGGAATCGGGCAGTTCGCGACGCCCGACAATCTCTACCGCCGCGGCGTGCCCGATCTGCCCGCGCATTACCGGCGCATCGCGGGCGGCGTGCCCGTCCGCGTGGGATCCGTCGAGTGGCTGCCGATCATCGGACGCGGCCATTGCCCGGAGCATGCGTGCTTGTGGGCGCGCGCTTCGGGCGTATTGATCGGCGGGGACATCGTGCTGCCGCGCATCACGCCCAATATCGGCGTTTGGCCGGCCGAGCCCTTCGCCGATCCCTTGCGCGACTATCTCGACTCGCTCGACGGTTTCGCCGCCATTCCCGCCGATACGCTGGTGCTGCCCGCGCACGGCCAGCCCTATCGCGGCTTGCCCGCGCGCATCGCCGACATCCGCGCCCATCACGAGCAACGCCTGGAGGTGCTGATCGACGCCGCGCGCGCAGCCCCCGAAGGCCTGCGCGCGATCGATTGCTTCAAGCTGCTGTTCCGGCGCGAGATCGGCCCGTCGAATATCGGCCTGGCCACCGGCGAGGCGCTCGCGCACCTGCACCTGCTGGAATCGCGCGGCAAGCTCGCGCGCGCGCGCGACGCCGAAGGCGTGTGGCGGTTCCGGCCGCGCTAACGCCGGGCGCGGAAGAAATCGCGCAGCAATTCGGCCGCCTCGGTTTCCGCAAGACCGCCGAACAATTCGGGCCGGTGATGGCAGGTGGGATGCGCGAACACGCGCGGGCCGTGTTCGACGCCGCCGCCTTTGGGATCGGATGCGCCCCAATAGACGCGCCGCAGCCGCGCGAAGGAGATCGCGCCCGCGCACATCGGGCACGGCTCGAGCGTGACGTAAAGATCGCAGTCCGGCAGGCGCGGCTCGCCGCGTGCGGCGCAGGCCGCGCGGATGGCGAGCAATTCGGCATGCGCGCTCGGGTCCTTGTCGCGCTCCACGCGGTTATGCGCCGCGGCGAGCACGGTGCCGGCCGCGTCGACCACGACCGCCCCCACCGGCACTTCGTCCGCGGCCGCCGCCTTTCGCGCCTCGGCCAACGCCAATTCCATGAAACCGGCCATGGGTTCCGTTTACCCGGGAATCGCGCGCGTGCTAAGAGATTTGCGTCATGTCCCTTCCCCTCATCGGCATCACGTTGGACAGCGAACCGGCCGGCGGCTGGTCCAAAATGCCTTGGTACGCGTTGCGGCAGAATTACTGCGCCGCCGTGGCCGAGGCCGGCGGCTTGCCCCTCGCCCTGCCCCACGAGCCCGAATTGGCGCCCGCCTATCTCGACCGGATCGACGGACTTTTGGTCACCGGCGGGGCATTCGACGTCGATCCCGCGCTGTTCGGTGCGCCGACAAAGCACGCGACCGTCAAGACCAAGGACCGGCGCACGGCCTTCGAAATCGCGATGGTGAAGGGCGCCCTGGACAGGGACTTGCCGATCCTGGGCATTTGCGGCGGCGAGCAGTTGCTGGCGGTGGCGCTCGGCGGGACGTTGATCCAGCACATTCCCGACGAAGTGCCGGGCTGCCTGCCGCACGAACAGCCCAACCCGCGCACCGAACCGGGGCACATCGTCGATGTGGTGCCCGGAACGCTGCTGCACCGTGCGAACGGCGGACGCGCGCGGATGGACGTCAACTCCGCGCACCATCAGGCGGTCAAGACCGTCGGGCCGGATACGATCGTCAACGCCCGCGCGCCCGACGGCGTGATCGAAGGGATCGAAGCGCCGGGCAAGCGCTTTTGTCTGGGCGTCGAGTGGCATCCCGAATACGCGATCGATCCGGGCGACCGGGCGATCTTCCAAGCCTTCGTCGCCGCGTGCCGGTCATGAGCGAGCAGACGCCCAAGGACGACGCCCCCAAAGGCGAGCGCATCGCCAAGGCGATCGCGCGCGCCGGGCTGTGCTCGCGGCGCGAAGCGGAAGCGCTGATCGCCCAAGGCCGCGTCTTCGTCAACGGCAAGCGGCTGACCACGCCCGCGCACAACGTCACGGCGGCGGACGAAATCCTGGTCGACAACAAGAAACTGGCCAAGCCCGAGCGGCCGCGCCTGTTCCGTTTCCACAAGCCGCGCGGCGTGTTGGTCGCCACGCGCGATCCGGGCGGCCGGCCGACGATCTACGACGGCATGCCGCCGGAATTGCCGCGGCTGATGCCGGTGGGCCGGCTCGACTTCAATTCCGAAGGTCTGCTGTTGCTGACCAACGACGGCGCCATCAAGCGCCATTTGGAACTGCCGGCGACCGGCATCGCGCGGAAATACCGGGTTCGCGTCTACGGCGTGGTCGATCCGCGGCGCTTGGCGGCGCTGAAGAACGGCACGACGATCGATGGCGTCACCTACGGGTCGATCGACGCCCGGCTCGAAGGCCGGCCCGACGCGTCCAACGCGTGGCTGACCTTCGCGTTGGCCGAGGGCAAAAACCGCGAGATCCGCCGCGTCTGCGAATCGATGGGCCTGCAGGTCAATCGCCTGATCCGGACCCACTACGGCGTCTTCGAACTGGACAAGCTCGGCAAGGGCGACATCGAGGAGGTGGGCCCGGGCGAACTGCGCAAGGTGTTGGGCGCGCTTGCGGGTGCGCCGCTGAAGCTCGGCGGACGGCCGGCCTCGTGACGCGCGGCGCGGGCGCGGGATCGATCCGGATCGTCGCGGGGCGCTGGCGCGGCCGCAAGCTCGCGGCGCCCGCCGACGCCGCGATCCGGCCCACCGGCGAACGCCAGCGCGAATCCCTGTTCGACATCCTGGGCCATGGGCGCTTTGCCCCCGGCGGCGTGTCGATGCTGCAAGGGGCCGCCGTTCTCGACGTCTTCGCGGGCACGGGGGCCTTGGGGCTCGAGGCCCTCTCGCGCGGTGCCGCGACCTGCCTGTTCTTGGAGTCGGCGGCGCCGGCGCGGCGTCTGATCGAAGCCAACGCGGCGGCGTGCAAGGCGCAAGCCCAAGCGCGCGTGGTGACCGGCGACGCCTGCAACCCCGCGGCCGCCCCGCCTGCCCCTTGGACGCCCGCCACGCTCGCGTTTTTCGATCCGCCCTACGGCCAGGGTTTGGCGGAGAAGGCGCTCGCCGCCCTCCACGCCAAAGGCTGGTTCGCGAACGGCGCGGTCGCCGTCGTCGAAACGGGCGAGCGCGAGGCGTTCGCCCCACCGCCCGGCTGGACGCTCGAGGACGAACGGCGCTACGGCAAATCGCTGTTCCGGTTTTTGCGCGGAACTCAGTAACGCGCGGCGTCGATCAGGATCCGGCAGGCGGGATCGGCGCAAGGCCCCGACTCGTCGACCTCGACCGGCAATCCCGCCGCGCGGGTCGCGCGGATCATCCGCGCGACCGAAGCGATGGCGGCCTGCTCGCCGCGCACGTCGCGCACCGACAAGCGCAGATGGGCGGGCCGCGAGTCGACGATGAAATCGGCGATCGCTTTGGCGATCAGGTCCACGTGCATGGCGCGCACCTCGCCCGACAGGCGCACTTCGCGCGCGGTCGTCTGCACGTCGGCCGCAAAAGCGGGGCCGGCGGCGAGCAGCAGCAAGGCGGCGAGGCGTTTCATCCCGCCCGAAGGCTACCCCGAAACGCGAACGGCGCGGAAGGATATCCTCCCGCGCCGTCCGTCCACGCCGGTGAAGCCCCGGATCAGGCCGCGTTCTTGGCCATGATCTCGTCCGCGATGTTGCGCGGCACGGGCTCGTAGTGGTCGAACTGCATCGTGAAGGACGCGCGGCCCTTCGACATCGACCGCAGATCCGAGATGTAGCCGAACATCTCCGACAGCGGCACGTGCGCCCGGATGATGACCGACGTCGCGGCCGTATCCTGGCTTTGGATGATGCCGCGGCGGCGGTTCAAGTCGCCCACGACGTCGCCGACATGGTCGGGCGGCGTCGTCACCTCGACGTCCATGATCGGCTCCAGGATGATCGGCTGGGCCTTGCGCATGCCTTCGCGGAAGCAGGCCTTGGCGGCGATTTCGAAGGCCAGCGCCGAGGAGTCGACGTCGTGGTACTTGCCGTCGAGCAGCGAGTACTTGAAGTCGACGGTCGGGAAGCCCGCGAGCACGCCCTGCTCGCACTGCACCTTGATGCCCTTTTCCACGGCCGGGATGAACTCGCGCGGGACCGAACCGCCGACGATCTCGTCCTCGAACACCACGCCGCCGTTGCGCGGCAGGGGTTCGAACTTGATCTTCACTTCGGCGAACTGGCCCGAACCGCCCGACTGCTTCTTGTGGGTGTAGGTCTCGATGTGGGTCTTGGCGATCGTCTCGCGATAGGCGACCTGCGGGGAGCCAATATTGGCTTCCACGCCGTACTCGCGCTTGAGACGGTCGACGATGATTTCGAGATGGAGTTCGCCCATGCCGGACAGGATGGTCTGGCCGGATTCGTGGTCGGTCTTGAGGCGCAAGGACGGATCCTCGGCGACCAGCTTCTGCAGGCCGATCGCCATCTTTTCGACCGCTTCCTTGGTCTTCGGTTCGACCGCGATGTCGATGACGGGCACGGGGAAGGCCATGCGCTCGAGGACCACGGGATCTTCCGGGGCGGCGAGCGTGTCGCCCGTGCCCGTATCCTTCAGGCCCACGAAGGCGACGATGTCGCCGGCGTAGACTTCCTTGATCTCGTCGCGCTTGTCGGCGTGCATCTGGAACATGCGGCCGATGCGTTCCTTCTCGCCCTTCGTGGTGTTGAGCACCGTGTCGCCCGAACGCAGGACGCCCGAGTACACGCGCACGAAGGTGAGATTGCCGTACTTGTCGTTGATCATCTTGAAGGCGAGCGCCGAGAACGGCTCCTCGTCCTTGGCGGGCTTGAAGCGCTCGGGCTGGCCTTCCTCGGTGATGACGCGCATGCCGGGGATGTCGGCGGGCGAGGGCAGATAATCCACCACCGCGTCCAGCAGCGTCTGCACGCCCTTGTTCTTGAAGGCCGAGCCGCAGAACACCGGACGGAACGCGCCCGACACGGTGCCCTTCTTGAGGCAACGCTTGAGCGTCTCTTCCGAGACGTCGTTCTTCTCGAAATACTCCTCCATCGCCGCGTCGTCGACGCCGACGACGGCGTCGAGCAGCTGCTGGCGGAACTCCTTGGCCTTGTCGACCAGGTCGGCCGGAATATCGATGTCGCTGAACTTGGCGCCCAGTTCGTCGCCGAACCAGATCACGCCCTTCATGCGGACGAGATCGACGATGCCCTTGAACTCGCCTTCCGCGCCGATGGGGATCTGGCAAACGGCGGTGACGATGCCGAGCTTCTCCTTCATGGAGTCGACGGCTTTGTAGAAGTCGGCGCCCGTGCGGTCCATCTTGTTGACGAACACGACGCGCGGGACGTTGTAGCGGTCGGCCAGACGCCAGTTCGTTTCGGATTGGGGCTGCACGCCGGCGACGCCGCAGATGACGAACACCGCGCCGTCGAGCACGCGCAGCGAGCGGTTCACTTCGATGTTGAAATCGATGTGGCCGGGCGTGTCGATGACGTTGATGCGGTGGCCGTTCCACTCGGCGGTCACGGCGGCGGACGTGATCGTGATGCCGCGCTCGCGCTCCTGCTCCATGTAGTCGGTCGTGGTGTTGCCGTCGTGCACCTCGCCGATCTTATGGGACTTGCCGGTGTAATAGAGGATCCGCTCGGTCGTGGTGGTCTTGCCCGCGTCGATATGCGCGGTGATGCCGATGTTGCGGATCTTCTCGACCGGTGTAGCTCTGGGCACGACAGCCTCCGTTTGAGCCGGCCGACGCCTCCGGGTCGGAGGGCGGGCCGGGGTCTGGGTAAAGCGAAACCGCGCGGGCGCCGGCCCACTCCGAGGGCGGCGGTCGCGCGGGCGAAACGTCCGTGAAAACGGCGCCGGGCTTATACCCGTGCGGGGGCGATATGGCAACCCCGAACCCCGTGCGCCAGGGGGGCGGCATCCGGCGCCGGGCCGGGCGCTGCGGACTGGCTCTAGCCCCAAGAATCGGCTAGGTTTTTCGAATGCCGCCCGCACCGCCCGACGACCGCAAAGCTGTCATGCGCCAGATCGCACAGCAGGCCGCCGCCATCCGGCGCAAGCTCGACCCCAAGGTTTTGGAGCGTGCCAAGGTCGTCGCCGAGGGCGGGGAAATCTACGACCGCGAAGCCGCGCAGAAGGTCGTGGGCGAGTTTCTGAAGGGCAAGACGCGCAAGGACGGCGGGGTCTTCCAGCAGGAACTGATGGCCCGCATGCGCGGCGTCAAGCACTGAACGGACGCACGATGCAGGTCTACCGCTATCTGACCGGCAAGGACGATTCCGCGTTCTGCCACCGCGTCACCAAAGCCTTGAACGAAGGCTGGCAGCTTTACGGCAGCCCGACGCTGACGTTCGACTCGACGCGCGGGATGGTGATCTGCGGCCAAGCGATCACCAAGGAAGTGCCGGACCGGGATTACGATCCGGGAATGGCGCTGTCGGAGCTTTAGCCCCGCCGCCGGAAAACCAGCGTGCGCCAGCCGACCGTGTCCGGCCCGGCGGCGGCCCGGCCCACGAACCGCAAGCCCCGCGCAAGGTAAGCCCGCGTCACCCAGGTTTCCTGCTCGGCCAACAATCCGGACAGTACGACATACCCGCCCGGTGCGACGGCGCGCGCGAGCGCCGTGGCGAGCTGGGTCAAAGGCCGCGCGAGGATATTGGCGAGCACCAGATCGAAACGCGCGCGGGTCGCCCCCAGCTTGGCGATCCCGGCCGCATGCCGGACCGTAGCGCGCGCGCCCACGCCGTTGACGCGGAAATTCTCGCGCGCGAGCGCCACCGACGGCGGATCGATGTCGCACGCGAGCACGCGGCGCGCGCCCGCGCGCAGCGCGCCGATCGCAAGAATGCCCGACCCCGTGCCGACGTCGAGCACGCGGCCCGGTTTGCGCCGCTTGGCGATCGCTTCGATCGCCGCAAGGCAGCCCTTCGTGGTCGCGTGCTCGCCCGAGCCGAACGCGATCGATGCGTCGAGCGCCACGACCCAAGCGCCCGCCGGCGGCTTTTGGGTCACGTGACTGCCATGGACGAAGAAGCGGCCGATGCGCAGCGGCGGGAAGGAGGCCTGATTCTCCGCGAGCCAGTCGCGCTCGGCGATTTCCTCGACGTCGAGGGCAGGCACCGGACGGCCCAGCTCCTTCGCCGCGGCGAAGATCGGCGGCGCGAGTCGGCCCAAATCCGGGCGCGTCTCGAAGAAGGCTTCGATTTTCCAAGGCCCGTCGGGCGCGGTTTCGAAGGCGGTGACCGCACCCGCCTCCTCCTCCAGCACCGCCACGTACGCACCTTGGGAGCGCGCGTCGCCCATCACCGTCAGCCGCCAGAGAGTCGCCATCGTCTCAAGCCTTCCGAACGAAACTGTCCATGACCTTCTTCGGGCCGGTATGCTCGAACTCGACTTCGAGCTTGCCCGCCTCGGCGGCCACGATGCGGCCGTAGCCGAATTTCTCGTGGAACACCCGCATGCCGGGGGCAAATTCGGGCGCCGGCCGCACGCCCGCCACCGCCTTGGCTTCCAGCAACGTGCCCCGGCGCGCGCCGAAATCCCGCGGACGGCGCGCGAAGGGGTCGTCGGCGAAATCCGCGCCCGAGCCCCATAGGCCGGTTTCGGCCTGCACGTCGACGTCGGCACCGGGCAATTCGGACACGAAGCGCGACGGCAACGAGGACTGCCAAGTGTTGTTGTACATGCGCCGGTTCGCCGCGAAGGTCACGAAGGCGCGTTTGCGCGCGCGCGTGAGACCGACATGCGCGAGGCGCCGCTCCTCCTCGAGCCCCTCCTCGCCCTTCTCGTCGAGCGCGCGCGGGTGCGGGAACAGGCCTTCCTCCCAGCCCGGCAGGAACACGACGTCGAATTCCAAGCCCTTCGCGGCGTGCAGCGTCATCAGGCTCGCCATTTCGCCGGAGGCTTGTTCGACGTTCTCCATCACCAGCGAAACGTGTTCGAGGAAGGCGGGCAGCGCGTCGAATTCCTCGATCGCGCCGACGAGTTCCTTGAGGTTCTCGAGCCGTCCGGGCGCTTCGGGGCTTTTGTCGGCTTGCCACATCGCGGTGTAGCCGCTTTCATCGAGGATCGCGCGCACCAGATCGGGATGCTCGGCGGTGTCGAGGGCCGCGCGCCAGCGCGCGAAATCCTCGACCAGCCGGGTCAAGGCGCGCCGTGCGGCGGGCTTGAACTCGTCGCTCGCGGCGAGGTCTTGCGCGGCCGCGTGCAGGGAAATGCGCCGGGCATTCGCGTGCGCGCGCAACGTGCGCAACGCCGCCTCGCCCAGGCCGCGCTTGGGCACGTTGAAGATGCGTTCGAAGGCGAGATCGTCGTCGGGTTGGACCGTCACGCGGAAATAGGCGATCGCGTCGCGGATTTCCTGGCGCTCGTAGAAGCGCGGGCCGCCGACGACGCGATAGGGCAGCCCGAGCGTCACGAAACGCTCCTCGAACTCGCGCGTCTGGAAGCCCGCGCGCACCAGCACGGCGATCTGCGAAAGCGCGATGCCTTCGCGCTGGCGGGCCTCGATCTCCTCGCCGACGAAGCGCGCCTCCTCCTCGCCGTCCCACACGGATTTTACGACGACCTTCTCCCCGCCTTTGTCGGCGGTCCACAACGTCTTGCCCAGGCGCCCCTTGTTGTGCGCGATCAACGCCGAGGCCGCCGACAGGATGTGTTCGCTCGACCGATAGTTCTGTTCCAGGCGCACGACCTTGGCGCCGGGGAAATCCTGCTCGAAACGCAGGATGTTGCCGACCTCCGCACCGCGCCAGCCGTAGATCGACTGGTCGTCGTCGCCCACGCAACAGATGTTGCGATGGCCTTGGGCGAGGATCCGCAGCCACAGATATTGGGCGACGTTGGTGTCCTGGTATTCGTCGACGAGGATGTATTTGAACTTCCGGTGATATTCGGCGAGCACCGTGGGCTCGTTCTGGAAGATCGTCAGCGTGTGCAGCAGCAGATCGCCGAAATCGGCGGCGTTGAGGGTTTTGAGCCGATCCTGATACTGCGCGTAGATGTCGACCGCGCGGCCGTTGGCGACGTCCGCGGACATGTCCGCCGTCACGCGCTGGGGCGTCAGCCCGCGGTCCTTCCAGCGCTCGAGCACGCCGTGCACGACGCGCGCGGGCCAGCGCTTGTCGTCGATGCCCTCGGCCTGAAGCAGTTGTTTGACGAGGCGGATCTGATCGTCCTGATCCAGGATCGTGAAATTGCTGCGCAACCCCGCGAGTTCGGCATGCCGGCGCAAGATCCGCGCGGCGAGCGCGTGGAAGGTGCCCAGCCACATGCCCTCGGCCGTATCGCCGATGATCGCCCCCACGCGCCCGCGCATCTCCGCCGCCGCCTTGTTGGTGAAGGTCACGGCGAGGATCTGCCCCGGGAAGGCTTTGCGCTGGACCAGCAGATGGGCGATGCGGGTGGTCAGCACGCGGGTTTTGCCCGTACCCGCGCCGGCCAGCACCAGCAGCGGTCCGTCGAGCGTGCGCACGGCGTCGAGCTGCGGCGGGTTCAGCCCGCGCATGTAACCGGGCGGCGAATCGGAAAGGGGGACATCCATCGACGCCCTCTTAGCACGAACGAATGCGCGCCGAAGGGGGCTTGGCGAACCGCCGGCGACGCCCCACTTCCCTTGTATGCCGATGCGCCGAACCTTGCTGGCCGCCCTGGCGGCATGCGCCCTTTTGGGAACGCCCGCGCGCGCGCAGGTTTCGGCCGAGGACGTGCTGGGTGCCGTCTTCCGCCTCAAAACCTACGTCCCCATCGACGCGCGGACGGCCGCCACGCTGGGCCGCGAGCGCGACGGGTCGGCCATTCTGATCGACGAAGGCGGCCTGCTGCTGACCATCGGGTATTTGATGGTGGAGGCCGAGAGTGCGGACATCACGCTGCCCGACGGCACGGTCGTGGACGCGGCGATCGTCGGCTACGACCACGACACCGGGTTCGGCCTGCTGCGCAGCCGCATCGCGGCGCGCGTGGCAAAGCCCCTGGCGCGCGCGCCGGCCGACGCGGGCGCGCAAGGCGACGTGGCGCTGATCGTACCCTTCGATGCGGCGCGCACGGCCAGCCCCGCGCGCATCGTCGCGCGGCGGCCCTTCGCCGGCAACTGGGAGTACATGGTCGAGCGCGCGATTTTCGCCGCCCCGCCAAATCCGTTGTGGAGCGGCGCAGCACTCGTCGATTCCGCCGGCCGCCTGCTCGGCGTGGGCTCGTTGATCGTCAACGATGCGATGGGCATGCGCGCCGAGGGCGGGCCGCTCGTGCCCGGCAACATGTTCGTGCCGGCCGCGGCCCTCGATCCCATCCTGGCCGATTTGGTCGCCGCCGGTCGCTCGCGCGCGCCGGTGCGTCCTTGGCTCGGCATGACGCTCGAGGAAACGCCGCACGGCTTGGTTGTCGCGCGCGTGACGCCCGGCGGCCCCGCGGAGCGCGCGGGCCTGATGCGCGGGGACGCGATCGCGGGCGTCAAAGGCGCGCGGGCCGAAACGTTGATCGATTTCTATCGCGCGACCTGGGCGCAAGGCCCGGCCGGCACGACCGTAGAATTCGAGACCGAGCGCGCGGGCCGCGTGCGCGCGCACGCGATCCCGTCGGTCGACCGGCGCGATCAGCTGAAACTCAGATAGGCAACAAGCGGCGCTGCAGCCAGGACGAGGCGAGCCCGAGTGCGGCCCAGAACGCCGCCGCCGCGGCGAGCGAGGCGAGCGCGAAGCCGCGCGCGACGTCCGCGGGCAAGCCCATCTCGGTCACCGGTTCGGCACGCGCGAAAAGATCGACCAGGCCCAACGTGCCCTCCGGCGCGCCGATCAAATGGGGCAAGGCCAAAACGACGACGCCCGCGATCCGCCACCGCGCGCCCGCAGCACCGGCCAGCGCGGCGATCCCACCCAGCGTGGCCGCCGCGGTCGCGATCCACCACGCTTGGCGCGCGGCGAGTTCGCCTTCGGCCATGCCCGGCAGGGCCGGTGCGATCCCCATCGCCGGCGCGAAAGCGAAAGCGACGAAGCCCGCGAGGCCCAGGATTGCGCCCGCCCGCCAATCGAGCGCCACGGGCCGGTAGGCGCGTGCGAGCAGCATGCCCGCATTGGCGAGCAGCGCGAAGCCCAAGCCGGCGAGAAGATTGAAGGCCACCGACCAGAGCGCGCGGGCGGTGTCGGCCGCTTCGTCGGCGTGGCCGGCCTCGTAAAGCTCGGCCTCGGCGATCAAGGGCCAAGTTCCGACCGCCTGGGCGAGCGAAGCGAAGGCACCCGCGGCGGCGCCGGCGGCCAACGCGACCCAGAACAGACGCGCGATCATCCTGCGCGGCTCAGTGGCAGGGGAAAGCGAAGGAGTGGCGCGAATCGTGCGCGGCGTCGTGCACGGTTTGGGCGCCGACGAACCCGACGCCCGCGAGCACGAACAGACCGAATGCGGCGGCGGCGAGCGCGGCGCGCAACGCTTCGAGACGGATCGCCGGAACGGCGGAGACGGCTTGACGCATGGAACTTCCCCCTAGCTTGTGCCTTTTTAGCGCGATCCGCCGGCCCGGGTCTACGTCCGCGACGCGCGCATGCTGACCGCGCGGCCCACGCCTTCGGGCGGCGGCAAAAGCGCGTGCGCGGCCGCCGCGGCCTGGGCGTGCGCGAGGTCCGCCGCGTCGAACGGCGCCGCCCGGCGCGTGGCCATGTCGACGTGCACCGACAGGCATTCGAAGGTCGCGGCGACCGGTCGGGCCCCCTCGGCGCGCATGGTATGGAAATAGTGCAGGCGCTTGGCGTCGGCGGCGAGCAGGCGCGTTTCGACCGCCAGACGTTGACCGAGCCGCAATTCCCCCAGATACCGGACATGCGCCTCGACCGCGAAAAACGACCGGCCGGTGCGCGCGCGCCACGCGGCGTCGAACCCCAGCGCGTCGAAGAACGCGTCGGTCGCGTTGTCGAACGCGACCACGTAATAGGCCACGTTCATATGCCCGTTGTAGTCGATCCATTCCGGCCGGACCGGTTCGGCGTGGCTTGCGAACGGCGCGGCCGTCATTTGACGAACAGCGTCCGCGGGCAATCGGCCAGACATTCGGCGCCGGTCGCGGTCACGACGAAGGATTCGCTGACGACCAGCCCGTATTTCTCGAACCACAAGGCCGGAATGCAGTGGAACGTCATGCCCGGTTCCAACACCGTGCGGTCGCCGCCACGGATCGAGCAGGTGAGTTCGCCCCAGGTCGGCGGGTAGCCGATCCCGACCGGGTAGCCGATGCGGCTATCCTTGTCGACGCCGTGGCGCGCGATGACCTTCTTCCAGGCGGCCTCCAAGGCTTCGAGCGCCACGCCCGGCTTGACCGCCGCGAGCACGGCCTCGAGGCCCTCGACGATGACCGCGACCGTGTCGCGCATCTTCCCGGGCGGCGGGCCCAGATGCACGCAGCGCGACAGCGGCGCGTGGTAGCGATGCCGCACCCCGCCCATCTCGATGTAGAAAAGATCGCCAGCCGCGAGCTTGGCCTCGGTCCACGACAAATGCGGTGCCGCGCACAATTCGCCGACCATCGCGTTCGGCGGCTTGCACGGGAACGTGCCCCCGAATTCGGGCGTGCCGCCGATCTGGGCTTTGTAGAGTTCTGCCATCACGTCGCATTGGCGCACGCCGGGCGCCGCCGCGTCGACCGCCGCGCGCATCGCATGCGCGGCGATGCGGCCGGCTTGGCGCATGTATTCGATTTCCGCCGGGCTTTTGCGCAGACGCAGCCAGTTCACCAGCAGGAACGCGTCGGCGAATTTCGCGTCGGGCAACCCGGCGGTCAGATGCGCGTGCCAGCGGGCGGTGTAGTAGTAGTCGTCCATCTCCACGCCGATGTGCGCTTTGGCCTGACCGTCGGCCGCGAGCCATGCGGCGACGAATTGCAGCGGATGGCGCTCGGTGGAGGCGACGTAATTGTCCGGATACGGGATCACATTCTCCGGCGCGAGATAGGCGGTGAACTGCGCGCCGACCGAATCCATCTTTCGCCCGATCCAGACCGGCTCGGCCCGATCGAGCGTCACGACCACCGCTTGGGGCGTGTAGAACGACCACCCGTCGTAGCCCGTCAGCCAAAACTGATTGGCCGGGCTCGCCACGACCAACGCATCGAGCCCGCGCGCGGCCATCGCCGCTTTGGTTTTGGCGACGCGACCTTCGTATTCCGCGCGCGTGAACAAAAGTTCCATCGACCCGCCCTCCCCTCGCTTGCTAGCTTGGAACCCGCCGGGTCCCTCGAGCAAGGAAAAGAATGTTGGAAGCGTCCCTCGCCTTCCTGGCCCGGCACGCACGCTGGGCCATGCCGCTCGGGCTCGTCGCGGGGCTCGTTTGGCCGGCCCTGGCCGCCGCGCTCAAACCGGTGCTGGCCCCGTCGGTCGTATTGCTGCTGCTCGTGTCGATGCTGCGCGTCGCGCCCGAGTCGATCGGGGCCGCGTTCGGTCGGCTGGCGCTGCTGGGCACGACGTGGCTGTGGGCGCTCGTCGTCTGCCCGGTGCTGGCCTACGCCGCCGCGGCGCTTTTGGCGCTGCCGGGCGATCTCGCCGCGGCCTTGACGGTGAGCGCGGCCGCCCCGCCGTTGCTGTTCGGCGCGATGTTCGCGACCGTGACGGGCCTCAATGGCGGGCTCGCGCTCGTCGGCGTGATCGGCGGCACGCTGGCGGCGGCCCTCACCATCCCGTTGCTCGCCGCGGCGATCGGGCTCGATCTCGGGTCAGTGTCGACCCTGGCCTTCCTGCTGCGCTCGGTCGCGGTGGTCGCGGGCACGGCGGCGTTGGCCTTCGCGATCCGCCGCATGGCCGGCACGGCGCGGATGGACGCGCACAAGACCACGTTCGAAGGCATCGGCGTCGTGCTGATGATCGTGTTCGCGATCGCGGTGATGGATGGCATCGCGGCGTTGGCGTTCGCCGATCCGGGCCGCTTGGCGGCGTTCGTTTTGGCCGCATTCGCACTGAACCTGACGCTGCAAGCGGCGACGGCCGGGCTTTTCTGGCGGGCGGGTGCGACGACCGGCGCCACGCTGGCGATCGTCGCCGGATTCCGCAACAACGGGCTTCTGCTCGCGATCCTGCCGCCGCCCGTACCCCCCGAAATCGTGCTGTTCGTCGCCGCTGCGCAGTTTCCCATCTATATCGTGCCAAGCCTTGCCTGGTCGCTTTACGCCAAAGCCGCATCAATTGACGGACCCGCGAAGGCCTGATATAAACAATTTTAGCTAAAAGCCCCAGAACGGGGTGGAAGCCCGGTTTTCGCGGAGAACCGCCATGATGGATGTTTTGGGATCGCTGAACGCCGCGCTGCGCGGCTCGTCGCTGTTCAACCCGTTCGCCGCCCCCGCGAAGCCCGAGGGCACCGCCGCCGAATTCGCGCGCGGCGTCGAGAGCGCGCGCAAGGAAGGCGAGGCCCGCGCCGGCCGCCTTCGCGACGACTGGCGCGACGCGCAAAACTTCGGCGATGAATTGTTCCGCGCGGCGCGCCAAGCCACCGCCGAGGCGATGAAACTGCTCGACAAGTTCGGCGTGTCGCCCGAAACGCTGGCACGCATGGGCGACGAGTTGCAGCGCCGGGTTTCGGCCGACGCGGCCGCCCAAGCGGCCGCCCCGCCGCGCGTGCCGATGGGCTACGCCGCGGGCGAGCGCGTGTCGCTGAGCATCGAGATCGAGAGCCTTTCCGTGTCGATGTCGGCCGACGGCAACAGTTTTTCCATGAGCTACACGCGCGTATCGATTTCGATGGTGTCCGAACGCTACGTCGCGGGCTTCGGGGCAGACCCAGCGCAACTCGAGGATTTCTTCGGCGAGAAGCAAAGCCCGCTGGCACTGCCCGTCGATCGCGACGAGGCGGCGCAAGACCCTCTCGCGTTGCTGCTGAACGTTTTCGCCCCGCTCGACAAAAACGCCGGCAAGAACCGCTACGCGCTGAACGTCTGAACGCGATACGGCAATAACCGACAACCGATGTATCGGTGCTAAGCGGTAATCTGAGTAGCGGTTTCAACGACAGCCTTTACCGGCGTATAGATGTCAATCGCTTGATCGGCTTCTAGAGAGACAATCAAGGAGAAACGGGCCTTCGACTCAATACGATCAAGCTTTGGCCGATTCTTCCACCAACCGCTCATTGGGTAGACCGCAAGCAACCGACGATAGGCCAGCTTCGCGCCGTCTTCGTCTATCCAGTCTGATTGAACAGTGGAGGCGTTACGGATTTGGTTTCCGATAGTCCAGCCTTCGCCGTACTGGGGCGCCTGTTCGGATGCAGCAGCCAGAACATCGTCCTCCGCCGCAGCCTGATCTTGAAGACGCGCTCGAAACGCAGCTTCGGATTCACCCGGCACTTGTATCCGAAAGCCCAACCTGTGGGAGGCATAACCGTATTTTCCACGATACGTCCGCCCCCCGGGGTTCGGCTCGATAAAATATGACAGCGTAACCCTGAGCCGAAACTGCGCTGCCGGAAACTCGTGTGAAAGCTCCAAGGATGGGATAGGTAACGCGAAAAATTTCAATTCATTTATTTTTCCTTCCTTCTTATCCTTCCGGAACGGCTGAATCTCTGCTTGATGGATAACGACGGCTCGATTTGCTGCACTCTCTATCGCGTCACCAAGATTCGGCACACCGTAACCAAACATCCTAAACACCTTACGTCTGCCGATCTTCGATCCGCCGGGTCCTGCTCGTAAAAGCATCGCATCCGAATGCGAGGCAGCATGGACAATCAAGCCGCGAACAGTTTCCGGCCACAAGACCGGATTGGCATTCCAAACCCGAGCACCGAGATTGGCTGGCCTGAGCCCGTGAATTTCCCCCAGTAGGGGTTAGAGTCCGCCCTGACAGAGGAGCGGACGATGAAGAAGAGCCGGTTCACGGAAGAGAAGATCATCGAGATCCTGAAGCTGCACGCGGCCGGCGGGAAAGCCGGCGAG
>JADCGK010000001.1 GCA_020249045.1 Azospirillum sp. | reverse complement strand
GCCTCGAAATGCCGGAACGCCGCCGGCAGGGTGCACAGGATTCGCCACCAGACGGCGCGGATCTCGGGATCGGCGTAAAAGGCGCTCCACGGAACGTCGGGGTTCGCCTCCTGCATCGCCTTCCAACGCGTCTGCACGGCGGTCGCGAAGACGTACTCCTGTTCCTTGCCGATCAGCATGCGCACGAACGCGCGGATGCCGTGGACCAGTTCGCGGCTGACCGAGCCGTCCTCGAATAGCGGCGCGATGGGCTTGCACACCAGACGCCCGAATGCGTCGCGGCGCAGTTTGCGCAGCAAGGCCTGACGACGCTGGTTCTCGAATGCGTTGGCCGCCAAGCCGGCGATCTTGCCGAGGCCGCCGCCCGTGACGATCTCGCGCGCCTCGCGACGCAATCCAAGCGCGTCCTCGCCGCCGTTCTTGGCGATCACGCGTTCGACGAACGACAGCAGCAATTCGGCGCCGAAACCTTCGAGCTTGCGCCGCTCCCCTTCGGGATCGGCGATGTCGGCGGGGGACGGCGTTGGCGGGGTCTGACTCATGGCGAATCGGCTCCCTGATGGCGCATCATCGCACGAAAACCTGCCGCGAATCTTAAGCCCGCCATGCTGCGGCGCGGCATGACATATGCTCGCAAAGACTGGGCGAACGCGGCGCCAGAGACTAACCTGGACGCGAAATGACGGACACGACGCCCCCGCCCGCTGAGGCGCCGGCCCCGCTTGCCGCCGGGCCGCCGGCCGACGCACCGGCCGCCGATCTCGTTGCGCCCAAACAGGGCGGACAGCCGACCCATTTCGTGTTCGAACACAAGATCTTCAAGCTCCCGGACGTCCGTTTCGTGCGCGAACCGGATCGTTTGGAGGCCGGCCTTTCGATCGAGTTGGGCGAACACCGCGCGTTTTTATCGACGTCGATCCTGGTGAAGATGTTCCCGGATATGGGGGAGGCCGACAAGAAACTGATCGGCACCGTCGTCCGCAGCCTCGCCTATGTCGGCGAGATCCATCCCGGCGATTCGATTCCCAGCGAGATTCTGGACGGCAGCGCCTCTTGGAAGGTCGATCCGATCCACAAGGACCGCGCGCGAGGCCGGATCGTCGCCGCCTTGTTCGCCCAGGACGGCGGCGATCTGGACGAAGCGCTGATCAAAGGCGGACTCGCGCCGAAATTGTCCGAGCCCGGCTTCAAGGAGAAGCTCGACTCCGAGCACAAACGCCTGCTCGCCTCGATGGGGCTGCCCGAAGACCAGGGGAACGAATACAAGGCGCGCTTCGAAAAGGTCGCCCGCGAGTTCGCCTATATCGAAGCCTTGCGCGACCGCTACGGCCATGTCAGCGGCATCGTCGACAAACTCGCCAAGACCGCGAAGACCTATCGGAACTCCGGCGCGCTCAGCGAGGAGATCTATCGCGTGCGCATCCTCATCAAAAAGCCGGTCGAAGAGTACCACTCGCTGTTCCAGAACGTGGACGGCCAAGCCGCCGAGATCCGTTCGATCGCACGCAAGACCCAGGATATCGTCGATTTCATCCGCGCCACGCGCGACAAGCTTCACATGAAGCTGCTGATTTGGGACTCGGTGGTCGCGAGTTGGAAGGACGAAAACGTCGAAGGTCGCAGCCGGCGTCTGGAATCGCTGATCAAAAACACCTACCGCTTCGTCGCCCATTACTTCCCGGCCGACGAGGAATGGACGCTCAACCGCTGAGGCGCGTGCGTTCGCGCAACAGGCGCATCGCCGCCGGGATCGGCTCGACGATCGGGACGGCGAAGCGCGCGACGAGCGCGCGCGCCGCCGTCGCCAACGGCCCGCCGCCGATCACGATCGCTTGGGCGCCGTCCTCGGCGATCGCGCGCTCGCACGCCTGCGCGAGGGCGGTTTCGAGCGCCGCAGGGTCGGCCATCAGCGCGTGGATGTCCCCCTCGGTCAACCTCACGCCCGCGAACGTGGCCGCGTGCCCATAGGCGGCCGCGCGGCGTTCGATGGCGCCGACCAGGTGCGTCGTGGTCGTGACAACGACGAAGCGCCGCCCGCCCGCCGCCGCTTCGCCCATGCCCGCCTCGGCGATGCCGACCATCGGCACGGGACAAATCGCGCGGGCGGACGCCAAGCCCGGATCGCCGAACGCGGCGACGATGGCGCCGTCGTACGCGGCGAAATCCATCGCGTGGGCAAGATCGACGACCGCGCGTGCGCCTTGGGCCAGCAGCGCCTCGTCGACCAGCAGCGGCGCGCCGCTGGCCACGGTGGCGCCGTCGACGCGCGCCGAAGGATCCGCCGCGCGCGCGATCGCCGCCATCGTCTCGGTGGTCGCCCGATTGGTGTTCGGGTTGATCAGCAACACCCTCATGCGGGCGCCGCGGCGATCCAATGCCGCGCGATATCCGCGCGCGTCGCGACCCAGATGCGGTCGCCGAGCGCCGACAAATCCTCCAAGAAGCGTTCGACCGCCCAGAATCGCGCGGGCCGTCCGGCGATGCGCAAATGCAAACCGACGTTCATCAGCCGGGTCGCGCCGGCGTCGGCCTCGGCGAGCAGCGTTTCGAGCGCGCGGCGCAGATAGAGCAGGAATTCGTCCGGCGTGCGGAAGCCGGTCGGATGGTAGAATTTCATGTCGTTGGTGTCGAAGGCGTAGGGCAGGATCAAGATCGGCCGCACGCCCGACGCCCGATCCCAATAGGGCAGATCGTCGTCGAGGGCGTTGGAGTCGTAAAGGAACCCCTCCTCCGTCAGCAGGCGGCGCGTATGCGCGCTTTGGCTCGATCGGCACATGAAGCCCAGCGGCCGGACGCCGACGATCCGCTCGATCGCCTCGCGTCCGCGCCGGATCTCGGCGCGCTCGGCCTCGGCGTCGTCGAACTCCACATGCGAGGTCCACCGCCAGCCGTGAAGCGCGGGTTCGTGCCCTGCGGCCACGCACGCGCGGGCGAATTCGGGCGAGCGTTCGACCGCCCGGCCGCACATCATCAGCGTGGTCTTGGTCCGATGGCGCTCGAACGCGTTCAGGAAACGCGGCAGGCCCGCGCGCATGCCGTAGCCGAAGACCTCCTCCAGCGTCAGGTCGCGCCGGCCGGGCGGGACGATGCTTTGCACCTCGCCGAATTGCTCGTTGCGCGGATCGCCGTCGCCCACGGCAAGTTCGGCCCCCTCCTCGAAATTGAGGTTCAGCGAAACGGCGAGTCGCGCCCCGTTGGGCCAGGTCACGCGCGGCTGGCGGAAGCCGTAGCCGAGAAGATCGCGTTCGCGGGCGGTCATCGGGCGGCCCCGTCGCCGCGGGCGGTCTGGGCCGCAGCCCAGGCGTCGAGCACGGCACGCGCGTCGTCCGCGCGTCGGCTTTCGGCGGGCATGCGGCGCCGATCGACCGGCAAGCCGACTTGGGCGCGCAATTCGTCGGCGGCCATCGTGTAACGGCGTACGCTTTGCGGCAAATGGCCGAGGGCGGCGCGCGACTGGTCGAGCGAGACGGCGTAGTAAAGCCGCGCCACGCCCGCGATATGCATCGTCGCCGTGCACAGCGCGCAAGGTTCGCACGTCGAGTACAGATCGCACCCCGAAAGGTCGCGGCTGGCCAGGTTGCGGCACGCGTCGCGGATCGCCTCGACCTCGCCGTGGGACGTCGGATCGTGCCGTGCCGCCGACCGGTTGAGCCCTTCGCCGACGATCCGGCCGTCCTTGACGACGACGGCGGCGAACGGCTCCGCCCCCGCTTCGCCCAACGCTTGGCGGGAGATGGCGAGCGCGCGATCCATGAAGCGGTCTTCGTACATGCTTTCCCTCAGGGCGGTTCGATACGCCGGAAGCCGCAAGCTTCCTCGATCCGGGCGGCGAGCGCCAGCAGCGCCGTATCCTTGCCCGGCGCGCCGATCAACTGGATGCCGACCGGCAAACCCCCGGCCGACCGGCCGACGGGCAGCACCACGACCGGGCAGCCGACCAGCGAGACGACGAAGGTCACGGCCAGGTAGTCGATCAACGTCGGCAGCGCCACGCCGTCGATCTCGACGACGTCGCCCGCCTCGTTGGGCCAGGGCAGGACGGCCGCAGCCGGTGCGACGAGCGCGTCCCACGACTCGAAGAACGCAAGGAATCGCCGGTAGAGCGCCGTGCGCTCGGCCTCCGCCGCGAGCCAATCGGCCGCCTTGGTTTCCGCCCCGCGTTCGATCCACCATCGCACGGTCCGCGTCAACGCATCGCCATGGGTCCGATAGTGACCCGCATAAGCCTGCCGGATCAGCGGCGGGCGCAGCGTATGGAAGGTTTCGATCGCCATCGCGCAATCGGGATGCGCCGGGCGTGCGCCGAACGCGGCGTCGATCTTGGCGACGGCCGCGCGGAAGGGCGCGCGCACCGCCTCGGCGACCGCTGCAACGCCGAAATCCTCGGTCCACGCCACGCGCGGCGCGTGCGCGGGGATTTCGGCCGGAAAATCGCGCGTCGACAAGGGATCGCGCGGATCGGGACCGGCGGTGGCTTCGAGCGCGAGGGCGAGATCGTCCGCCCCGCCGGCGATGAACCCAGCCGTGGAGAGCATGTCCCATCCCAGCGCGCGACCGGGATTGGGCAGCCGGCCCGGCGTCGGGCGCAACGCGGCCACGCCGCAGAAACTGGCCGGCGTGCGCACCGATCCGCCGAAATCCGTGCCGTGCGCGAGGGGGACCATGCCGGTCGCGACCGCGACGGCGGCACCGCCCGACGACCCGCCCGAGGTCAGCGCGGGATCGAAGGGATTGCGCGTGGGCCCGGCGAGATCGTTGACG
Organism: Azospirillum sp.; assembly: GCA_020249045.1. Taxonomy (GTDB): domain Bacteria; phylum Pseudomonadota; class Alphaproteobacteria; order CACIAM-22H2; family CACIAM-22H2; genus Tagaea. Next base: position 15,585 of record JADCGK010000001.1, on the reverse strand, counting down.
CACACCGCACCGAAGCCGAACTCGGGCGTCATCGTTTTGCCGACGATCACCGCGCCCGCGCGTTTCAGGCGGGCGACGACCGCATCGTCGGCGTCGGGGACGTGATCGCGGTAGAGCGTCGAGCCGTAGGTCGTGCGGATTCCGGCCGTATCGGCAAGATCCTTGATCGCGACCGGCACGCCGTGCAGCGGCCCCGCAAGATCGGGCCGCGCGTCGAGCGCGTCGGCCGCGGCGCGCGCGGAGTCGGCGGCCACCGTCAGGAACGCGCACAGCGCGGGGTCGCGCCGGGCGATCGCGGCAAGGCTGCGTTCGACCGCCGCGCGGGCGGAGATCTCGCGCCGCGCCAGCGCATCGCGCAAGGTCCGCAACGCCCCGCTCATCGGGCTGCCGCCGCCGCGCGGCGCGCGCTTTCCGGGGCCATCGCGATCACGTCGTCGAGCCCGTTGGCCATCGCGAATTTGAGCCGCTTGTGCCAGCCGGCCGAGATCGGCGGATAGCGCGCGGGCCGGTCCGGTCCCGCGCAATTGGGAAGGCATTCGATCGTCGCGGCCGCATCGGGCATATGGAAGAACCCGAGGGACAGGCGCGCGCGCGACCCGGCGCCGGGGGGAACCACGACGCGATGCAGCGTCGAGCGCCAACGGTCGTTCGACCACATCGCCAATTGATCGCCCAGATTGACGACGTAGGCGTCGTCGGGGAACGACACGTCGCGCCATTGGCCCGGGGCGGTTTCGATCTGCAGGCCGTCGGCGCCCGAGTCCCCGCGCAAAACCGTGACGGCGCCGTAATCGGTGTGCGCGCCCGCACGCAACTGGCCCGGGCGCGGAGCTTCGGCCAGCGCCGGATAATGCTGGGCGCGCAGATTGGAGTAGCAATGCCCGGTTTTGGCGACGAGCAAATCCTCCGCCTGATCCAGGGCGATCGCCAACAGACGCAGCAACTCGTCCGCCACCCGGCGCATTTCGCGGTAGTAGGTCTCCCACACGACGCGCAGCCGCGGCAGCGCCTCGGGCCAAACGTTCGGGGTGTAGTGCGGATAGGCGTGTTCGCCCAGCGCCGCCGCCGGATAGGTGTCGATGGGGCCGATCGCGAAGGTTTCCTTCAGATCGAAGGCCGCCTGGGCGCCCAGGCTTTTGCCCAACGCCTCCCCGCCCATCGCCGCATAGCCTCGGCTTTCCTCGCGCGAAGGCCGCGCGCAACGGCGCTTGGCCGCCTCGGGCAGCGCGAAAAAAGCGCGGGCCAGGTCCATCGCCTCGCCGAACAACGCATCGGAAACCCCGTGCCCCGTCACGACCAAGAAGCCGAGCTCGCGCGCCGCGCGGTCGAGATCGGCCGCCGCGCGCCGCTTGGCGGCGATGTCCGTTCCGCGCACGCACGAAACGTCGATCGACGGCAGGGCGGCCATGCGGTCAGCCTTTTTCGCGGCCGGGCACGAACATGCGCCGGTCGACGATCAGCATGACCGCCACCGTCGCGGCGACGATCACGCCCGACACGGCCGCGACGCGGACATCGAGATTGGCCTCGAGAATGGCCCAAAGATGGATCGGCAACGTCTCGGTGCGCGGATCGGACAGCATCAGCGACACCGGCACGTGGTCGATGGACGTGAGGAACGCGACGATCGCGCCGGAAACGACGCCGGGCCGGATCAGCGGCAGCGTGACGGTGAAAAAGGCGTAGGTCCGCGAGGCGCCCAGGCTCGCCGCGCAATCCAGTAGCGCGGGGTTCATCTGCTGCGCCGCCGCCGAAACCATGCGGATGACGAACGGCGTGGCGATGACGACGTGGCCCACCGCCAGCGTCAGCAACGACAATCGGATGCCCGCGAGCGACAGGACCAGCAGCAACGCAAGGCCCAGCGACATCGCCGGGAAGACCATCGGCGACATGAACAACGAATCGAGCGCCACCGCCCAGCGGTCCTTGCGGCCGGCGAGCACGACGGCCGCAAGGGTGCCGAGCGCGGTGGACACCGCGGTGGCGATCAACGCGACCTTGAGGCTCGCGAGCGCGGCGGCGGCGATCTGCGGGGAGTTGGCGAACAATTCGCCGTACCAGCGCACGGACCAGCTGCGCGGCGGAAAGCGCAGCGTGAACTCGTTGGTGAACGACATCGCGACGACGACGAGCGTGGGCAGCACGAGCAGCACGATCGCCGCGGCACCCGCGAGCCAGACCGCGAGGTCGAAGGGGATGTTGCGCGCCTCACGCATCGACGCCCCGCAGCCGCGCGCGCGCGAAACGGTTGAAGGCGTAGACGATCGCCATGACGGTCAACGCGAAGACGACCGACGCGGCCGCGGCGAACGCCCAGCGCTGAACGCCGATGGCCTGCTGGTAGATGAACAGCGGCATGAAAATCTGCCGCCCGCCGCCCACCAAGGTCTGCGTGATGAACGCCGTCGTCGCGCCCGCGAAAACCAGCAGGCAGCCCGCGACGGCGCCGGGCAGCGACAACGGCAGGATGACGGTGCGGAAAAGATGCGCGCTGGACGCACCCAGACCCTCCGCAGCACGCAGCAGATTGCCGTCGATCTTGGCGAGGCTGTTGTTGAGCGGCAGCGCCATCAGCGGCAGATAGATCTGCGCGAGGGCGATCACGAGCCCGGTGCGCGAATAGAGCAGCCGCAGCGGCCCGTCGGCGAGACCCAGCGTCGCGGCGACGGTGTCGACGAGACCGTTGCGCCCCAGGATCGCCATCCACGCGAAGGTGCGGACGACCGTGTTGGTCAGCAGCGGCAGCAGGATCAGGAAGACGAGCAGCGCGCGCAACCGCGGCCCCGCGCGCATGTAGACGAGACCGAGCGGATAGGCGATCAACAGCGTGACGCCGACGACCTGCAGACCGAGCCAGAGCGTATCGAGCAGGATCGACAGGTTGAACCCGTCGCCCAGGAACGCCGCGTAATGGGCGAGCGTCCAGCCCGACGCGCGCAGATCGGGCCGGAACGACACCGCCGTCAGGATCGCGACCGGCAGCAGATACGCGACCGCGAAGAACAGGGCGAGCGGCGCCGCCGGCAGGAACGATGCCGCCTTGCCGCCCGCCTTGCCCATCAGACGCGGATCTCGCGGTTGAAGCGCTCGACCCATTGCGGCCGGTTGCCGATGAAGGTCTTCCAATCCAGGAACGAGCCCTTCTGCATCAACGTGGCGAGATCGGGCACCAATTCCTTGTTGGCGCCGGTCAGCGCGACGCCGGCCTTGGCCGGGAACATCGTCCAAGGCGCCGCCTCCAGGCGCGTCTGGATCACCGGGTCCAGCATCATGTCGATGAAGCGGGCGGCCGCTTCGGGGTTCTTCGCGTTCTTGATGATCGACAGCGTGACGGTCTGGATTTGCAGGCCCGAATCAGGGATCGCGAATTCGATGTCGACGCCGCGCGCCTTCAGCACGGCGGCGTTGTTGAAGTACATCGGCGCCATATCGATTTGGCCCTGCTGGAAGGCCGTGGCGAGCGCGCCCGGGTTGGCCGGGATCGCCGAAAGATTGGGCACGAGTTGCTGCAGCGCGCGGAAGCCGGGCTCGACGTTGGTGGGCGAGCCGCCGCGCAGCTTGGCGATTTCGACCAGGAAGGCCGTGCCGAGGTTCGACGCGGGCCCCACGATGCCGACCTTGCCCTTGTTCGCGGGCTTCCAGAAATCCTCCCACGAGGTCGGCTTGCCCGCGATGCGCTTGGGATTGTAGGCGATGCCGATCATCGTGACGGCGAAGGCCGGACCGAAGCCGTCCGGATCGACGAACTGCGCGGGCAGGCCGCGCGAATGGTTCATGGCCGAGACGGGAAAGCGCTCCAGCAACCCGGCTTCCTTGGCGAGGATCAGCGGCCCGTTGTCCCACATGCCCACGTCGAAGGGCGGGTTCGCACCCGAGGCCTGCAGTCGGCCGATCACCTCGGCGTTGAGCAACGGGGTGAAGGTCGGAGTCGCCCCCAGACGGCTGCGCACTTCCGGCCCCACGACCTGCTTGAAGCTTTCGTCGACCGACCCGGGATAGGTCACGACGAACAATTCGCGCGACTGGGCGCGCGCGTCGAACGCGGCGGCGGCAAGCCCGCCCGCGGTGAGGCCCAGCATCGAACGGCGGTCGAGTTTCATGGCTGTTGGCTCCTTGCTTCCGGTGGAAATCAGGCGGCGGCCGGTGCGGCCGCGGTGGAGAAAACGCCGCATCCGGCGGGATCGCGGACGGAAAGTCGCAACGCCGCGCCCGGCGACAGCGGCACGCCGCCCGCCGCGTGGGGCAGCGAAACCTTGAGCGCGGGCCCGGCGGCCAGCGCCACCTCGATCACATCCACGGGGCCCAGCGGCAGAATCTGGCGCACCGTGCCCTCGATCGGGCCCGAAGCGTCGAGCGCGAAATTCTCGGGCCGGACGGTCACGGTCAGCGCTTGGCCGGCCGGATAATCCTTGTCGGTCGGGATCGACAACCGGCCCAAACCGGGAAGGTCGATGGCGAGTGCGGCCCCATCGCGGCCGATCAAGCGGCCCGCGATCAGGTTCGTATGCCCGATGAACGTGTTGACGAACAGCGAGCGCGGCGCATCGTAAAGCTCCGACGGGCCGCCGATCTGTTCGATGCGGCCTTGGTTCAGCACCACGATCCGATCGGCCATCGACAGGGCCTCCTCCTGATCGTGCGTCACGATGATCGAGGTCACGCCGGATTGCTTGAGCAGCGACTTGACCTCGATCTGCATGTCGAGACGCAGCGCCTTGTCGAGCGCGGAGAAAGGTTCGTCGAGCAGCACGATGCGCGGAGAAACCGCGAGCGCGCGGGCGAGCGCCACGCGCTGCTGCTGGCCGCCGGACAATTCGCCGGGCAGGCGCTTGGCGAACTTCTCCATCTTCACGAGGCGCAGCATCTCATCGACGCGCGCTTCGACCATCGGGCCCGTCGCACCTTGCGCGCGCAGGCCGTAGCCGACATTGCGCGCGACGTCCAAATGCGGGAACAACGCGTAGTTCTGGAACACGATGCCGACGTTGCGCTTGGCCGCGGGCACGTCGTCGATGGGCGCGCCGTTCACCAGAACCGAACCTTGGGTTTGGCGGAAGAAGCCCGCGATGATGCGCAGCAACGTGGTTTTGCCGCAGCCCGAAGGGCCGAGCAGAGCGGTGAGATCGCCCGGCGGCACTTCGAACGAAACGTCCGCGAGCGCGGGCACGCCCGCATAGGCGTGCGAGACGTTGGAGATCGTGAGCCGTGCGCCCGCCGCCGTCACGACGCGGCCCTCGGCGCGATGTTGTTGCCGGTCATCAGCGCGGCGTAATGACCGTGCGCGATGGGGCACGCCAGCGCGCGCAGATACACGCGCGTCAACGCGTCGTGGAAGGGTGCCGCATCGGCCTGCGAAGCGACCAGCGTATCGGCCATCTCAGCGTGCGCGGACTGCATTTCGCGCAGCAGGGCGGTTTCGTCCACCATCGCGTTGCGGCCTTCGCGCACCACGCGCCGGCCGTCGACGAAGACCTCGCGGATCGCCGCCCCCCGTTCGCCGTAGACGATCTGGCGGACCGGATGGTTGAGCGGGGTGAGCGTCGTGGCGTCGAGGTCGTAGCAGACGATATCGGCCTTGAAGCCCGGCTCGAGCCGTCCGAGCCGGTCGCCCAACCCGAAGGCGCGCGCCCCGCCCTCGCTGCCCGCGCGGTAGATCTCCTCCGCCGTCGGCCAGCGCGCCGCATCGGTGCCGGCGATTTTCGGCAGCACAGCGCCGGTGCCCAGCGTGTTCAGCATGTTGACGCCGTAAAGCAACCCGCAGCCGTCCGAGCCCATCGACACGTTGATGCCCGCGTCCAGGCACGCGCGCACGGGAGCCAAGCCCGATCCCATGATCGCGTTGCTCCACGGGTTGTACTGAACCGACGCCCCGGCGCGCGCGATGATCGCGATGTCGCGTTCGGACAGCCACGTCGCATGGATCAGCGTCGTGTCGGGCTTCAGGAAGCCCAGGGCGTCCAGATGTGCGACCAACGACCGGCCGTAGAACTCCTCGGCCGTGATCAGCTGCATGCGCGTTTCCTGGCAATGCGTCATCACCGGCAGATCGAGTTCGTCGGCCAACCGCCGGCTGGCGATCAGGAATCCGTCGGTGCACCGATGCGGCGCGGAGGGCGAGACGAGCGTGGAAACCCGCGCGGATTTCGGATGCTTGCCCGCGCGCGCCAGATCGCGCACGAGACCGAGCAATTGGTCGGCCGTCGGGCGCGGCAGGCCGCGCAGTTCGGACAGCAGCGCCGGCGGAAATTCGGCCTCGCCGAACGGGTAGGAGTCGACGACCGCGCGATCGATCATCGAAAAGCCGACCATCGCGCGCGTGCCGGTGTCCTCGTAGGCTTGAAACGCGGCGTCGACGTGCTCGCGCGAGAAGAACTGACCCAGCGAAAGGTCGTCCACGATCGTCGTGGCACCGGTGCGCAGCGATTCAAGCGCGCCGACGACCGTGCGCAAATACATCTGCCGGGGCGTGATCGGCACCGCTTTGCGCGGCCGGATCAACGACATGGCCACCTCGGTCGTGAGGTTTTCGAGGCAGCCTTTCAGATAATGGTCCCACGAATGGACATGGCCGTTGATCAGGCCCGGCATCGCCAGCAGCCGCGCGCCGTCGACGATTTCGTCGGCGCGTCCGGGTGCGATGGCGCCCGGCGCTTCGATCGCGGCGATCCGATCGTCCTCGATCAACAGATCGGCGCGCGCCCAGGCATAGCCGTGCGGTGCGGCGCGCACCACCAGCGCGCCGGCGATCAGTGTTTTGCGGATGTGTTTCGACAAGGCCACCCCACGAACGCGAGGCGACCATCCAGCAAGCGACGTGCCATCGCGTAAAGCTGGGCGCCAACGGATGGGGTACGGGCCGTGCCCAAATTGTATGCAGTTTTGGATGCTTTCCGCGTCACAACCCCGCGATCAGGGCTGAGATCAGGTCCGCGCAAGCGCCGCCGCCGCCTCGGCGAGCGCGCCGGCGGGATCGGACAGGGTTTCGAGCACCGAGAAATGGTCGCACCCGGTCACGGTCAGCACACGTGCCGTGCGGCCGAGCGCCTCCAGGGCGGCAGCGTAGTCCCTGCCCTGGCGCTGGATCTCCGGCCGTTCGTCCGCGCCGAAGGCGATGATCGCGGGCGCGCTGGCGCCCGGTACGGCGTGCAAGGGCGAATGCGCGCGGGCTTGGCTTGCGTCCATGCCGATCGCATCGTTGAGCGCGGAGAGGCGGATCGGTTCGAGATCGTAAATGCCGCTGATCAGCAATGCCCCGCGCACGGCCGGATGGCCGAGCGACAGCGCGGCCAGATGCGCCCCCGTCGAAATGCCGCAAAGATGGAGCCCTCCGCCGCCGAGACCGCGCGCGGGCAATTCGCGCGCGAGCCAAGCGACCATCGCTTGCGCCTCGGCGCAGATGGCGGGCATGCGCGCGTCGGGCGCGAGGCTGTATTCGCCGATCGCCACGTCGAAACCGCGTGCGAGCAGCCCTTCGGCGACGAATGCCTGCCCCTCCTTGTCGTTCCATTGCCAATAGCCGCCGTGCAGAAACAGAATCGCGGGCGCGCCGGGCCGTCCGCACGGGAAAACATCGATGCGTTGGCGCGGCTGCGCGCCGTAGGCGAGATCACGCAAGACCAGCCTCGCGGCATAAAGCGCCGCACTGCGCGCCCGCCACCGGTCGAGATAGCCCTGCCAATCGGGCACCACGGCACGATTGTTGTATGCGACGTCCAACGCCGCGCGGTCCATGCCGCGATAAAGTTCCATGACGCTCCTTCCGGCGGGGGCCCTTCCGGCGCCGTCGCCGGTCCCAACGGGGTCGATGCAACCATGCTGCCAAGCGTTCCGGTCGTCGATCTGACGGGCTTTCGCGCGGGCGAACCCGATGCCGCCGCACGCGCGGCGGCCGAAATCGACGCCGCAAACCGGGAGGTCGGGTTTTTCGCGATTTCCGGCCACGGCGTGCTCGCAGCCGAGATCGAAGCCACGTTCGCCGCCTCGGCCCGTTTCTTCGCGCGCCCGATGGCGGAGAAAACGGCCTACGCGCCCGAACCCGGCGCGCGTCATCACGGCTATCACCGCCCGGCCGGCTCGGGCCTCGCGGCAAAGGAGGGTGTCGAACAACCTCCCGATTTGCGCGAGTACTTCATGGCGGGCCGCTTCGATCTCGAACACCCCTATTTCCGCACGCCCGACGCGCGGGCGTTCCACCGGCCCAACCGGCTGCCGCCCGAACTAGCGGCATCGCTCGCCGTCCATTACGCCCGCATGGAACGGCTCGGCGCCGATTTGATGGGTTTGTTCGCCCGCGCGCTGGGCCTGGCGCCCGATTGGTTCGCGGACAAGATCGACCGGCATTTTTCGATCCTCAGCACCATCCATTATCCCGCCCAGACCGTCGCGCCTTTGCCCGGCCAAACCCGCGCCGGCGCGCATACCGATTACGGCGCGCTGACGATCCTCGCCCAAGCGCCCGGCGGAGACGGGCTGCAGGTCAAGCCGCGCGCGGGCGATTGGATCGACGTGCCGTGCCGGCCCGAGCTGTTTGTCGTGAATATCGGCGACATGATGGAACGGTGGACCGGCGGGCGTTGGGTCTCCAACTTCCACAGGGTCGCGAACCCGCCCCCCGACGCGGCGCCGCGCGCGCGCCAGTCGATCGCGTATTTCCTGCATCCGAACCACGACGCGATCGTCGCGCCGATCGCACCCGGAACGGGCCCGGCTGCACCGCCGATCCGCGCGGGCGATTACATGCTGGAAAAGGAGCGCGCGATCGATGGCGTCTGATCCCGCCGACTTGCCGTTGACCGAGGCCGCCGCCGGTTTGGCGGCGGGCACGCTTTCGTCCGTCGCGCTGACGCGCGCCTGCCTTGCCCGCATCTCAGCGCGCGAGGCGCAGGTCGGCGCGTTCGAATTCGTCGATCCCGAATTGGCGCTCGCCCAAGCCCGAGCGCGCGATGCCGAACCCCGGCGCTCGGCGCTGCACGGCGTGCCCGTCGCGATCAAGGACGTGATCGACACCCACGACATGCCCGCGCTATGGGGCGATCCCGCCACCTACGCCGGCCGACGGCCCAAGCGCGATGCGCCCGTCGTGCGCGCGCTGCGCGAAGCGGGTGCCGTGATGCTGGGGAAGACCGTCGTGTCGCGCTTCGGCTTCTGGTGGCCCGCGCGCACACGGAACCCGCTCGATCTTTCGCGCACGCCGGGCTCGTCCTCCAGCGGTTCGGCCGCCGCCGTCGCCGCCGGGATGGCGCCGCTGGCGCTCGGCACGCAGACCGGCGGATCGATCATCCGGCCGGCCGCGTTTTGCGGCTTGGTCGGCCTCAAACCCACGCACGACTGGATCGCCTATCGCAATTCCCGCGATTTCGCGCCCAGCTTCGACGTGACGGGACTGTTGACGCGGACGGTCGGCGATCTGGCGCTGGCGCTGGCCGCCATCACGGGCCGCGCGGCGTACGCGGCACCCGCGCAGGCCGGCCCACGGGTCGGTCTTTACCGGACGTCGGATTGGGCCGCGGCCCCCGATTATGTCCGCGCGAATTTCGAACGATGCGCGCAAGCACTTGCGGCGGCGGGCATTGCGGTCGGCGAGGCGGCCCTGGGCCCCGATTACGACCGATTGTCGGACGCCCAGCACCTGATCGTCCAATACGAAACCGCGCGGCTGTTCGATTGGGAACTGCGCGAAAAGCGCGGCGCGCTCGATGCGGGCGTCGCGGCGCTGCTGGAGGACGGCTTGGCGATCCCGCAAGCCGCCTACAACGAGGCGATGGATTTCTGCGCGGGCATGCGCGCGCGGTTTCCGGCCGATATCGCCGCGTTCGATCTGCTGATGGTGCCCGGGTCGGAGGGCGAGCCGCCGCCCGCCGAACGGTGCGGCGGCAACGCGTTCATCCGGATGTGGATGCCGCTGCACGCGCCCGACTTGTCGTTGCCGGCCGGCAAGGGGCCGTCCGGCTTGCCGTTGAGCGTCCAACTGATCGGCCGGGCGGGCCAGGACGCGGCGCTGATCGCCGCGGCGCGCCGGATCGAGGCGGTCCTCGCCTAACCGGCCGTTTTGGCGAAACGCGCGGCGCGATAGGCACCGATGGTCGTGGCCGCATAGCGCGCCGGATTTTCGGCCGAAATGCAGGACGGCAGGCACGCGAGCTCGGCGTCGTACTCGGCTTGAAAAAAGAAGGCGGCGCTTTGCCGCCGCACACCCGATCCGGGCGGCGCGTTGGCGACGCGATGGGGCGTGGAAACCCAGCGATCGTTGGTCCAGCGCATGAGCACGTCGCCGATATTGACCGCGATCAGCCCCGGCGCATGGGGCACCGGAATCCACGCGCCGTCGCGCCGACGCACTTCGATCCCGCCGATATCGGTACTGCCGGCGACCAGCGTCAGCATGTTGAGATCGGTGTGCTCGCCCGCGCGCAGCTGGCCGGGCGCGGGCGCGCGGTCGGGCGCGGGATAGTCGATCAAACGCAGCATGCTGATATGCCGGCGGGTCGACGCGTCGAAATGCGACGGCGCCAGATCGAGCGCGATCGCCGACAAGCGCAGCAAACGGCGTGCGAGCGCGGTCGCCGCATGCCAATACGCCTCCATCGCCGGACGCAAAACCGCCGGCCGTTCGGGCCATAGATTGGGCGCGAAATGCGGGTAGGCCTCGGGCCGGGTGAAGTACGCGTCGGTGCCCGTGTCGATCGGGCCGATCGTGAAGACTTCCTTGTCGTCGGGCGGCGTGGTTTGGCCTGCGAGCCGGGCGAGCGTTTCGTCCCCCCGGCCGATATACCCCCGATTCTGCTCGGGCCGAGGGCGCGCCACACGGCACTTTTCAGCCGCGGGCAAGTCGAAGAACGTCCTGGCAGCCGCATGCAGCGCGTCGATTTGCGCGGCCGGTATGCCATGGCCGGTCACGGCGTAAAAACCGATCCGCGCGCAAGCGGCGCCGATGGCGGCGGCACATTCGCCGTCGGGCCTTGAAAGATCGATGATCGGGATGTCCGCCATCACCGGGCGGACGAAGCAAACACTACGCCAGCCGCACCTTGGCACGGGGCTTGCGAAGCGCCCTTGCCTCGCCGGTCCGCCGGCCCATCGCCTTGCAGGGGAATTCCCGCCATGAAACATCGTACGCCGTCCCAATCGACCGCCTTGTCGCGCCGCGCCCTTCTCGCCGCCGGCGCCTCGGCCGCGGCGCTCGCGGGCTTCCCGGCCATCGTGCGCGCCCAAGCGCGCGAACTGGTCGTCGGCGGTGCGGCATCGATGGCGCCGTGGATGAACGGCACGATGACCCGCCATTTCGAGCGCAAGTACAACGCCAAGCTGACGTTCGAAGGCACGCGCTCGCTCGTGAACCTCGAAAAGATGCAAAGCAATCGGAACCGCCAGTACCTGTCCGTCGTGCTGATGGACGATCCGGTGATGATCATGGCGGTCAACGAAAATCTGCTGGAGAAGCTGACGCCGGCGATCGCGCCCAACCTCGCCAAAACCCGCCCCGACGCGATCCATATGGACGGGATGTGGGCCAACTATTTGCAGCCCTGGCAGGGGATCGCGACCAACACGCGCGCGCTGCCGCAAGGCGTGGCGTCGTGGGCGGACGTTTACGAGCCGCGCTTCAAAGGCCGGGTCGTGCTGCCCTCGCTGCAGAACACCGAAGGCTTGGCCAACCTCGTGATGGCCGCACACCTGGAGACCGGCAAGCCCATCGATCAGGCGCAATACGACATCGCCGCCGGCTTCAAGAAAATCGCGACGCTGAAGCCCAACCTGCTGACGATCTACACGCAGATTCCGCAGGCGTTCAATCTGCTCGAACAGGGCGAAGCCTGGGCCATTCCCTCGGCCTTCTCCTCGGTCGTCGTGCCGCGCGAGCGCGAACGCGCGCCGATCAAACTGCAAGCGCCGAAGGAAGGCATCTTCGTCGGGCCGGCGGGCATCGCGCTGGTGCGCGGGGCGCCCGCGCCCGAACTCGCGCGCGCCTTCATCGACGAACTGCTGGGCAAGGAGATGCAGGACATCCTGCTGCCCGAAACCTTCGCCTTCCCCTCCAACGTCGACGCCAAGCCGCCCGAAGGCCTGCCGCCGGGCATCAAGACCTACGGGCTCGATTGGCAATTCGTCGCGCGCGAACGCCAGGCCTGGGTGCAGCGCTGGGACCGCGAAATGGCGATCTGAGCGTTGGTCGCGTTCCTCGATATCGGCGGCGCCGAAAAGCGATTCGGCGCCGCCGCCGTTCTGCAAGGCGTCGATCTTTCGGTCGCGAAGGGCGAGTTCGTGTCGCTGCTGGGCCCCTCGGGGTGCGGCAAGACGACGCTTCTGCGGATTGTCGCCGGGTTGCTCGCCCCCGATCGCGGCACGGTCGTGCTCGACGGGGCGGACATCCTGCGCCTGCCGCCGCACAAGCGCGACGTCGGCGTCGTATTCCAGAACTACGCGCTGTTCCCGCATCTGAGCGTGGCCGAGAACGTGGCCTTCGGTCTGCGCGCGCACGGTCGTCCGGCGGCCGAAACCGACGCGACGGTGGCGAAATTCCTCGATCTGGTGCGCATGGGCGAATTCGCCCGGCGGCCGGTGCAGATGCTGTCGGGCGGCCAGCAGCAGCGCGTGGCGGTCGCGCGCGCGCTCGCCGTCGGCCCCAAGCTGATGCTGTTCGACGAGCCGTTCAGCGCGCTCGACCGCAAGCTGCGCGAGACGATGCAGATCGAACTGCGCCGATTGCTGCGCGACCTCGGCACCACGGCGATCTTCGTCACGCACGATCAGGACGAAGCGCTCGTCATGTCCGACCGCATCGCGATCATGAACCGCGGCGCCATCGAACAATTGGCCGCTCCGGCCGAGATCTACGAATCCCCGGCCACGGCGTTCGCGCTGGATTTCGTCGGCCTATCCACCCGCTTCGAAGGCAAGGTCGTCGCCTGCGCGGGCGGAACCGCCGAAATCGAGACCGCTGCCGGCCGGTTGCTCGGCAAAGGCAACTACATCCCCGGCGCGCGCGTGACCGTGGGCGTCCGGCCCGAGCGCGTGCGCGTGGGCGGCGCGCTCGAACCCGGGGAGAACGGCGTCGAATTGCCGTTGCGCGACGCGGTCTATCTCGGCTCCAAACTGCTGCTGCACTTCGATCTGCCCGAGCCCGACCGCGCGGTCGCCGAGATCGGCGCCGCCGGCTTCGTCCTTCCGGCAGCCGGCACGCGCGCGACGCTGCGCTGGCATTTCGACGATACGCTGGTCTTCCCCGAGGCGCCGGCCCCGTGACCGCGCGCCGCCTCGACCCGGCATTGCTGCTCGTCGCCCCGGCGGTTCTGTACCTCGCGGTCGTCTATGCCGTGCCGCTCGGCTTGCTTCTCGTCAAGAGCGTGCGCATGCCGGACGGGTTTTCGCTGTCGAGCTTCGTTGCGTTCTTCGCCGATCCGTTCAGCTGGCGCGTGCTCGGCAACACGCTGCGCATCGCCTTGTGGACGACGCTGGTTTGCCTGCTGGTCGGCTATCCGGTCGCCTTCGCGCTCGCGCGCGCCAAAGGCCTGCCGCAAACCGCGTTGCTGGTGGCGTTGATCCTGCCGCTTTCGGTCGGCGTGGTGGTCAAGGCGTTCGCCTGGCAAATCCTGCTGCGCCGGGACGGGCTCGTCAGCGGCACGCTGGTGTCGCTCGGCATCGTGGACGAACCGATGCGGCTGCTCTTCACCGAGACCGGCCTCGTGATCGGCGCGGTCAACGTGTTCCTGCCGTTCATGGTGATGCCGCTTTATTCGGTGATCCGGCAGATCGACCCCCGATTGATGGAGGCCGCGGCGACGCTGGGCGCAGGACCGTTCCATGCCTTCCGGCGCGTCTTGCTGCCGTTGACGTTGCCCGGTGCCGTCGCGGGCATCGCCTTCGTGTTCTCGCTGTCGATCGCGATGTACGTGATCCCCAGCCTGCTGATCGGCGACCGCTTCCAGACCCTGGCGACGCTGACCGGTCGATCGTTCCTGTTCATGCGCAACGAACGCCTGGGTTCGACGACGGCTGCCGTCCTGCTTGCGGTCGCCATCGCGGTCGTGATGGGCAGCGGCTGGCTCGCCCGGCGCATGGGGGCGGCGCGATGACCGCGATCCACCGTGCGACCTCGGTCCTGATTTGGACGGTGGCGGCGGCCGCGGTCGTCTTCCTGCTGGCGCCGCTGGTCGTCACCGTGCTGGTCGCATTCAGCGCATCGGCGGTCTTCGCCCTGCCGCCGCCCGAATGGTCGCTGCGCTGGTTCGAGCGCCTGCCCAATACCCGTGGGCTGTGGCCCGCGCTGTCCACCTCGGTGGAGGTGGCGGCCGTTTCCACGCTGGCGGCACTGGTCCTCGGCACGCTTTGCGCGATCGGCGTGGTGCGCGGCCGCTTCGCCGGCCGCGACGCCATCCAGACCTTCATGGTCTCCCCGCTGATGATGCCGGGGCTGGTGCTCGGCATCGCGATGCTGCAGTTCTTCCGCGAATTGGGCTTGCGCGACGCTTATGCGGGGCTGCTGATCGCGCACGTCGTCATCACGCTGCCCTACGTCATGCGCACGGTGACGGCCAGTCTTTCGCTGTTCGACTTCGCGCTGGTCGACGCGGCGCGCACGCTCGGCTGTTCCTACCCGCGCGCGATCGTGAAGGTCGTCGTGCCCGTGCTGGCCCCGGCGTTCGTCACGTCCGCACTGTTTGCGTTCCTGGCTTCGCTCGACAACTATCCGATCTCGATCTTCTTCGCCGACGCCTGGACCAAAACCCTGCCGATCCAAATGCTGCAATACGTCGAGGAGAACCCGAATCCCGTGATCGCCGCGATTTCGGCGGGTCTGATCCTGTTCACGGTCGCGATCCTGATCGTCGCCGATCGGCTGGTGGGTCTGCGGCGGCTGGCGAGCTTCTGATGGAACCGTGCGACATCCTGATCGACGGCGCGTTCGTGCTGACCCAGGACGAAACGCGCCGCGTCCTGGCGGACGGCGCCGTCGCGATCAAGGGCAATGCGATCGCCGCCGTCGGCCCGGCGGCGGAGTTGCGGCGGTCCTGGGCGCCGGCCAAGCGCATCGACGGGGCGCAGCGCATGGTTCTGCCCGGCCTCGTGAACGTCCACAACCACACGCCGCTGACGATCACGCGCGGAATGATCGAGGATCTCGGCTACGCCCCCGCCTACACCAAGGGCGTGCCGCAGGGTCATCGTCTGTCGGCGGAGGAAGCGCATCTGCTCTCGCGTCTGGGCATGTACGAGGCCCTGCGCGCGGGCTGCACCACGGTCGTCGACTACTATCGCTACCCCGAGGGCTGTGCGGCGGCGGCGTCGGAATTGGGCTTGCGCGCGGTCGTCGGCGGGCGGGTTCACGACGCGGATGCCGAGGCGCTGAGCGCCGGCCGCTACGAACACACGCGCGCCGTCCGCGACGCGACGGTCGCCGAGACCCTGGCGTTGATCGCAAAATGGCATGGCCACGACGGCGGACGCATCCGGTGCGACTGGGCGCCGCACGCGCCCGATACCTGTTCGCGCGATCTGCTGGTCGAGATCGCGGGGTTCGCCGCGCGGCACGGCGGCAACGTCCACACCCATCTGGCGCAAGGCGCCGGCGAGAACGCCGTCGTG